>JAGLYK010000001.1 GCA_023132255.1 Candidatus Pacearchaeota archaeon
ATGACAAAAGAGGCGGATATTGCAAAGTATATTGGAAAAGACACAGATAGTGTTATTGTTAATCTTTATGAGTTTGTGGACCTGGCGACTAAAGAAGATGCAATGATGTATATCGCAGAGCAGACAAATTTGCAAGGGACACAAAAGGAGATTCTTGACAGAGTGAAGCAGAGAATTGATTCTTATTTGTTTCCGCATATTGGGCAGAGAAAAGAAGACAGGTGGAAAAAAGCTGTAACCTTGTGCAAGTTGATAAAGCAGTTGATAATAGCAAAGGAAAATCCTGATTTAAGAACAGACAAGGACCATTATGCAAACAAGAGGGTCAGACTTTCAGGGGATTTGTTGTCGACGCTATTTAGAGTTAATCTGGGTATTTTAATCAGGGATATTCAATACTCGCTGCAAAAAGCTTCCAAGAGGAGAAAAATTTTTTCAATCAAGATAATTGCAAAATCTACATTGTTTTCTCATCGGGTTGAATCTGCGATTGCTACAGGAAGCTGGACAGGAGAGAGAAGCGGGGTCACTCAAAACATGCAGAAAACAAATTATCTTGATATGATTTCGCAACTGCAGAGAGTCTCGAGCATGCTGCCTTCAGACCAAGAGAACTTCATGGCGAGGACACTTCACCCAACACACTACGGAAGATTCTGCCCAATAGAAACACCTGAAGGGACAGAAATTGGTTTGAGAAAGAATCTTGCAATTCTTAGCAGGGTTTCCACAAAAGTTAATCTTGACGAGAATAAATTCTTGAAGGAATTGGAGCAAGAAGGATTAGAAATAGATGGTGCAGAAGGCAAAGATGTTTTCTTTAATGGACAATTTATCGGAGTGGTGAAAGAGCCAAAAGAGTTTGTTGACAGGATAAGAGAAAGAAGAAGGGACAACGAACTTCCAGAGCAGATGAATATCAGGGATTATTCTGACTTTCAGATAATTTTAATTTCAACAGAAAGAGGGAGAGCATTAAGACCTTTGATAATTGTTGAGAATGGTGCCCCAAAATTAAACAATGAACATTTAATTCAATTAGAGCAAAGAGAACTAACATGGGAAGAATTAGTAAAGCAGGGGGTGATAGAATATCTCGACGCTGCAGAAGAAGAAAATGCTTTGGTTGCATTGTACAAGGAAGAAGTAACTGCTGAGCATACTCATCTTGAAATAGACACGATTGACTTGTTTGGTGTTGTGACATCGCTTGTCCCTTATGGAAATCATGACCAGAGCTCGAGGCTGAACAGAGGAAGCAAGACACAAAAGCAGGCTCTTGGATTGTATGCTGCGAATTATCATTGCAGACTTGACACAGACGTTAGCATTCTTCAGTATCCTCAAAAACCAATTGTCAGAAGTTTTGTATATGACACACTAAATACATATCCTGCAGGACAAAATTTAGTTGTCGCGATTATGACTTATGAAGGATATAACATGGAAGATGCCTTGGTGTTCAACAAAGGAAGCCTGGACAGGGGAGTTGGAAGAAGTTTTTATTTCAGGCCTTATTCTGCAGTTGAGATGAATTATGCAGGTGGCTTGAAGGATGAAATTGTAATCCCGGAAAAAGATACAACAGGATATAGAATGGAATCAAGTTATGGATTTTTAGAAAACGATGGGGTTATTTATCCTGAAGCAGAGATTGCCAACGGCGAGGTCTTGATTGGTAAGACGTCACCTCCAAAGTTTTTATCTGAAGCAAGGGAAATTTCAGTGAAGACAAAAAAGGAATCAAGTGTGGCATTGAGACAGGAAGAAAAAGGAATTGTTGATGCTGTATTTATAACAGAAGATTATGAAGGTAATAAAATTGTCCAGGTTAAAACCAGGGACCAAAGAATTCCTGAACTTGGAGACAAGTATGCGACAGCCCACGGGCAGAAAGGTGTTATTGGGATGATAATTCCTGAAGAGGATGTTCCTTTTACTTCAAATGGGATTAGACCAGATGTGCTGTTCAATCCTCATGGACTTCCAAGCAGAATGACTGTTGGCTATTTGCTGGAGTTACTTGCAGGCAAGGTTGGATGTTTAAAGGGAGATATTGTCGACGGGACTTCTTTTTCAAGTGTTGGTAAAAAGGACCTTGAAGCTCAGATGCATAAATTAGGATTTAGATATGATGGGAAAGAAACCATGTATAATGGGGTTACTGGACAGAGAATGACTGCGAAGATATTTGTGGGAAGTTTGTATTATCTGAAGTTGAAGTATATGGTCGGGAACAGGGTTCATGGAAGGGCTTCGGGCAAGGTTGCGTTGCTGACAAGACAGCCAATTGAAGGAAGAGCAAGAGGCGGTGCATTGAGACTGGGTGAGATGGAGCAGCAGGCACTTGTTGCGCATGGTGCGTCGTTGCTGTTGAAAGAAAGATATGATTCAGACAAAGTTGTATTGCACATATGTTCAGAGTGCGGGAGCATTGGAATAGAGGACAATATAAGAAACAAAATCCTATGCCCGATTTGCAACAGCGAGACTATTGAACCTGTTGAAGTTTCATATGCATTTAAATTATTGCTTGAGGAATTGCAGAGCCTGCATATTCACACAAGTTTTGAACTAAAAAACAAATATGAATAAGATAATGGAAAAGAAAAAAAGTAAAAAGAAAAAATTAGTACTTCACTCTATTGGAAATCTTGAGAAATTTAATTATAACTATTATATTTTTGACAAGAAACAAAAAGTTATAGAAAAACTCGCAAAAATTTTGATAATGGATTTAAATATAGAAATAGATTTGTATGAAAAATATAAAGATAAAAAAGGAAAATGGGAAAGTAGAAAAATAAATTTTAAAAAAGTTAAGGACGAACACTATGGTCTTCAGGGTTATAGTGTAGATATAAGGTGTGATTTATTTTTTGGAGATAAAAAAATCTTCGTAACTCTTAATTGTTCTAATGAAGATAGATTAAAATTTAATGAAATTTTGTTCAAAAGTTTTGATATGCCCAAGTCTAAATCTTCAAAAAATGTAAAAAAAACTAAAAAGAATAAAATTCTTGGACCATTCAAACATAATAAAAATTTTCTGAAAAAATCAAAAACTAAAAAACAAATATGAATAAGATGATATTAAATGAAGCATACCAAGAAGAAAAAAGAAGATTAATAATAAATTTTTTACCAAACATTAGTGCATACAGCCAGGAAAATCTTTGTCCTGAATTAGTAATTTGTATGGCATCAAGAGAAAATACTGAAAGATTTGATAAATATTGTTCAGGAAATTATAAAACTTGTCCTTACAAAATATCAACAAATTAAAATGAAAATAATAAAAAAACAAATTCAAGCAGTGAAATTTTCTTTACTTAATCCAAAGCAGATTAAGAAACTTTCAGTTGCGAAAATAGTTACGCCTGAGCTGTATAATATAGACGGGTATCCTGTTGATGGGGGACTGATGGATTTGAGATTGGGGGCGATTGACCCTGGAGTTAGATGCCGGACTTGCGGTGGAAGAATCAAGGAGTGTCTTGGGCATCCAGGGAGCATTGATTTGGCGAGACCAATCATGCACTTGAAATATATCCCGTTGATTGAATTGGGGCTTAGATGTTTTTGTAATGAGTGCGGGAAGTTAACTCTTGCAGACAATAAACTGGAGCAATATTCCCCGACAGAAAGGGCAAAAAAAGCAAAGGATGCTAAGAAGTGCCCTCACTGCGGTGTTGCTAATGAGAAGATTAAACTGGACAAGCCGACGAGTTTTTACATGGGGAAGACAAGGTTGTTTCCTACAGAAGTCAGGGAGATGCTTGTTAATATCAAGGACGAGGAGCTTGAGAAAATTGGAGTTAATCCTAAAACAAGCAGACCAGAATGGGCTATTTTGACGTCGCTGTTGGTCCCTCCTGTAACTGTAAGACCGAGTATTATCTTGGAATCAGGCGAGAGAAGCGAGGATGATTTGACTCACAAGCTTTCAGATATCATAAGGGCTAATCAAAGACTTTGGGAAAATTTAAATGCCGGAGCTCCGGAAGTTATTATTGAAGATTTATGGGATTTGCTGCAGTTTCACATCACAACATTTTTTGATAATACTGTGGCGAGGATTCCTCCTGCACGACACAGAAGCGGGCAACCATTGAAAACAATTGAAGAGAGAATTAAAGGCAAGGAAGGAAGAATCAGAAAGAACCTTGCTGGAAAGAGAGTTAATTATTCCGGGAGAACAGTCATCTCTCCAGACCCTTTAATGGAAATTAATGAGGTGGGAATTCCTTATGAAATTGCCAAGGTGGTTACTGTTGCCGAAACTGTTACTGACTTGAATATTGAAAAATTAAAAGAATTGATTGAAAAAGCAGAGAAATATCCCGGGGCAAATTATGTTATAAGACCTGATGGTAAGAGGAAAAAGATTGCTCCTGAACTTAAGGAAGAAATAATAAATGAACTTTCTCCGGGGTATAAGGTAGAGAGGCATTTGCAGGATGGGGATGTTGTTTTGTTTAACCGGCATCCAAGTCTTCACAGAGGAAGTTTAATGGCGCATTTTGTAAGAGTGCTTCCTGGAAGAACTTTTAGACTGCATCCTGCTGCTTGTGCTCCTTATAATGCGGATTTCGACGGTGATGAAATGAATATTCACTCCCCGCAAACAGAAGAGGCGAGAGCAGAAGCAAAGATACTTCTTGATGTCAAGAAAAATTTAATGTCCCCAAAAAACAACTCGGCACTTATTGGATGTGTCAAAGATGCGATTACCGGGAATTATTTGTTTGGAAAAGCAGATTTTTCAAAAGATTCTGCAAACCAGATACTTTACAAATCAGGGATTGATGCAAGTGTTTCAAAGAAAACTATTTCAGGAATAGAATTATTTTCCAAGATATTGCCGAAGATTAATTTTTCAAATGACTCAATAAAAATTAAAGATGGTAAAATTATCAAAGGGGAAATAAACAAGACTATTTTTGGAGAAGGAAATGGAGAATTAATTAAAGAATTAGACAAGGTAGTTGGGAGAGAGAAAACTTTTGAGACAATAAAGAATGCTTTTAGTTTGGGAATAAATTACTTATCTGACAGGGGTATAACTGTTTCTGTCGAGGATTTTGATTTGCACGAGAGTGTAGTTGAATTTGGAAATGAATTAATTAGAAAAGCCGAGAAGAGAACAAAAGAAATAATTGAATCTTATAATAAGCAGACACTTGAAGCAATTCCTGGCAAGACAAAAGAGGAAACAAGAGAGATAAAGATTCTTCAGGTTTTGAATGAGGCAAGGACAAAGATTGGTGAAATCGTGAAGAGGGAGTTTCCTGAAACCAATCCGGTCAACCACATGATTATGTCCGGAGGCGGGGGTAATGTCCTGAATATCACTCAAATGGCTTGCTGCTTTGGACAGAATGTTTTAAGCGGGAGAAGAATTGATTTTGGTTATACCAAGAGAACATTGTCATGCTTTAAACAAAAAGACTTATCACCGAGGGCAAGAGGTTTTGTTCCTAACTCATTTATAAAAGGTTTTAGACCAGACGAGTTTTTCTTTGGTGCGATGACAGGAAGAGACTCGCTTATGGATACTGCATTAAGAACACCAAAGTCAGGTTATTTGTACAGAAGGTTATCCAATGCTCTTCAGGATTTAAAAGTCGAATATGACGGGACAGTAAGAGACAGTAATAACAGTGTTATACAATTCAAGTATGGCGGCGACGGCATGGATGTTTCAAAAATTCATACTGGTGGGAAACTGGAATCAGGCGAAGCAATTGGACTTGTAACTGCGCAGTCTCTTGGTGAACCTTCAACTCAGATGATTATGAGAACCTTTCATTTTGCAGGTGTTGCAGAAATGCAGGTTACTTCAGGCCTTCCAAGAATAATTGAAGTTTTTGATGCGAGAAAAAAACCTTCTTCTCCAAAAATGGAAATTTACTTGGAGAAGCAATATAACAATGAAAAGGATGCAAAGGTTTTTGCTGAAAAGATTAAGGAAGTAACTTTGAAAGAAATAACATCTGAAATCAACCTGAATTTTAGCGACAAGAAAATTGAAATCAAGATTGACAAGAAAGGTTTGAGACAAACTCATGTTTCTGCGAAGACAGTTGTTGACAGGCTTAATGATTTAGGATTTAATGCAAAAGAAAAAGCAGACTCAATAATTTTAAATGCATCTGAAATGGATTTTAAGGAAATTTACAAACTCAAGGAAAAACTCAAGCATACAATTATTTCAGGAGTAAAAAGTGTTGAGCAGATTTTGGTTGTGAAAAGGGAACGGGATTACATGATCATGACATTGGGGACGAATTTAGAAGACGTCCTTAAGTTAAAAGAAGTTAACAAGGCAAGGACAATTTCTAATGACTTGTATGAAGTTGCAAAGGTGTTTGGTATTGAAGTTGCGAGGCAGTTGATAATTAACGAGGTTTACAAGGTGATTAATGAGCAGGGACTGGACATTGATGAAAGGCATCTTAAGTTGGTTGCCGACGCCATGACTAATACAGGGGAAGTCAAAGGAGTTACGAGAATGGGGATTATTGCCCAGAAGTCATCAATATTAGCTCGGGCAACTTTTGAAATGCCTATCAAGCAGTTTGTGAATGCAACAATAAAAGGCGGGAAAGATAATTTATCAGGAGTTGTTGAAAATATAATTCTCAACCAGCCAGTTCCAATCGGGACAGGACTGCCAGGACTTCTTGTTGAAGTTATAGGGCCTTTAGTAAAAAAAGAAGAGGAGAAAAAAACAGCGAAGACAAAAGTTGTTGAGAGGACTAATAAATAAATTATAATTAATATGAAATCTTTGGATAAATATTTATCAAGAATTAGAGAACAGAAGGAAAAAAGAAATCGGGAAGCTGAAGTAATTAAGGGAATTCGCAGGGAAGAGAAATTTATAAAAAATTTGATTTATGGTTTAGATTATAATATCCTTAAAAAAGAGATAAAGATGCTATGGAAAAGTGAACCGCATTATTTAATCTTCTATTCAAAAAATAAATGCTTATCCGGAATTTCAGGGAGGCTGATAAAAGACTTGAGTAATAATGTTCTCCTTTACACATATGAATGTATTGAAGAAAAAATGCCCCAGGGATACTTTAGTACACTTTATCCTCAAGAAAGGAATGTTTTAAAAAATATTCATCAAAAATTAGAAAGGATTTATTTTGACAATTTAGCAAATGGGGCAGAAGATAGAGTGTATCCAAAAGAACTGATAAAAAATTTTATGGAAATAAATGGTGATAAAATAGAAAAAAGTCATTTAAGATTGATACAAAGTTAATAAATAAAAAGCATCAATAACTTTATAAAACATTCTTATCTAAAAATTTTGTCTTAAAATGGTGAATACAATTAATATGCAGGACTTGAGGTATTTGAATTTATTTGGAAAAATTACGCGTGTGAATACAAGATATTGTTTTAAGTATAATGAGGCGATTGTGTTTTGTGTTCCGAGGAGGTTTGTTTCTCAGGCTGTTGGGCAGGGAGGAAAAAATATAAAAAAGATGAACGAGATTCTCAGGAAAAGAATAAAAGTGGTGGCGAAGCCGAGGGGGATTCAGGATGCAAAGAAATTTATTGAGGCAATTGTTAGTCCTGTTAAGTTTAATGAACTGGAGGTTGCAGAGCACGAAATAATACTTACTGCAGGGAGTCACAGCAAGGCAGCGTTGATTGGAAGAAACAAAAGAAGGCTGCTTGAAATGCAAAGCATAGTCAAGGATTTTTTTGACAAGGAGTTTAGGATTATTTGAGGTTATTTCATACTATCTTCTTTGCCGAGTTTTTTTAACTGTTCATCACTCGAACAAGTATATGGAATTGGACGAGATAATGTATATAATTCTTCACTAATAAATCCATTAATTTTTTCTTTCACTTTTGATTCTAATTTCAATGGGGAATACGTACCAGCAAATCTTTCTTTAAGTATCGCATAGATTGCTCCTTTAATATATGCATCTAAATGGATAATTGGATCAAAACCAAGAGATCTCATAAAACCAATATTTACAGATTTGCCATCTTCTAAAACAACACCAGAATAATGAGGTAATCTGTCTATTAAATCACAAAATTCCTTTGAGATTCTCCAATCTCCCCTAGGATTCGGTTCTTGTTCTGGTATTTTTTTTAAATCTTCCATACCAAAAAATATTAATGTTTATTTATAAGGATTATTATAGTTAATCAATACTTTTAAAAACTAATTTCCTCTAAAAAATTTATGGGATTAAAAAGTGCAAAGAAAAAAATAAAGAATCACACAAAGTTTAGATGGAAGTGTCGGAAATATAAGGTTCGGGCATTGAATCTTTTTGCGAAGTCAGACCCGCTGAAGGGTGCGAGTCAGGCAAAGGGGCTTGTGCTTTCTAAGTTTCAAAAAGAAGCTGCTCAGCCAAATTCAGCGATGAGAAAATGCTGCAAGGTTCAGCTCACTAAAAACGGCAAGACAGTCGGGGCTTTTATTCCCGGCAACCTTGCGCAGAAATTTATTGATGAGCATGACGAAGTTGTGATTGAAAGAATTGGCGGGAAGCAGGGAAGAGCAAAAGGAGATATTCGCGGAATCAGATTTCAAGTTATTAAAGTAAATGACCAGCCACTTGCAAGACTTGTTAGTGGAAAGATTGAGAAGGGGAGAAGATGAACATAAAAATTGTAAACAATTTTTCCTGCGACTGCCCAAGCGTGGTCAACCGGAAGGGGAGAAGATAAAATGTGTGAAGGGAAAAACGACGAGAGATTAAGAGCAAGTTATAATCATCGTGCATTTATTGAAAGTGAACTTAAACAATTAACTAGTGTGATACTAAAATCTAAAATTTTAGAAGGGGTAAGAGAAATAAGGGTTTTTGGAAGTTATAATAATGGAAATTGGAATCCTGAAATTTCTGACATTGATATTTTCATTGAAGCAGATAAGGTTCATGCAGATTCTGATGTAGAATTTGAACATTGGATTAAACATGATGCTCGCAAATCTAAAAGTGTAGGATGGTCATATTTAGAGAGATTTCAGATTGGAGGATATAGTGTTTGGCAAACTGAAAAAGCCAAACAAGATCTAATAATGAAAACAATGAAATCAGGCAGGATTTTATATCAAAATAAAACACGACCAATAAAATGACAGAAACACAATTACCTCAATTTAAAATTTTTGACTTGTATGATTTAAGTGAGATAAAAGTGACAGACCAGGGTTTGAAGTCTGTGATTAATCTTCAGCCAAAATTGATTTTGAAAAGTCAGGGAAGAAATGTTGGAAAGCTTGGGCAGACTAAAGTGAATATTGTTGAGAGGCTGATGAACAAACTTGCTGTTGCAGGGCACAGAGGCAAGAAACATAAACTGGGGATTGGGCATACAACAGGAAAATATTCTAAAAATATGAAAATTGTTTTGGATGCGTTTAAATTAATAGAAAAAAGAACTCAGCAAAATCCTGTTTTGGTTTTGATAAAAGCAATTGAGAATTCTGCTCCAAGGGACGAGACAACTGCGATTGAATATGGGGGAGCGAGGTATCCGCAGGCAGTTGATGTTTCCCCGTTGCGAAGAGTTAATCTGGCATTGAGGCACATTATTCATGGGGCATCAGAAAAGGCATTTAATAAAAAGAAAAATATTGTTCAGGGATTAGCAGATGAAATTGTCATGGCTTCTGAAAAAAATCAGGAAAGTTTTGCTCTTAGGAAGAAGAAAGAAAGTGAGGCACAAGCCGACTCGGCACGATAGAGATTAATTCAAAAATTAGAAAGCAAATATTTATAAATAGTTACTTCTTTAGAATTACTACAATGTTAGTAGATCCAAGAGATTTTATGAAGTTCATATCTAATGAAAAATCTAAGGCAATAAAAAGAGATGTTGATTTTTTTGTAGATAGAACATGTTGGATGGCAGATTTATATAATAAGAATAGTCTTAATTTAGAAGAATTCTTTTTGGAAGTAAAAGAGTGCTATAAAAGCCGCCCATTGTTTTCAAAGATTGTTGATACATTGATTTCACCGCTTTATGATTTGCGCAGGGATGTGCAACAAGAAATTGATTATAGGAAAGAACACACAAGAGAACCTGATGATTGGAAAAAATTATTTAAAAAAACTGCAGAAATATTTGAGAATAAAGGTCTTGAAGAATTAGCACAATATATGGGGGGGAAAGCAATAGAAGATTATTATAGTTCTCGTGTAACTCGGGAAGATAGTGCGAGATAAATAAACAAATTTTTATTCTTTGAATTATAAATAATCAACATCTATTTTGTTAAGAATAAAATCTTCTAAAAAACAGGCTTTTGATAATTTGGCTTGCTCGCAATTTAAAATTCTTTTTGAATTTGCTAAAATAAATTGTATAGGGACATAACCCTCATTTATTACTACAGACTCGACAGTTAAACATAATTGGTCTAGTTTTTGGCACCAAGGAGCATAAACTTCTTGGTCAAATGAGGGGGGCCTATCCAATCTTAATAATTCTTTTTTTAATTCAGAAATTTCTTTAGGAGTATTTCTCTCTGGAGCATTAATCTCCTGTAAATAAGATTTATACATTTGTATTTCATCTTTTGGAACTCTCAGTTTCATATATTCGCATGATAAAAGTACAACAGGTCTTTTATTGTTCATAGAAAAAGCAGTTAATAATATATATTTAAATGTTTCTTTTCTTAAACATCAACCAACAAATAATTTTATAAACCATTTTCTCAATTAATTTATATTCTAACATGGTAGAGATTAAAGACTTAATGAAACAGCAGGATAAAATCAGGAACATAGCAATTGCTGCGCACATTGACCACGGCAAAACGACCTTGTCAGATAATTTGCTTTTTGGCGCTGGCATGATGTCTGAAGAAACAGCGGGCAGGCAACTTGTTCTTGATTTTCACGAGGATGAATCAGAAAGAGGAATCACAATTGATTCAGCGTCGGTGAGCATGATTCATAAAATTGACGGGGAGGATTACCTGATTAATTTAATTGATACTCCCGGACATGTTGATTTTGGAGGGGATGTTACACGGGCAATGAGGGCTGTTGACGGGGCTATTGTGCTTTGCTGTGCTGTTGAGGGGATAATGCCACAGACAGAAACTGTTTTGAAACAGGCACTGAAAGAATTGGTTAAGCCAGTTTTGTTCATTAACAAGGTTGACAGATTGATTAAGGAAGTTAAGCTGACTCCCCAGGAAATGGAGAAAAAGTTTATTAAAATTATTGAACATGTTAATGAGCTGATTGAGAATATTGCGCCAGAGGGCTACAAGGAAAAATGGAAAGTCGGCGTCGGTGAGGGAAGTGTTGCGTTTGGCTCTGCATTTCACAACTGGGCTTTGAGTTTTCCGTATATGAAAGAGAATGGAATAACTTTCAAAGATGTTATTGATGCTTATGAAAATGAGAATTATAAAGAGCTGGCGAAGAGAGCTCCGTTGCATCAGGTTGTTCTGGAAATGTGCGTGAAGCATCACCCGAATCCTGTTGACGCGCAGAAATACAGAATCCCGAAAATTTGGCACGGAGACATTGATTCTGAAATTGGAAAGTCATTGATAAACTGCGATCCTAAAGGCAACCCTGCTTTTGTTCCTATTAAAATCGTCGTCGACAAACATGCAGGAGAAGTTGCCTGCGGAAGATTATTTTCCGGAACTATAAAACAAGGTGATGAAGTTTACATGAACCTGGCAAAGAGAAAAGTCAGGGTTCAGCAGGTTTCTGTTTACAAGGGAGCGCAGAGAGTTATTGTGGACGAGGTTAGTGCGGGAAATATTATAGGAATTGTCGGGCTAAAGGATGTTTTTACCGGAGAGACAGTCAGTAAAAACGAAATGGAATCTTTTGAAGCAATAAAGCATTTGTTTGAGCCTGTTGTTACAAAATCTATTGAACCTAAAAGAGCAGCAGACTTGCCGAAGCTGGTTGAAGTGCTGAAGCAGGTTGGAAAGGAAGACCCGTCGATTAAAATAGAAATTAATGAGCAGACTGGCGAGAGCCTGATGTCTGGGATGGGAGAGTTGCATTTGGAAATTATTGAGAATAGAATTAAAAGTGAGAAAGGTCTGGATGTTCAGACATCTGCACCAATTATTGTTTATCGGGAAACTGTTGGAAAAGAATCCCCAAGTGTTGAAGGAAGAAGCCCAAACAAGCATAATAGTTTCTACATGATGGTTGAGCCGTTGGAAAATAATATTTATGAAGCAATTAAAAATAACGATTTAAGAGAAGCCAGAATCAAGAAGAAGAATCAGGATGTTGCTGAAAAACTTTCTGAATTAGGATGGGATGGAAATGCTATCAGAAATGTGCGGGATATTTACAAGGGGAATGTTTTTATGGACGAGACAAGGGGAGAGGTTCATATTGGGGAAGTTATTGAAATGGTGATGGATGCTTTTGAAATGGTGATGGATGCCGGGCCGTTGGCGCGTGAGCCGTGCACGAAAATGAAAGTTTCTCTTATTGACATTCGGCTTCACGAGGACGCTATTCATCGAGGTCCTGCACAGGTTTATCCTGCTGTGAGAGAGGCAATTAAAGGTGCAATGGACAAAGCAAACTCTGCACTTTTAGAGCCGCTGCAGATTCATGTTATTGAAATGCCTGACAAATTTTTAGGGGGGATTACAAAACTGGTTGGAGGCAAGAGAGGACAGATAATTGAAGTAAAACAGGAGGGAACAGAGGCGCAGATGAAAGCAAAGATTCCTGTTGCAGAAATGATTGGATGGTCAAATGATTTGAGAAGTGCAACAGAAGGTCGGGGGACATCGTCGATATTAGAACAGGAATTTGAAAAAGTGCCTATGAGTTTGCAGAAAGATGTTATCAGGAAGATAAGAGATAGAAAGGGGTTGTCAGAAAACCAGTAAACTGGTTTTCTTCTTTGTGGGCACAAACATTTGCTTCGCAAAGTTTGCACGAAGGGATTAAGTGAGAATCAATAAAAATTCTAAACCAACAAACTCTTTCACATCAAAACTAAAAACTTTTGCAAAGCAAAAGATTTTTAAACTATTTTTTTCTAAACTAAATTATGGCAAAGGAAAAACCAAACATGAATGTTGTGTTTGTGGGGCATGTCGACGCTGGGAAGTCGACTATAGTTGGACGAGCAATGTTTGACGGCGGGCTTGTTCCTGAGCAGGAAATGAAAAAGTTGCGGGAAGAAGCTGAGAAACATGGCAAGGTTGGCTTTGAGTTTGCTTACATTATGGATAATATTAAAGAAGAAAGAGAAAGAGGAGTTACAATTGACTTGTCATATAAGAAATTGATGACGCAGAAATGGCAGATAACAATTATTGACGCGCCTGGTCACAGGGATTTTGTCAAGAACATGATTACTGGCGCTTCGCAGGCCGACGCTGCTTTCCTGGTTATTGCCGCACCTTCCGGAGTTCAGCCACAAACAACAGAGCACTTATGGTTATTGAGAACAATGGGCGTGAAGAATCTTTGTGTTGCTATAAACAAGATGGATGCAGTTGAATACAAGGAAGAAACTTTCAACAAAGTTAAGGCAGATGTTGGGAAACTTTTACAGGGTGTTGGGATTAATCCTGAGCAAACTACATTTATTGCATGTTCCGGCTTAAAAGGGGATAATATTGTTAAGAAATCTGAAAACATGTCCTGGTACAAGGGTCCAACAATCCTGGAGCAATTTGATAATTTTCCTGCACCAGAGTTGCCAACTAATTTACCAATGAGAATGCCTGTTCAGGATGTTTATGATATTACAGGTATTGGAACTGTCCCTGTTGGAAAAATTGAAACCGGGATCATGAAACAAGGCATGAAGGTTAAGGTTCTTCCTGGCAGAACAGGCACAGGGATTGAAGGAGAATTAAAAACAATTGAAATGCACCATGAAACATTAGCTCAGGCAGATGCAGGGGATAATGTCGGCATTAATATTCGAGGGGTTGGAAAAAAAGATATTGCAAGAGGAGATGTTGTTTGTGATTCTGCCAAGCCAGTTCCTGTTGTTGAAGAATTCATTGCAACAATCACAGTAATTAATCACCCAAGTGTTTTGGCAAAAGGTTACACTCCTGTGTTCCATATTCACACTGCTCAGGTTCCGTGCCAGTTTGTTGAGTTGATTGCGCAGATTGACCCAAAAACAGGCGAGACAATAAAAGAAAATCCTGATTTTTTGAAAAATGGAGATTCTGCAAAAGTCAGAATCAAGCCGCAGGGAAACTTGTGCCTGGAAACTCAGAAAGACAATGCATTTATGAGCAGGTTTGCAGTCAGAGATGCAGGAGCAACTGTTGCTGCCGGCATGTGCACTGAGATTACTAAGAAAAAGTAAACCCAAAGGGAAAAGAGTTAAAATTATTTTAATTAAATTTAAATGGAGTATAAAAATGAAAACAGAAGATTACATTTTACTAATAGCAGTTTTAACGTATATTGGTATTAGTTTTATAGATTTAACCAAAGGTATGAATATAATTATTTCTGAATATGGAAAATTGATACTATTTGTTGGAATAATTTATATATTATATAGAATTGCTAAAAAGAATTAATTCTTTTAGTATATGAAATTTCTATTTTTTTATTTTTTCTTTAATTTTTTTCTTTCTAAAATAATTCTTGTAAAAGAATAGCAAGAGATTCCGATTCTTCCATAAACTCTTTATAATCTTTTCCTTGAGGACTGCTCCCAAAATGCCATTTGGTATTTATAGTTAAAAGAATTTTTTTATTTATTTTTTCTAAATTAAAAGATATTGTCTGTTTTCCCCCAACCCAATTACTTCCTTTTTTAAAAGAAAAAGAATTTGGTTTGTCTTTTTCATCTATTTCAAATCCCGATTTCTCTGAATTTCTTATTAAAAAATCATAAACTTTACTTATTTTACTTGGATTAATATTTAATCCTTTCTGATAATTATAACTGCCTTTACTCCAAAGTATTTTTTCATCATATCTTTCTTGAGTTGTTTGGTGAGCTTTTTTAACTGCACTATTTACCACTGCTCCCGCAACAACTCCTCCAAAACCAATTTTTACTAAGGATTTTAGTAATCCCATTTTATTTCAACTTCCTTATCTTGCTTTTTAGATTAATATTTACCTTCCCTTTTTTTAATGCTTTAAGTTGTGCTTTATGAATTTCTCTTTTTCTTTCTTCACTTTCTTCTGAATTCCAACTCAACCAAGCAATAATTAAAAAGATAATCCCTCCTATCGGCAATAATAAAAACATTAAAAATAAAAGATTTACAAAAATAGATGTTGTTGCAACGTTGTATCCAATGAAAGAGATAAATCCAAGAATTATAAAAACTATTCCAAGCTTCAAAAATTTTTTACAAGTGCTTCTTTTCATTATTTAAGATAGTAATTCTTCTTTAAAAATCTAACTACTTATTTAAAAAATCCACACCTAAAACTTTAAAAACTGATTTTTTCTTGAATAATTATTAGAAAGATATCACGATATTATTATTACTATCACTATCAAATTCAGTTTAGCTTTGGCTATTAGAAGTAGATGACTAATTAGTAGGTATTTTTCTATGAAATCAATATGGTTTCAGACAATTAAATAAAATAAATATAAATAAGATGGCAAAAATAAGTCCAGTATCGATAAAATATATGATACATGCGAATTTTGAAGCTGAGGGTGCGCTGGAAAAACCTGATGTAATCGGGGCTATCTTCGGGCAGACAGAGGGTTTGCTTGGTGCTGAATTGGAAATGAGGGAGCTGCAGAAAGAAGGAAAGATTGGAAGAATTGAAGTTAGTTTGAAAAGAGAAGGTAAAAGAACAATGGGTTCTATTAAGGTTCCTACTGCTTTGGACCAGTCAGAGACGACTTTGATTGCTGCGGCAATTGAGACAATAGAGCGGATTGGCCCGAGTGATTCTCAAATAGAAGTTGAGAGAATTGAAGATGTCAGGGGAAGCAAGAGAGAGTATATTCTTGAGCGGGCGAAAAAGTTAATGACTGAAATTAAAGGCGCAACAGATTCAAGGGAAATTTCTAATGAGATAAAGGATGCGGCGAAGATGGCAGGAATCCAGGAATATGGGGATGAAAAACTTCCGTGCGGAGACCTGTCCGGCAAAGAAGTAATTGTTGTTGAAGGCAGAGCAGATGTTCTTAACCTAATGAGGAATGGTGTTAATAATGCAGTGGCAATGAACGGGACAAAGCTTCCGGAGTCAATAAGAAAGTTAAGTGAAGAAAAAGACATTACTTTGTTTGTTGACGGGGACAGAGGAGGAAACTTGATTATCAAGAATGTGGTTGAGAATGCCAATGTGAAATACATCGCAGTTGCTCCTGATGGAAAAGAAGTTGAGGAACTGACAGGCAAGGAAATTTTAATGAACCTGAGAAAGAAGCTTTCTGTTAAAGAGTATGCTTTTAAAAATAGGATATTTTTTGATAAAGTTAGGGCACCCAAGGGTGTACCGCCTCACTCTGTTCCCGGCACGAGAACCTCTGACGAGGTACCCTCTGTGAAAGAAGATATAAACATCGAGAGCAAAGTTGAATTAAGTGATAACGACAAATCAAAATTAAAAAAACTTTCAGATGAAAATCAGGGAACAGGCAAGGCAATTCTTTTGGATGAATCTTTGAGTGAAATTAAGAAAGTTTCAGTTAAGGGTTTGAGCAGTGCATTAAGGAAAACAGAAAAAGTGCACACAATTGTAATTGACGGAACTGTTACAGCCGCGATTATCAAAGCTTCAGAAGACGCAAGGTGTCAGATAATTGTTGCGAATAATTTTGCAACAACAGATACCAAGATAAAACTTTTAAGTTTATGATGAGGTTTTATCTTGATGTCATTCGCCTTGGCGAAGTCAAATGATACAAACATTAAATTGTTGAGTTTGTAAAAACCTAAGATAAAAAAGTCTTGGGTTTTTTTGTTTTTTTTAAGAAAAGATATAATTCTGAAGTAGTTACAGAATAGGAAAGTTTATAAATATCATTTTTCTAATTAAATTTACAAAATGGAAACGAAAAATAAAAAACCTTTAGAAATATTAGTTGTTGAAGATAACCCTAAATTTTTAGAAGTATCAAAAAGTGTTGCTAATCAAGAATCAGGTTTAAATATAAACTATGCTGTGAATTATGAAGAGGCAATCAAATTGTTGGATAGTAAACAAATAGAAGGGATCGTTACAGACCTTTTCTTTCCAGCAGTAACGGTATCTGCAAAAAAAATATATGAAAAAGAAGGGGAAAAAGTTGGAGTGATTAGAGGCAGAGACAGGACACATAAAAGTAATCCTTTTAATGAATTATCTGAAGAACCTTCAGGACTATTAATTGGAGAATATGCTCTAAAAAAAGATATCCCTTTTATTATAGTTAGTCAAGGAAGTCGTCATTTTGGTGATTTGGGGGAAGTAAGATATTTTATTCAAGCAATTACTAATAAAATGTATGATTTAAAGAAAGATGGCAAACTTAGATTAAATGATATGTCAAGTGAATTACTAAAATATTTATCTAAAGAGAATAAAGAGATATATGATTTATTCTTATATAGAGGGCAACATGCTAACAAAGAAAAATCTGAAGATTGGAAAGATGCCTTTGATTATATAAAAAAAGAAATAGAAAATTAATTAATTTTACATTAACAACTCATCAATCCCCCAGTGGACAATTTGCCAAAACTCCTATAAACCCAGTTTCCTTTTCTTAATCATGACAATAAAATTCGGACCTGCAGGACTTGGAGGAGTTAAACAGGCAATTTCCAATCTGGAAATGTATCACAAACTTGGATTAAAGGCGTGTGAAATTGCATTTACTTATGGAGTTTATATCAAAAAGAAAGAAGATGCTGTGAAGATTGGGAAGAAAGCAAAAGAGTTGGGAATTAGGTTGAGCATTCATGCACCTTATTTTATTAATTTGAATTCTAAAGATAAAGAAATAATTAAAAAAAGCAAACAAAGAATTTTGAAGTGCTGTGAAGTTGGGACCTGGCTTAATGCAAAAAGAGTTGTTTTTCATCCAGGATATTATAATGGATTTAATAAAAAACAAACTTATGAAAAAATTAAAAAAGAAATTTTAGAAATGCAAAAAGAAATAAAAAAGAAAAAATACACTCCAAAACTTGCTCCTGAAACAACAGGGAAAATAAATGTTTTTGGAAGTATTAATGAAATTTCACAGCTTGTGAAAGACACTAAGTGCAGTTTTTGCATTGACTTTGCACACATTTTAGCAAGATATAAAAAATACAAATTCAAAGAGGTCTTAGAGAAATTTGAAAAACACAAAGAATTGCATATTCATTTTTCAGGAATAGAGTTTGGTGAAAAAGGAGAAAAAAGACATATTAAAACTCTTGAAAAAGATTTAAGAAAACTTATTTCAGTTTTACCAAAGAATAAGAATACAACAATCATTAATGAAAGTCCTGAGTCTATTGCAGATAGTGTTTTGGGGTTGAGGATTTATAGAAAATAAAATATAGTTCACTTTGTGTTACTAACATTTAGTAACTTATGGATTAATACTTTTTGTTGTCATCGTAAAGTTTATAAAGTCCTTCTAATTCAAAAATTCAAGAAAACAAAGTTTTCTTACAACTAAACATAAGAAAATGGAAATGAATACAAAAAACCTTATGGTTTCTTTTGTGGCAACTGCAATTGCTTTGTTTTTAGTAGCTACAGCAAGTGCTTATACAGTTACTGGTGATTTGACTGAATTTGAAAAGGTCAAAGTTGACGGAGTTGTTGTTTTAAGTGATAGTGAGATAAGTGTTATTGCTGGAGATACAATTGTTGTGCAAGTGTTTTTTGATTCGCTGCAGGATGCAACTAATGTGAGAGTTAAGGCAGAAATTGAAGGCGACAAGCTGGATGTTGATGCAAGAACTGACTCTTTTGATGTTGAATCTGGCAAAACATACATGAAGACATTAAAACTTAAAGTTCCTTTTGAGCTTAAAGAAGATTTGAGTGAGGATTTCACTCTTAACATAAAAGTATGGAACGGGGATTTCAAGTCAGAATGGGAAGGAATTGTTTTGAGAGTTCAAAGACCTTCATACAATCCTGTAATCAA
>JAGLYK010000010.1 GCA_023132255.1 Candidatus Pacearchaeota archaeon
AAGAAGAATCGCAATAAAACAGATTATGCTTATGTGCATATTAAGGAGACGGATTTGCCCGGGCATGATAACAAGCCTCTTGAGAAGAAAATGATGCTGGAATATATTGACAGGACTTTGTTTAATTTTCTGAGGAAGTTTGCGCCTAAAAACAAAATTAAAGTTGTTGTTACTGCAGACCATTCTACGGTGTGCAAACTTAAGGCACATTCTGCTGACCCTGTTCCTGTTTTGTTTTATAATAATTCAATTCCAAGAGAAAAGAAATTTTGTGAGAAAGAAGCAAGAAAAGGTGTTTTAGGAAGTATGAAAGGAAATGAATTGTTTGAGAAAGTTGGGTTTGATAAGTAGTGTAACTATTTTTAAAAAGTAACAGATGAGAAGATTTATAAAGTTTGGATTTGTGGAGAAAATATGAAAGACATTCAATTAGAGAATGGAAGAACAATAGAAACTCATTGTGAAGGAGAAGATTATCATATTAGGGATTTTGGCATACCTATAGAGACAGCACAATTACTTCTTCAAGAATGGGAAGATGGAGGAGGGTATATTCCTTCAGAAGCAGATATAAGACTTTTAAGTGTTAGAAATTTTAAAAATAACCCAGAATTAATTAATAGTTGTTGGAATACTTCTACTTTATTGGCAACAAAGGGTGAAACTATGAAAGTTATTTTGCCCTATGAAACAGGAAATAAAACATTGACTAAAGTTGCAAGATTTGGTTTGGGTTTAATTGGTGTTGAGCGAATTTTCTCTGATCGTTGCTTCAGTGCTCTTACTCAATATGAGCCTCATCCCGAAATATCTCCTTATATTTTTGGAGCAAATTTAGATATTGATGGTAGGTGGGGATATTTTAACAAGAAAAATGAAGGGGATGGTGTTTATACTTTTAAAAGAAATGAATTAACATTAGATAAAAGTTTTAGAGAAAAAGAAGCACAAAAAGATAAATTAATATTAACAAAATTAGGACATCCAGAATATGTTGATAGTAAATTTGCAAGGTCAGGAGATGAGGTTGCCGAAATTATTGGTGAAACCTTTAGATTGGGAAAAAAAGCGTATGGTCGCGAGACTATGATGGAGCAATTTGGGTATAATGTTAGAGATGAAGCAATTTTAGAGGCGTGGTGCGTTGGCGGTCTCGATAGTGGAAATTGGTCAGTTCACTGGTATGATATGTTTCCCTTTATTAAAGTTGAAGACGCTAAGATTTAGTTTCTGGATTAAGAAAATAATTTTCCTACATCTTTTACCATAGAAATCATTAAAAATCTCTTTTTATTTCTTGTAATATGATTACCTACAATGATATTTACGAAGCTGCGAGAAAAGAAAGATATTCCAAGCAGTTGCAGAAATTATCTGAGAAGTTTATTGCTGATTTTTCCAGTTATTTGAAAGAGAAAAAACAGATTGCTCTAAAAGAAGATGATGTTTTTTCTGATGTTATTGTCAAGACAAAGAAACAGCTTGAGAATGCAGTGACTTTGTTTAAGGAGCTTATGCTGAGGAGGAGGAGGAAGATTCTTGACTTGATTTTGATTGCTGCTGAGACAGGGATTTCAAAGCAGGATTTTGAGAATATGCTGAAATTTGAAAAAGAATTTTTTGATGATTTGATGAAATGCATAGATACTTCAGACAAGAGACTTAAGGAATCTTTGAGCGGGAAAAAAACAGAGAATCAAAAAAATGAACTGGTTTGTTTTTTAGAGAATGTTGCAGAGTTTGTTGATTTGGAAGGTGAGAAAATGGGTGGTTTTGAGAAGGGGCAAATTGCAAATCTTCCTAAAGAAATAGTTAAGATTTTAGTTGATGATGGAAAATGTGAGATTATTGATGGATGAATTGGATGTTTGAATAATATTTAGAAAAAGTAATTTAAACTATGAATTTTTTGTGTTAAGATGATTTGGCAAGATTTGATAATAACTTTAGTGAATGTAATTTTTGCATATGCTTTAATCCCCCAAGTTTATCAAGGATTTAAAGAGAAAAAAGGTTTTATACACATTCAAACAGGATTTCTCAATTCTCTTGGAATGTTTTTGGTGGCATTTGCTTTTTTCACGCTTGGCCTTACTTTTTCCTGGATAATAGGAGCTTTTAATGCGACATTGTGGATGGTTTTATTTATCCAAAAAATAATTTATTAATTTTAAAAAGATAGTTTTATTAATCTTAAATTTTTATTTATTTTATGAATACAATAAGCAGGCTTATTTCAGGATCAATTGCTGTTTTTGCAGGAGTGGTTTTGATAATATTGCCTTTTTTCTTATCTGAAAAATCTGTTTTCTTTACTTGGATTTATGGAATACCTATTTTAATTATTGGAATTTTTATTTTGTTTAATAAAAGAGAAGACCAAATTGAGCAGATAAAATCTAAGAAGAAATTAAAAATTTCTGCTCATTCAAATTTAAAAAATTCAAATGAAAGGAGGTTTAAGAAATGAATAAGATAATTATCACAACAGGGAATGAAGTGCCTGGGAAAAAAGTTGCAGAAGTTCTTGGAGTTGTCAGGGGAAGCACTGTTAGGGCGAGAAATATTGGGAGAGATATTGGTGCGGGTTTTAAGAATATTATTGGCGGGGAGATTAAGACTTATACTGAGATGATTGCACATTCAAGGGAAGAAGCTTATAACAGGATGGTTAATGACGCAATTGAGAAAGGTGCTGATGCAGTTATTGGGATGAGGTTTATGACGTCCATGATAATGCAGGGAGCTTCAGAGATGCTTGCATATGGTACTGCTGTTAAAGTTGAAGTAGGATTTTAAAATAAGCCTGCGGAGAGATTCTTTGCTCCCACACGCACTTGTGGATAACATTCGCTTTGCTCACAAATAAATGCAAGTGCGAATGCTCGACCCCCAAGACAAATCTTAAAATTTACCTGACTTAGAACTCCAATAAAATGCTATCTGCGATAGCATATAAGCCTGTAGAGGGATTCAAACCCCCGACCTATTGATTACAAGTCAATTGCTCTATCACTGAGCTATACAGGCATGTCAAAAAAACCTAAGCGGTTTTTTGGAATTTCCCTTCCTGTTCCGTGAAGCGATTTCTTTAAGAGCCTCCGATGGAAATCGCATAATTAAGATTAGAATGAGATATTTTAAAAGGTTTGTTATTTCTTATCC
>JAGLYK010000011.1 GCA_023132255.1 Candidatus Pacearchaeota archaeon
ACTTAAAGGTTTTTGTATTTGATTTTTTAATAAATCCTGAAAAATTGTTTCTATGTTTTTGTCTTTAACATAGTTGATTAATTCTGCTCTTGCTTTTTCTCTCAGGGCTTTTTTAACTGCTCTTGAAACTTTTCGTCTTGTAATTAAAAAAGGTTTTATTTTTAATTGAAAATCCTCGCAATCCACAGAAAATGAATCCTCAACATAGTTTGTTCCTTTTCTAACCATTCTTTTTAGATAAGAAGGCATTAGTCTTATTTTTCTTGGAGATGCAATTGCTTTTTCATTCTCTATTTTTACTTTTAATTGAATGATTGCACTTTTGCCTTTGAGGATTCTTGTCAAATCATATTTCATGAATTTTCCATTTAATTCTTTTAATTCAAATGCCCTTAAATTTGTTGTTTTATTTATTAAGGGTATTTCAACATCAAAAAATTTCTTTTTTCTTTTTGCGATTGCCATTTTATTCTTGTATTAGTTTACTTATTCTTTGTCCTTTTTTTTGGTATTTAGATTTTTTGCATTCAGTGCAAGTGTACATGATGTTTGTTTTTTTAGTTGTTTTTGATTTTCTTTTATTTTTTGTTATTGGAGGTTTTGAACCCCATTTTCCTTTATTTCCAATTCCTGTGCCCAATCCTCTTTTTTTCGCCCGTGAGATTGAACCTCTTGTTAGTGTTCCTCTTTTAAATCCTGTTCCCACTATTTTTATTTTTTGTTCTGTTTTTTTCTTGCAATATGGGCAAAATCTTTTTGTTGTTTTTGGAATCTTCATGTCAAAAGAAACATAAATTTAGTTTTTAAAGTTAATGAATTGTTAGAATTTGTGTGAGACAATGACATATATCTATGGTAACATAAAGAGATAGTAGATAATTACTTTTATAAATTAAAGTTACTTTAAGTTAAAATGAAACTAAAAGAAGAATTAAAAAAACAGATGAAAGAGAATAGTGGATATTTGATTTTTTTAGATGTTTCTTTATATAAAAAAGTTATTAATTTAATGATTAAATCTTTCAAAGACAAAACAATTGATAAAATTATTTCTCCTGAGATGAAAGGAGTGTTTTATGGTCCAACTATTGCATACAAAATGAATTTGCCTTTTGTCCCTATCTTAAAGAAAGGAAGAGTTCCTAAAATATTTGTTGTCAGAAAGTCGTTTAAGGATTATACAAAAAAGAAAAAGACACTGGATTTGGGCAAGGAAACTATAAAGAAAGGAGATAAAGTTTTAATTGTTGATGATGTTTTTGAAAGCGGGGAATCTGGGAGAGCGATAATAAAAATGATAGAAAAATTGGGCGGGAAGGTTGTTGGAATTTCAATTGTATATAATAAATTAAATAAAAAAGATGAAGAATTTTTTGAGAGGTATAATCTTCATTATTTAGTTAAGTTATGATAAAAAAAGCAACTAAAAAAGATTATACAATGAGCTTAAATTTTTCACTCTATTTTCAGGGGCTAAAAGATTAGGAGAATAAGATAATAAAATTGTGCATTGTTTTATATAAAATGGTCCCACCCAGAATTGAACTCAAAAGACACCAATGGTTTCTTTTGTAAACTTCCTTTCTGTTTAAACTGATTTGTCCTATTCATGGCGAAGATACATTCTTGTTTAATCTATTATTAACGAATGCATCTTAATGGTCCCACCCAGAATTGAACTGGGGTCTTGTCCACGTCAAGGACATGTCTTAGCCATTGGACTATGAGACCATCAAAAGACACCTTGCGGTTTCTTTTGTAAACTTCCCTTTCTGTTCCGGTAAGCAACTTCTTTAAGAGCCTCCGAGGGAAGTTGCGTAATTCCCAACTTATTGGTTTTTTTATATTTTCCCTTCTTGTTCCTGTGAAGCGATTTCTCTATTGCAATCCGATGGAAATCGCATAAACTAATTAATCTTGCTTTCCAAAATATTTAAATATAATGTTATTTAACTATATTTATGGCAAAAGAGGAATATTATCCAATTAAGAAAAAGCATGTGAATATTTTTATTCTTTTAGCTTATTTAATTCTTGGAGCTTATTTTATAAATTTTCCTTTTAATTTTTTCAGCATTCCTGAGTATGTTTCCAAGTTTGATTCTTGGATAATTTTTGCTGGAGGGATTTTAATGCTTTTTGGAGCAATAAATTATTTTCGATTACGGAAAAAGTAAATCTTCATAAACTTTATATAGATAATTTTCATTATTCTTTTATGGAAAAGAGGAAAGCGCAAGTAACGATTTTCATAATAATTGCAATTGTTATTGTTGGGGGGGCTGTTGTTTTTTATTCTTTTAGAGATTCTATTGTTGGCGAGAAAATTCCTGTGAGTGTCGAGCCTGTTTATAATAATTTTTTATCTTGTTTAGAAGGCAAGGTTTTAACTGGAATAGATATTCTGGAAAGCCAGGCAGGCTGGATTTCCCTGCCTGATTTTGAGCCAGGTTCAAGATACATGCCTTTTTCGTCGCAACTTAATTTTTTAGGAAACCCTGTTCCTTATTGGTATTATGTTTCAGGAAATAATATTCAGAAAGAGCAAGTGCCTTCTAAGAAAGAAATGGAAAAGCAGTTGGAGGATTTTATTGAAGAGAAAATAAACAAGTGTGTTTTTGATGAGTATTATGAACAGGGTTTTGAGATTAATCAAGGCCTGGCAGAGGCAAGAGTTAGTATAAGGGAAGAAAGGGTTGATGTAAGTTTGGAAATGGAGATGAGTTTTGAAAAAGGTGAAGATAGTTTTGTTGTTAAAAATCATGAGCTGGAAGTTGATTCAAAACTTGGGATGTTGTATGATTCTGCAATAGAAATTTACGAGAAAGAGCAGAAGGATTTGTTTTTGGAAAATTATGCTGTTGATAGTTTGAGGCTTTATGCTCCTGTCGACGGTGTTGAGTTGACATGTTCTCCTCTGACCTGGAATGCTGACGAGATTTTTGACGAGTTGCAGGAAGCAATTGAGGCGAATACTTTGGCATTGAAAACAAAAGGAGGAGATTATTCTTTGAGAAAAGAAGAGAACAAATATTTTGTTGCAGATGTTTCTGTTGATGGGGATGTCAGGTTTGTTAATTCAAAAAATTGGCCGAGTAGTTTTGAGGTTGTTCCTTCTGATGGGAGTGTTTTGATCTCTAAGCCAGTTGGCAATCAACCTGGTTTAGGTATTTTAGGTTTTTGTTATGTGCCGTATCATTTTGTTTACAATGTTCGATATCCTGTTTTAATCCAGATTCAGGAAGGTAAAGAGATTTTTCAATTCCCTGTTGCAGTTGTTATCCAGGGAAATAAACCACGAAAAGCTTTGAGTGTTAGTGCTGTGGAGATTGGGGTTCCGGAGTTGTGTAAATACAAAAACACTTTGGTTGATGTGAATGTTTATGACACGAAATTAAATTCTGTTGAAGCAGAGATTTCTTATGATTGTCTTGGGGTTATCTGTGATATTGGAGAGACAGAATCAGGAAGTTTAGCAGGGGAATTTCCTCAGTGTGTTAATGGTTATGTCCGGGCAAAAGCAGAAGGGTTTGAAGAAGGGAAATATCTTTATTCAACTACTGAAACCGGGGGTGTGGATATTATACTTGACAAACTTTACAAGTTAGATGTTAATTTAAACAAAGGAGGCAATGCAATAATTAGTTTTGTTTCTGATGAAGTTTCCAAGACAATTGTTTATCCTGAGCAAAAGAGTGTTGAGTTGAGCGAGGGGCAGTATGAAATTAGTGTGTATGTTTACAAGAATTCGTCGCTGAAGTTGGTGGAGACTACTCATGAGCAGTGTGTTGAAGTTCCTCAGTCTGGCTTGGGGGGTTTGTTTGGATTGACCAGGAAAGAGTGCTTTGAAGTGAAGATGCCTGCACAGATTATTTCAAATGCATTGTCTGGGGGAGGGAAAGAAAATTATTATATTTTGGAGTCTGAATTAGCAGGTGCGAATGTTATTGAAATAAATGCAGCCAGTTTGCCGACGCCGAAATCAATTGAAGAATTGCAGAACAATTATATTTTGTTTGAGGACATGGGTTTGGATGTGAGGTTTAAATAAGATGACAACCAATAAAAAAATAAAATTTGGAATGTTTTTGTTAATAGGGATTTTGCTGATTGTTTCTATTTCTGCTTATAGTCGTTCAACTACCCAGTATAATCCTCCTACAAGTTCTTCTAATTATTTGAATAAGCAGGGAATAAGTTTGACAAGGTCTTTTAGTGAGGATGCTTGCCAGGCAGGACAGGATTTTGTTGTTCAGATTTCTCCGTTGGGGTGCACGCCGACTGTTGTGAGGAGTGATTTGCTTGAGGAGCAGAATGTTCCTGTTTTTTGCCAGTTGGTTGCAACAAATATAAATCCCTTGATAGATGTTGAGGCAATTGATAGTATTTCTTTTAAAGGGGATTATCCCAAGGAGGTTTCAGGTGTTGGGTTTCATCCTGCGAATGCAGGGATTAAGACGAGCCAGTCCACTTTGCTGAATTCTCCTGTATTGAATAATATTGGTTATGTTGTGATAGTTTTGAAAAAGCAGCCAAATGAGTCAGCAATGCCAGACTGGGTGCAAGGGAACATGACAGCGAGGATAAAGTATGATGTGAAAAATGCTTTTGGGATAGGGAAGGCAGTTTATTATCTTCCGCAGATGAGTGATGAGGATTGGGACTTGAAATACAAGCAGTATGGATTTTGGAAAGGCAAGGGATTTTTGAAAGCAGATTATATTGACAAGGATAGTGCCAGGATTTCTATTTACAAAGATAAGAACAATAAACTTACAAGTGTGAGTTTGACAAAGGGCAAGACTTCAGGGAAAATTAATATTCCGGGGTTTTATTGTCTTGCGAGTTTGCAGTTGAGGCTGGATGGATTGGTGGTTCCAGATACAAGGGCGAAATTTGAAATTGAGGGAGAGGTTGTTGAAGTTATTAAAGGTGAAAAATTTTTAGACAATAAATGTTCTATTAAGACTAAACCTGAGAAGAAGGGTTTGTATCAAAAAGCCAAGATTTATTGCAGAACAGATAGTGGAGGAAAAGATTTTACTTTTCAGATTGCTCCTAAAGTTAGATTGAGTGTTGATGGGGACGAAAAGAATTATGAACTTGGGCAAAAAATTAAGGATAAGATTTATGTGGGTTATATTGGTGCTAAGAAACTAAGTGGCGGAGGAGAAGTTATTGATACAATTAAACAGGAAGATTTAATTGTTTATTTTTATAAATCTGAAATTAATTTAGAAGAATTAAGTGATAGTAAGTTGTCGTGGATTGCGAGAAGTGTTGAGCATAAATTAAGCAATGTTAAGGATTTGAAGAATGCACCTGATATAAAGAAGGAGGAGATTGAAGGAATTAAATATGGTGAAGAGAAAACTATTTTTGGTGAAGATGTAACTTTTATTGGTTTTGCAGGGGCACAGGATGAGGATTTTGGAGAGGAGGGTAGATTTGATAATGAACTTCAAAATGAATATGGGGGAGTTGTAAATGTTAAATATAAAGTTCTTATTGAATTAGTTGATGGTCAATGGGAAATAGATACTGGATTAACAGAAGGAGAAATTACTAATAATCAAATAGATTCTTATACAAAGTTTCTTGATGCTTACAATTATGTTCCTAAAACTTATTTAACACCTAATAATGAACTTGTGTTAGTTAAAGATAGTTTGGTGGTGGATGTTTATAATGAAAATGGTAATTCTCTTAAAAAGTATGAGGAAAAAATTAGTGATGGATTAAAATTAAATTATGAAAACGCAATAAAAACTTATGATGAGATTATTGATAGTTATTCTAGTTTGGAAAAAACAGATGAGCAATTAGAGGATGTAAGTTATGGAGAGGTTGCACTGTATGAGAAGATAAAACTTGCTGAGGAAGTTGAGCAGAAGGCAAGTGCTGCTGTTTTTTGCGAGGAGTTTAAGCAGAGATATCCTGAGTCAGGTTATTTGAGCAAGGTGGAAGATATTTGTGATGAGTATGCTCTTGCAAATTCAGAAAGTGCAAGTTGGAATATTTTAGTGAATGGTGTTGCGAATAGTATCAGATTTGAGGGAGTTTATGAGCCAAGTGAAAAAGAGTATAGTGCAGAAGTTAGTATTGGTGATAAAGATTATGTTTTGACAAAGAATGAGATTGTTGAGCCAGAAGATGAATCCTCAAAGGATGACTCTGGTGAGCCTGAGTTTTTTGTTCAGTTGATTTCTCTTAACGATGATTATGCAAAGGTGCAAGTGAATTATAAAGACGAGGATGGGAAGCCGCGTTATAAGATATTTAAGTTGAAGGAAGATGTTGTGGAGAGTTTTTGGGAGGATAATAAGATTGTTTTGACAGAGATTAATTTGAAAAAGCAGGCGAAGGTTAGTGTGATTCCGAGTATTGATAATGTCGGGACAGAGGCGGATTTTACATTTAAGATTGGAATTGAGAAAAGGGCCATACAGCTTTCTCCTGAAAAGACTATGGAGAAGATTAAGAATTTGAATGAGACAATTGAGAAATGGGAGAAGATTTCTGATAATTTAGGGAATGTTGTGAAGGGCATGAAGGTTGCTTGTCTTGGAACAAGTGCCTATTTAACTGTCAAGAATTTGTTTTCAGGATTTAGTGGGAAAGCAGCTGCAAGGCATGAGGTTACTGGATGGTATAGGGATAAATGTAAAGCAGAGGGAGTAGAAGGGACAAAGGAGATGCAAAAATGTTTGCTGGGTTATAATGATAAAATAAATGAGGGTGTTGAAGCACTTGCTGAAGTGAATACTAATCGTGAAAGATTAAATGATAAAATTTCTTATAAAGATGGGAAGTTAGAAAATGCAGATGAGTTTTTGAAGAATTTGCCAAAGAGTTTTCAAAGTGAAGATGGAAAAATTGATATTAGCAAGGAGGAGATGGAGGCGATAAAGAAAAATCTTGGGACACAGGATTATAACCAATATGTAAAAGATCTTAATTATTATTGGGATATGAAAAGTAAAAAAGGAATTTTTGATGATAAGGCGGATAAAAACATAGAAGAAATTTGGAAGAGGTTGGATAAAGATTATCAGTTAAATAATGTTGGTAAAAGTCTTTATAGTGAACTTGAATGGGATGCTCAAGATGTTACTGTTGGTGCGAGTAAAGATGTGAAAGAGTTTGGAGTTTCTAATTTTAGAACTGTTGCAGAAGCTAAGAATAAATTTAGTGGGATAGATGGTAAATATGATAAGTATTATGTTCGTCCTTATGTTGATGATATTGGAGGAAAGAGTTATTTATTAATAGTTGATAAAAATGGAATTGTTCAAAAAACTTATGAGTATGGTAATAAAGATTCTGATGGAAAAATTTCTTTAACTGATACAGGTCAAACAAATAAATTTAAAGTTAGGTTTAAACTTTTTGACAAAACTTCATACAATAATAAATATGAAGAACCAAAAGTGATTTATTATGAAATTGGGGCAGATAAGGGCAGACCTGCGATTGTGCCTGTTGATGTGGACAAGGGTTTTTATGCTGCGACAACTTCTGGTTCAAGTGGTATGAGTTCTTATGATGCTTCTGGGATGCCGTCGTATTTTTATCTTTGCAATGTTATGGAAAATGGAAAGCAGGAGTTTAATCAGGGAAGGGATGATGAGTGTGTTGGTGTGAGGGTTGGTTCTAACAAGGCAGATGGTGCTTTGACAGGACTTAGTGAGGAAAAAACAAATGAATGGGCAAGAAAATCAATTAGTGCTTTAAGAGATGCATCAAGAGAATATGGAGCAGGAGTTAGGAAAGTTACTATTAGGGGTAAGAAAATCCTTGTTGGGAATCCTGCGATGAGTCTTCCCGGGACCCAGTGTGAGGATTTTATGTCTCCTGAAGATTGCGCTTTGATGTTTAATGTCTGCGACCCTGTTGTGTGTCCTGAAAGCAGATGTGATTTTGGAGGCAGGTATAGAGTCAGCAATGTTGTTCAGTCAGGAATAATTGGAGGTGTGTTGCTGTGTTTGCCGAACTTTGGAAGCCCTGCTGAAGGAGGTGTTGTAATCCCGGTTTGCCTTACTGGTATTCACGCAGGAATTGATAGTTTGGTTTCTATTTATAAAAATTACGGGGATTGTTTGCAGCACAGCCTGGATACAGGAGAGACAGTTGCGATTTGCGACGAGATTCATAGTATTTACTTGTGCGAGTTTTTCTGGAAGCAGGCAATTCCGTTTATGGACCTTATTATCCCAAAAACAATTGAATTTATTTTAACAAGAGGCGGGGGAGAGTATCTGAATGTTCAGGCAGCCTGGGCAAATGCAGGGAAGTCTGTTGATTATATGACTAATTATTATGGGGCTAATGCTTATGCAGCGTTTAAGGTGCGTTCAACAGACGAGGTTGGAACTGCTTTTTGCAAGAATTTTATTTCAGCAAGGTATCCTGCAAGCGGGGATTTTTTTGATGCATTGATTGAGCCTGACTCGCCTTCGCAGTATCATGGGTGGTTCCATGAGACAACTTTCACAACAGCGACGGTTCCGCCGACATCGCAGTACAAAGTGTTCTACCACATTTATGCAGGAAAGGACGCTGGTGTTTATTACAGTGTTTATTTAAAGAGTCCAGAGGGGAGTTCTTTTTACACAGATGCCTCGCAAGTAAGTGTTGCTTCTGGTTATATTGAGAAAGGGGGATATGCATCTGAGACCAAGGATTTCATAGATGTTTCAGGTTATCAGGAAATGTGCATTAATGTTCAGGGGCAGGAACAGTGCGGGTTTAAGGATGTGTCAACTTCTTTTGCTTTGGATTATCTGAATAAGAAGTATGTGAAAGACCAGGCAAAGAGGACAGATATTAAGTCAGAGAAAGAGTGCATTTCCGGAAGTGCGAGTGTGTATAGCATGCTGACGCCGAATGTTCAGGCAGGCACTGAGAGAGTGATTGAGCCGAAGATTTATGACCAGGGAATTGTTCGGGTTTGTGCGACAAGCAATCCTGGTGAAGCCACAGACAAGACAAGGTGGGCTGAGGTAGGGACTTGCGGGGGAAATATAAAATGCTGGCTTGACACAGATAGTGTGAAAGATGCTGTTGTGTTTGATGAAAGTCTGAAAGGTTTGGAAAAAGTAACAGAAGATGCTCTTGAGAAATTAAGGAGAGAAGGAGATTATCTGAGTGCTGCTGAATTTGATAATTTAATTGATGATATTAAAAAGGCTGATAATGAAAAGAAGATAATTTTGATTAATGACGCTCTTAATGAAAAGAGTGAGAAGAAAGTTTTCTTTGATAGAGAAAAAGTACAGTTGTTGTTTTTGAAAGCAAAGGCATATGCTGGTTTGGTTTTGGCAGAGATTATGGGGGAGAAAGGTGTGGAGAGTGAGAAGCCTAAGATACAGGGGGATGTGGATGAAAAGGAAGATGAGGAGGAAGGGGATGATGTGAAAAAAGAAAGTGAAAAGACCTGTGGAGATTGTAAGCCAGAATTTGGTTTTTTTTGTGATGAAGAAGAATGTGAAGAATTTGGAGTGGAGATAGGTAAGGAATGTCATAAGGAGTTAATAATAAAATGTGTTGAGAAAGAAGTGGAAGAAGATGAAGAAAAAACTTTTAGTGAACTTGAGAAAGTTGAAATAGAAGATAGAGAAGATAAAACTTATGATTTTAAAAATGATAGAACTAAAGTAAATATAATTAAAATTATGAATAAAGCAAAAACTGAAAGTTTTGGAGATAGGCTTTGTAATTGTGAGAATGATTCTGGTTCTTATGCTGATTTGGTTATTAAGGCTTCTCAGAAATACAATATTCCCGATCCTCTTTTATTGCTTTCAGTGATGATGCAGGAATCAAGTTGTGAAGCAGAGGCAGAACTTGGGAGTTCTATTGGGTTAATGGGGATTTCTTCTTGGGAAATGTGTGAGGATGAATTAAGTTTGGGTAGTAATGAGGATGTTAAGGGAAAAAGAAATGTTGCTAATAATATAAATTGCGGGGCGTTTGTTTTAAAACAGAAACATAAAGAGAAAGGAACTTTTTATTCTGCAGGCAGTGACCAGAAATATAATAGTTGTTCTAGAAATTATAATACAATTTATTATAATTGGGAAGCTGCATTAAGAGGTTATAATGGTTGGGGATGTGGAAATGATGATTATGTTGAAGAGGTTATGCAAAGATTTGAGGAGTTGAGTAAAAGTTTAGATTAATCTAATTCTAAAGATTTAGAAAAATGCGGAGAACAGGATTCGAACCCATGTAGGCACTAAGCCACCAGGTCCTAAGCTTGGCCTTCTATTAAAAATTAAATTTATCTAATAAAATCTGGCCCGTTTGACCACTCCGGCATCTCCGCATGAGAATTTTAAGATTTTCAGCTTTAAAAGATATTCCATAGTATTCTTTATTATATTTTTTATATATCCATGTATCTTTTAAAACATTTATTCCAATTTCCCTGAATAATTTAATTAAGTCTTTCCATAATTGTTTACTTGCTGTTGAAAGCCCGACTTGTCTTCTTCTCCTTCCTCCGTCGGTTATCATTATCCCTATAAGAAAGGCAGATTTGATTGATTTATTTGAATTGAAAATATGCTTTGATATTTTAACTAGGTGGCTTTTTTTACCAATAGGAATTTCATAAACATGAGCTAATAAATTGTGAATTGCTTTGCTATCCATACACATAGAATAAGATTGGGCTTTTCTTTCTCTTTCTTTAACTTTATGAATATTAAATTCTCTTTTGAATAAATCAGAACAAATCTTTTTTATATCGTTCATAATCAGTTCATTTGACATTTCTATTTTAACTTGAAATTTACTTTTTTTAAGATGGCCATCTCCAATAATCGCCGCGATAAAAAAAGCCATTTCTTCATTGAGATGTAATGGAATCTTAGTTATTTTTGATGGTCCGAATTTAGCTTTAACAAAAATTTCTTTTTTATTTTTATTAATTATTTTTAGTTTTTTTTGTGATTCTAAAATTTTCTGTTGTAAGTTCATGATTAGTTTAATTACTTCTTGTTAATAAATGTTTCGTTGCCTGCCCCATTCTACTATGTAATGGGATTAATAATATTAAAATCTTTAGAATTATTTCTTTTTTGCTTCTGCTTCTTTTTGCTTGATTTTTTCTTCCAAGTCAAGTTTTTCAATTAGTTCTTTGTAGCGATTTCTGATTGTAACTTCTGTTATTCCTGCAATGTCTGCGACTTCTCTCTGGGTTTTTTTCTCGTCGTTTATTAATGCTGCGACATAAAGTGCTGCTGCGGCAATTCCTGCAGGACCTCTTCCTGAAGTTAGTTCAACTTCTTCTGCTTTCTTTAGAACTTTCAGGGCATCGTTTTGAGTTTTTGGAGAAAGTTTCAAGACAGATGAGAATCTTGAAATGTAATCTTTTGGAGAGCTTTGCTTTACCCTGATTCCAAGTTTTCTGATGATAAATCTGTAAGTTCTTCCTATTTCTTTTCTTTCAACATCTGATGCAGTTGTCATTTCGTCGAGGGTTCTTGGGATGTTGTATGAACGGCATGCAGCATAAAGACAGGCAGCGATTACAGATTCCATGCTTCTTCCTCTGACAAGCCCTCTTTGGAGAACGTAGTTGTAAATTCTTGAGGCTTCGTCTCGGACAACGTTTGGCAGATTTAGATAAGATGCGGTGACTCTTAATTCTGCCATAGCTAATCTTAAATTTCTTTCAATGCTTGTAGAAACTCTTTCCTGCCATTTTTTTAATCTCAGGAATTTTCTTGTTTGTTTTGGCTCTAATCTGTAGATGTCTGAAATTTCTCCGACATTTGTTGTCAAACCTTTGTCAAACTTTTGCATGCTCATTGGAGCACCGCTTCTGCCTTTTTTTTCACCCTTGTCAAATTTTCCCTGAAGGTCTATTCCGGTATCCACCATTTTTTCCTCGACAACAAGACCACAATCATTACAGATTACTTCTCCAAGGTGCGCGTCGTGAGTGAGATGTATGCTTCCGCATTCAGGACATTTTCTTATTCCAGCCATTTTATCGTCGTAAAATTATGTTTTATTAGCTTTTATAAAGCTTTTGGCTATATAAAGCTTTTGGTTTTTATTGTCTTGCGTGAGAAGTAAAAATTTTTTGGGATTATTCAACTAAAATACCATTAACAACACCTTCCTGACTTGGACGGCTTGTTATCTTGACTTTTCCAAGTTCTGTTTCAACAATTGTGCCTTTTGTTAAAATATTTTGTCTTGCGAGAAATCGGTTTGAAGGTGTTTCAAGAACATTTTTTATTTCCAGTTTTTTCTTTTGTGGAATGTTCACAAATTTTGCTTTGAGCAAGAATGTTTTTTTGTTCCCGCCAGTTGTTCTTTTTGTTTTTCTTTTTTCTTCGCCAATCTTCACAACTCTTTTTTGCCCGGCTGCTTCATAAGATTTCTTCTTTCTTTTTTTGATGTATTTTCCGCCTGAAATTTTTCTTCCTTTATTTGTTGACATATTTAGAAAGAATAAAATTGATTTAAATAAGTTTCGTTGCAAAAGTTTAAAAACAAAATTATGTAGATTTAGTTATGGTTAATGGAATTGAAAGACCACTTGATTTGTTGAACAACTCAAAGGGAAAAGAAGTTTTGGTGCATTTGAAGGGCGACAAGCAGTTTGTAGGAACTTTGCTGGCTTTTGACATACACATAAACCTTGTGCTGGACAACATAAAAGAAATGCAGAACAACGAGATAAAAAGAAACCTTGGATTGACTTTTCTACGAGGCGATACAATTATCTTTATTTCTCCAGCGTCGACTGCGTTGAAAAAATAGCATTGCCTTTGATTTTAGAACTGGCTCAGTTGTTTTTATTAGCTGGTGCTTTGAATAATAAAGAAGTTTTATAAATTAGGATTTCTATTTTAAAATTATGAAAGTTCTTTTTGTCTGTAAATCAAATGTTGGTAGAAGCCAGATAGCTGAAGCTTTTTTTAATAAATTTTCAAAAAATTATAAAGCAATTAGTGCAGGAGTTGATGCTAATGTTCATGCAGGAAGGCAAATTAAAGAATTATCTCAAAAAACTCCTCAATGTATGCTTAAAGAAAAAATTGATATTTCGAAAAAGTTTTCAAAGCAATTAACAAGTGAATTAATTAATCAATCTGATTTGGTTGTTTGGATTGCTCCTGAAGAAAAAATTCCAAAATATTTAGATAAACATAAATTGGTTCTTTGGAAAATTAAAGATGCTGGAGGAACTTCTTATCAAAATCATTGTGAAGTAAGAGATAAATTAAAGAAGTTGGTTCTTGGTTTAGTTAAGGAGCTGGATAATTCATAAATTATATAAACAAATTTTTCTTCTTGTTTCCATGACATCAAAAATAAAATTAGTTTTTTTAGGAACTTCTGCGCAGATTCCAACAGTGAAGAGGAATCACCCAGCCATGGTTTTGACTTATGGAGGAGAGAATATTTTAATTGATTGTGGAGAGGGGACCCAGAGGCAGTTTAGAAAAGCGAGAATGAATCCATGCAAAGTTGATAGAATTTTGATTACGCACAGGCATGGAGACCATGTTTTTGGATTGCCTGGTTTAATTTCAACTTTTGATTTGAGTGGATATAATAAAACACTTTACATTTATGGTCCAAAAGGAATAAAAAGATTTTTGGAAAATTTTTTGGGTTTGAATTATGTTGAGCGGGATTTTGAAATAAAAATTGAAGAGGTGGTCCCTAAAGGGATGACCTCCAATGCAAAAGGTGGAGGCCTCAAATTTTTTGAGACAGATGATTTTTATTTAGAAGCAGAGAAAATGGAGCATAGTGTTCCCACAAATGCTTATTGTTTTGTGAAAAAAGGACAGAGAAGAATTGACAGGGCAAAGTTGAAAAAATCCAAACTGCCTTCTGGACCTATTTTAAAAAAGTTAAAGCAAGGTAAAGATATTGTTTATGAAGGAAAAAAATATCTGGCGAAGAATATGACTTATACAGAAGACGATAAAAAAGTTTCTTTTGTTTTGGATACTTTAAATAATAAGAAAATTGTGGCTTTTGTCAAGGATTCTGATTTGTTAGTTTGTGAGGCGAGTTTTGATGAAGGGTTGAAGGATATGGCGAAAGAGCGTTTGCATTTGACAGCAAAGCAGGCAGGAGAAATTGCAAAGAAGTCAAAATCTAAGAAATTAATTTTGACGCATATTAGCCAGAGATATGAAAAAGACTTGAAGAAACTTTTGAGCGAGGCAAAAAAAGTTTTTAAGGAAACCTCTATTGCAGAGGATTTTGATAAGGTTGAGGTTTGATTAATCTATTAAATTTTCTTCTGAGCTGAAAATTGTATTATTATTTCCACACAGATAATAATATTTATTAGTGTCGATAAGAAATTCAGAGAGGTTATTATTAGTTTTATGTAATCTATTTAAGGTTTAATCTTTTTTTAATGTGTTTAATTCTGTAAATTATAATTAAGGTTTAATCTTTTTTTAATGTGTTTAATTCTGTAAATTATTATTATCATTATCATTATAAGGATTAATATTCCTATTAAAGCAGTTTTTATATCTAAGGGAGATTTTTTTCCTACATTAAACCATGCACTTGCACTTGCCACTTTCCCTTCATAAGTTACTTTTACATAAAAAATATATTTGCCAAATTCTGTGTCTTTTGGAATTTTAAATGTTTTTATAAAATTTGTTCGCGTTTCTACTGCGAGGGTATCTTGTTCAGATATTATTACTTCTTCCTGCTCATTTTTTATTATATATTCAAGATGGGCATCTACTTTTCCCATTTCTCCTAAATTGTAAAGTTCTATTTCAGCTAATAAGTCTTCGCCAGGAAGCACATATAAAAATTTCCTAGGTATTTCTGTTTTAATATCAAATAAAGCTTCCCTAGATTCTACTTCTATAGCAATTAATATCTTTTCTTCTAATGTGGCTTTTTTAATTAGAATACTCCCTAAATATAAATTTGGAATAGTGTCTTCCCTTGCTAGAAAATCCAAAGTAATTATTTTTTCTTCTTTTGGCTTAAGTTCAAATTCTGTTTCACTTATTTTTAAAAACTTTTCAAGTTTTGGATTTTCCAGATTTATCTTTATTGTTTCTTTTCCTATATTTTTTATTTTTATTGTTTCTTTTTTTGTTTCGCCTTGTTTCAATGAAATTTTAATACTTTCTCTATCTACTGAAAAATCTTTTTTCTCTGCTTCAATTCTTGTGCTTCCCCCTCCTCCTCCTACAGTTATTGTTTCAGTTTCTGTGACAGGGGTTTCTTCTACAGAATAAATACCAAATCCTGTTACATTAAATTCTAATGTTCCTCCTGAATAACTTTTAAGGGTGCAAATTGAAGAAGGACAGATTACATCATCTTTTAGGATTCGCGGATTGCTAAATGCCAGATTATACATCCAGATAGTTGCGGGTTTGTTAAAGTTTGGTAAGGTGTTTGAATTTAACCCGATGTTATTGAGAGTTATGTTAGTATAACTATCTAAATCTAAAATTCCATCACTTGAATTATAATCATCTGTCATATTTATATTTTCTAGAAAAAGTATTTTTCCATAAGTAGTATGTTCTAATATAATGTTGCTTAAATTTTGCAATTCTTCATATGGATATATGTTAAAATTTGTTGAATTGCCTTTTGTAGAACCGTTATACTTTTCATACGAAATGTTTAATAGGCTTGTATCGATGGTAAAAGTTACATTTTGTGTTGTTATTCCTTGGCTGTTATTTGCATAAAGATAGAGAGTATGAAGAACATTGGTTGTATTAAAATATGTTGCAGATGAAATAGTTGTATTTGCTCCATTATCAAGATTATACCAAATATAATCTTCGCCACTTGCAGAATAATTTAATAATAAATTTTTATTTGTTATGTATGTTTCATTTTCTGGAGATATTAAAGTTAATGAAGGAGTACTAATAACTGAAATATTTAATGCCATTGATTGAACTGTAACCTCTCCAGTAACAGCTTCTCCTGTTACTGATTCCCCTGTTATTTGTGCAGGAATTATTGGATTAATAATTATAAAAAAACATCCTAATATGAAAAATATCCAAGTTCGCCTCATGAATTAAATAATTAGAAGAAGTATTTAAAAGTTACTTCTTATTTTCTTCTCTTTTTTATTATAAAAAAACTTATTACTAAAATTAATCCTAATATTATATATAGTAAACTTTTGTTAGTTTCTTTTCCTTCAGCTTGAATTTTTTCACCAATAGTAACATTGAATCTTTGCTCTATTTCAGTTCCAAAGCCAAAAGTTCCTGATTTTGATTTTGTTTCTGTACTAAGTCCTATTCTTACCTGATATAAGTCTCCAATTTGTGCTTCTTTTGGAATTATTATTTTTAGGTGTACTGGAACTTTATCTCCAGGGATTACTGTATAAATATTACTTGCATCTGTGATGTTTATTATTTCTGAACCTTCCAGGATTCTTACCCTCACATTAATATTTTCTGTTCCTCCACTGTTTTGCAAAACAAATTCAAGTGTTTTTGTTTCTTCCCCTAAAGGAAGTATTAGTTCTTTGTTTTCCATATAAGGAGCAGAAACTGAAAAAGCAGAGCCAAAACTAATAAAGAAAAGCATTATTATTCCTCCAATTATTTTATTTTTGTTTATTCTCATTTTGAGGTTAGTCTTTTTTTCTTTTTAAATGTTAATTAATTTTATGTTATTTTTATGGCACTATTTTAACTGTCCATGAGCCTAATTGGTCAGTTGAATATTGCTGCTGGCTTAATTCTGAACCAACTTCTCTTAAACATAAGTATAAATTTTCCTGAGCAGTTCCGTTATTGAATGTGAAATTACCTGCATCAAGTGTTGTTCCGTATACTCCGGTATAACTCATGTTTACCATTGCTGTTGCTTCTGTTGCACCTGATACATTACATTCTATGTTGTCGCCTGTTAAATCATTGAAAGAAAAATTACCTGCCCATAATGCCTGGCCTTTGGTTGTTTCACCAAATAAGTCAGTGGCATTTACCTGGACATTAGCACTTGTAATGTCCTGGTTTCCTGTGTTGTTTAGAGTAAGATAATCAGAAGGTGTCTGGTTTGTTGCACCTGCTAAAAGGCTGGTAAATGTTAGAGAAGAAGAGCTCATAACAAATCCTGTGAGACTACCTACTGAACGTGTGTGAGTGCCGTTTACATGGATGTTGTCATTATTGTCGCTGATATTAGCATAAACTGTCCAGTCACCATCTCCATCCCACCACCGCATGGTTATATTGCATGTGTAATTTGCGTAATCTCCTGCAAAATCTTTTACTGCACAAGAAGTGTTAAATTTAGTTTGTTCTCCTGCTTTTGTAAGATTTAGCATTGCTGAAGAATTATCTAAATTTGTTGCGCCATCACTGTCATTTACAGAAAAATTAATAGTCAAATATGTGGCTCCTGGGCCATCTGTTAAAGTGATTGCTCCAAGTCCTGTAATATTATAAATCCAAGGAGCAGTTCCAGTAGTAACTGAAATATTTAAATCAACAGTTTGTTCATCTGTCGCTTTTCCAGTAACCTTCCCCCAAAAATCAGAAAAAAATCCTGCAGATATTAATGGGATAATTAATAATAAAGCTGCTAAAAAAATAATCATATACACCTTTTTTTCCATTTTAGTTAAATTTTATTTTTATAATATAGGTTTTTGACTTTTTAAATATTATTGTTTTTTTTTGTTATTGCTCTTGAATAAATTGTCCAGATATTTCTTTGGTCTCTTTTGAGCAGTTTAGCAATTTCGCTGTATTTCATTTCTTTTTCTTTTAAGTATGTGATAATTGATTCAAGTATTGTCAGTTTTTTATTTTCAAAAATTGAAATTGGCAAGAATATTTTTGTTTTTTTAATTTCCATCGGCTCTTTTTGTTTTTCTGATGCTTTTTTATAAGCTGTCCATATTGTTCTTTCATCTCTGTTTAATTCTTCTGCAACTTCTTTATAAGTCATGTTTAAATTTTCTTTCATATATTTAACTAATGATTCTAATGCTCCAAGTTCTTTAGAGAATATTGTTATTGGAATGTTTAATTTTTCATTTTTCCTAACTATCTCTAAAATTTCTTTTTTGTTTATTTGATATTTCTTTTTTAATCTTTCAATTATTACCTGGATTATTTCTTTTTTGTTTAGAGAATATGTGTCTTTTAATTCATCTGCAATTAAATTAAGGGCTTCCAGAAGTTTGTCATCTTCTGCTATTTTTTTCTTCTTTTGTTTTTTCTTAGATTTCTGTCTTCTTCCAACTGTTAATGCAACCAATGCTATTCTTATTGTCCATGAGCCTAACTGGCTGGTTGAATATTGCTGCTGGCTTAATTCCAAGCCAATTTCTCTTAAGCATAAATATAAATTTTCCTGAGCAGTTCCGTCATTTTTTGTGAAATTGCCTGCAGAAAGTGCTGCTCCATATATTCCTGTATAAGTCATGTTTACCATTGCTGTTGCTTCTGTTGCACCTGATACATTACATTCTATATCGCCTCCTGTTAAATCATTAAAAGAAAAATTACCTGCCCATAATGCCTGACCTTTAGTAGTTTCACCGAACAGGTCAGTGGCATTTACTTCAATATTGTCACCTGTAATGTCTTTGTTTCCTGTGTTGTTTAAAGTGAAATAATCAGAAGGTGTTTGGTTTGTTGCACCTGCTAAAAGGCTGACAAATGTCAGCTCAGAGGGACTTACAACAAATCCTGTTAAACTGTTTACTGTGAAAGTGTTTGTGTTGTTTATTGCCAAGTTACTTTCCTGGTCAGTGATGTTTGCGTAAACTTTCCAGTCATTACCAGAGGCATCCCACCACCACATTGTCACATTGCATGTGTAATTTGCGTAATTTCCTGCAAAATCTTTTACTGCACAAGAACTGTTTATTCTCAGGTCTTCACCAGATTTTGTGAAATTTATTGTTGCTGAAGAATTAACTAAATTTTCTGCACCATTTGCGTCTGAAACAGAAAAATTAACAATTATATATGTGGCTCCTGGACCGTCTGTTAAAGTTACTGAAGAAATGCTTGTAACACTATAAATTTCTGGAGGATTGTCTGCTGAGGTTGTAGTAACACTAAAAATCCCAGTATTATTTACATTCCCTGCTGAATCATTTGCATACCATCTGTAATCTGTTCTATTTCCAACATTTGCTGGCAAGGTCTTTGTAACATTTGCCCATTCAGGAGTTGAACTCCACATAACCAAACTCTCGTTTGCCCAAGCACCTGAATTATTTGTAGAAAAAATATAACCTCCGTTTGGATTTAATGCTGAATTATCGGCATATTTAATTGCGAATATTGTTAGTAAACCAGCTGTTGTCTGGTTTGTCTGGTTGCCTGAATATGTTGGTTTTGTGTTATCAACCCCAGATGGATTCAAATTAACAGTCATATCATCTGTATTATTCTCTGGCACATTTGCACTATACGAAGAATTAAACAACACATCAATTAAATAAGATTCTATTGAAGCAGTTGTTACATTTAAAGTCCAGTTGAATTGATATGATTCTCCTTCATTAAGAGTTGTTGATTTGGGGTTTGGGTCTTCACTCTCTTTAGCCGTATGCCATTTATATACTTTAGCACTAGCACCATCATCAACTGTCCATATAAATGTGCTATTAGTAGTTATACTACGAGGGTATGTATTACCATCTGCCTCTGTGTCCCAATCAGAAATATAAGTACCATTCATATGCCATTTATATACTTGGTCATTACCACCATCAACTGTCCAGATAAATGTACTGTTAGTGGTTATACCAAAAGGGCCTGTATTACCATCTGCATATGTGTCCCAATTACCGATTGCTGTGCCATCCATGTCCCATTTATATACTTGGTCAGCAAACCGGTCAACTGTCCAGATAAATGTACTGTTAGTGGTTATGCCATAAGGGACTGTATTACCATCTGCTTCTGTATCCCAACTAGAAATATATGTTCCATTCATATACCATTTATATACTTGAGCACCAATGTTATCAACTGTCCAGATAAATGTACTGTTAGTGGTTATGCCACGAGGGTCTGTATTACCATCTGCTTCTATATCCCAACTAATAATATATGTTCCATTCATATACCATTTATATACTTGAGTGCCAGTATCCTCAACTGTCCATATAAATGTGTTATTAGTAGTTATACCAAAAGGGTCTGTATTACCATCTGATTCTATGTCCCAATCAGTAATATATACACCTTCTGTTATAACTTCAACAGCATAAAACGGACTTCCCCCTTTAGTTGTATTAACAGCAGTATCTGGATTTGCTGTTAAATTATATCTTGCCAGAGCATAAACTGTTCCGCAATCTCTTCCAACACAAGTAACATTAGCTTTTATTGTAAGGTTAGAATCATACTGGTTCCAGTTAGAGTTGTTTTCAGGATACTGGATTGAGACATTTAACCAGCCATAAGGATTTCCATCCCAAACAGTTCCATCTGGTTCATATGCTGCCCATCTTGCATCAGTTGCAGATTTAATATATGCAACGGCAATATTATCTCCAACCAAACCAACCCCAGAAGAATGAACTTCAGAAGCTACTGCAGAACCTTTTACATCAACCCCCTCTTCCGATGTTGAACTAAAACGAACTCCATTAAAAGTATTCACAGAAAAACGTATAGTATTCCAACTAGCATCATACCATTTTTGGACAAAATGAGTTGAATTAATAATAGCAATATCTTCTGATACATAACCAGAACTAGCCCCAACGTCTAAACCATTATTTCTAATTCCTGAAATACTTGTGTCTGGATAACTATAAGTAGCATAAACTATATCATCATTTCCCTGCTGATAATAACCAATAACCCAATCTGTTGAATTAAATGCTGCAACTGAAACTTGCTGGGAATCTACAATTGATTCAACAACTACTTTAGTTGGTATATTTGGAATTATAAAAGAAATTTCATCATTCACATCATCATGCCAGGCAACAACACAATCTGTCTCATTTAAAGCTGCTATCCCAACAGTATCAGCATCTCCTTCATTATCCATTTGACCTGATATTGAATCTGGGGAAATTAATGCTGTACCATCATAATGATATTTTGCATAAAATATATCATTAGAAGCATCATCAAAATAAGCCAGCCAAAAAGTAGTGTCATTAATTGCATCTACATCAACTCTTCCATCTGTTCCAACAGCGTCATCTACTGTTATTGTGGAGCCAATTTGAGTACCAGCATCATCATAAACAGCAAAGAAAATGTCATCTACATTGTCATCAAAATAAGCAATAACCCATAAGGTATTATTTAAAGGAGTTATTGCAACTAAGTTATCATCTAAATCACAAGTTCCTATATTTGAATCAACTGTTATATTAGCAATTGAAGTACCATTAGTATAATAAATATAAGCTAAAACAGCATTAGCAGCTTCATCACATGCTCCCACAACTATTTTATTTTCATCTAAAGGTGCTATAGCTACACTTTCTACATCACTTGTTGAGAAAGTCGGGTCTAATTCAATTGTTTCTCCTGGTAAAATATCTCCCTTTGAAAATCCTACCCATAATTTTTTTTGAGCCCATCTTATATCTGAAAGAATAAACCCATTATTCAACAAATCATCATATCTAAAATCATACTCAGAATTAAAATTAACCACAGGTCTGTTAATATAATCCTGTATTTCACAATTCCCTTTCCAGTCACAAAGAGAGCCATTAATCTCAATTGAATCCACATTTGAAATCTCAAAAACATAATAAAACGTTACATCTTCTATGGCAGTTGGATTTGTATTTTCAATAGAATGGTATATTTTTACAGGAATATTTTTCTTGTCTGAAAAATTTAATAATTGCGTTAAATTAACTCCATCAATATAATAGTCTGAAAGAAATTCATCATATTTCCCTTTCTCTAATCTTTTAACTACTGAATCTGTTAATCGATAATAATTTCCAGAAACTCCAACAGCAAAGCCAAACTCCCGTCCTTCAACTAAAAAGTCTGCTGAATTCATATCATAGTTTAAGCACGATGTATCAGTCATTATTTTTGATACAGAATTATAAGAACTATCACAGAATGTTCCGATTAAATGTGATGGTTCTTCGCCCTCCAAAACAGGGTCAATAATATGGTCAAACTCTATTTCTCCGTCGAGGATTCGCAAATCAAAAGTGTCTTGAGTCCCCTGAAGGTTTGTTAAATAAACTTTATTATATTCATTTGAGTTTAAACTTGTAAACTCTGCAATTTTTTCTGTTCCCCCAATTTCATAAACTTCAATTTTTGGAGTTCCATTAATAATTCTTGGATAAATTGTAATATCTTTTGAAGAATCAAGAGGTTGTTCAAATACAACTCTAATGTAATGAGTGTCTGGAATTGTTTCACTCCAGACATCATCAAGTTGATAAACATCTTCATAAATATCTGAAATAAATTCCCTGTTCTCGTCGAGATGTTCTGCTTTTGTAATTTCAATAATTATTTCAAATGTCTGGTTGTCTGAACTTGGTGAAATCCATTCAATATAATCATAAATTCCATTATTGTTTTTATCCTCAATTTTCTGGACAGGAATATATTTGTTTTGCTCCAACCATTTAATTTTTATTTTAGAAGCATCTTTAATGTTCAGGCTCTCATCAAGTTCTGTGAATGTTAAAACATTTTCATAAATTATGTTTTCAGGTCCGATAATTTTAATTCTTTTTCCTCTTGCAGTATCTTCCCCAATAGCATAAGGAGCAGGAGTTTCATACTCAATTTCATATTTTGTTGCATTGTCATCTATTATAATTTCTATTTCTTCCTCTTTTTCTTCTATGTCTATTACTCTTCCTGTTAATCTTGAAAAAATATTTTTGAAAAAATTCAAAACAGATTTAATAATTCCTTTTTCTTCCTCTTTGATAACTGTTCCTGTTATGCTGAATTTTATTTTTTGTTTAGATTTATTTATTTTGTCTGCTGATTCGCTGATGTTTGTTGTGCTTTGTGGCGAGGATTGAGCAGATTTATTAATAATGATTGTTACATTTTCTTCAGCTATTTCTTCAATTTTTTCTTCTGTTATGTTTTCTATTGGTTCTTTTGTTTCAGAAGCAGAAGGCTCCTCTTTACCAGGCTGTGTGCCTGGAAGTTCAAGATTTTCATCTTGATCTAGGGAAGGACTCGAATCTTCCTGAGAAGCCTCCTTACTTGTTTCTGAATATGATTCTTCTATAATTTCTTCTTCAGAAGTCTCGTCAGAGACTTCGCTTGCCGAAGGTGATTCAACTTCATCTATAATCTTATTTACTATTATGTTCTTGGCTTGTTTTGGCAACTTGATTTTTACAATTCCTTGTTCTTCTAATTCAATGCTCGTTCTCCATTTTACTGGCTGCCCGATAACTGCCTGATATTGTTCTGTTGTTAAATTTGTTATATTAGTTTCAGTGAGATTTATTTCCGAAACAATTATATTAAAGAAATTGCTTTTTGTTTCCCCAAATTCATTGGTTGCGATAATTTTGCTTTTTCTTGTTCCTGTAAAATCCTTGTCTGGCTGGATTTTTATTGTGTGGTCATAAGTTGTAGTCAAAATATTTTTTGTCTGCAACAAGTAATATTGCTCTGCATCTGAGAAATATTCGCTTATTTTTATTTCACCGACGCTGTTTTTTGGTATTTTTATGTTGGGAATTTCTTTAATTAAAACAGGAGGTTCTGTTATATTAACTTCTGGGATTTCTTCTTCAATTTCTTCTGTTATGTTTTCTGGAATTTCTTCAGGAATCTTTTCTTCTGGAATTTCAATTGGCGTTATTTTGTATTTTATTTTGTCTAATTTTAATTCAGCATTTGAAATTTCTATTCTTAATGTGTAGGAAGATTTATTCAAATTCAAATCTTTTAAATCACATGTCTCTTCGCATATATTTGAGAATTCTTTTATTATTTTTTTTCCAGGTTTTTCTGCTTCCTCTTCTATAACTTCTTCTGGTTTTTCTATTTCTTCAAACTCTTCTTCTAGTTCTTCTGTTATGTTTTCAGGTGTTTTGTCTGTTGGTTTTTCTTCATCTTCTTCAACCTTTTCTGGCTCTTCCTTTTCTTCTTCAACCTCTTCAGTTTCTTCTTCTTTAATCTTTTCAACTTCTTCTTTTTCAGAAGCAGAAGGCTCCTCTTTACCAGGCTGTGTGCCTGGAAGTTCAAGATTTTCATCTTGATCTAGGGAAGGACTCGAATCTTCCTGAGAAGCCTCCTCGCTTGTTTCTGAATATGATTCTTCTGTGTCAGATGTGTCGGCTGATGCCACTTCATTAGAAGTGCTCTCTTCTTCTGCAACTTTACCTGTTATTTTTGAAAAAGTTTTTCCAACAAATCTAAACAGGGTTTTTAAGATTGAAACTTTTTCTGTTTCTAATTCTTCAATTGCCTTACCTGTTATTCCTTTTGATTTTAATTTATTGCTGTCGAGTATTAATAGTTCATCAAGATAAATCCTAACTTTTCCTTTGCCTTTGATTAAACCTGATATTTTTACAGAATTTAATATTCCTGGATTCTCAACCTGCCATTCATAGGTTGTTGATTCATTTAAATCAAGATTCAGTGTTTGTGTGAATTCTTTTTCCCCTATAATGAATCCTGTTGGCAGAAAGGGAACATAAAAGAACATTGCGGTTAAAAGTAAAATAGAAACAACAGAAAAAAATCCAATGAAAAAATAATTTTTAATAATTCTCTTTTTTTGTTTGTGAAGTTCATCTTCACAATCTTTTATTTGGCGATTATGATATTTGACCCATTCAATAATTGTTTTTCCTCTATATTTTTTAGAAACTATTTCTGCATATTTAGTATAAGAAATCTCCTCTCTATCATATTTCTCCTTTGATTTTTGAAGATATTTTATGAGGTCTTTTTTTATTTTTTTAGAACTATTTATTCTGTTTTTTAATTCCCTAACTACAGCTTTTGCTATTCGAGTCCTTCCCATTACTTATTATATATGTATTATCTCTTATAAATCTTACTATGTATGTAATAAATACTTATTATGTATGTATAGCTATTTTTAGAAAACCCACGTGATTTTTATTTAGAATAAATAATTTGTTTAATCTTTTAGAATCAAATTCTTTTTATTTCCTGAATGTATTCTTTCTCTTTTTTTATTGAAGTCAGGTAATGTTTTAATAAATCTTTTATAAGTTTTCCTTGACTATTCATAATGTTTATTATTTCTTCTCTTCCTAATTCTTCAAAATTAGTTCCGCTTAAATCTTCCCATAAATTAGCTATTTTTTCCAGTTCAATTTGTTTTTGTTTAATTTGCTTTTCTTTTTCAATAATCCCTTTTGCCGGGTTTTTTTGAATTTCTTTTAAAACATTCTCTATTTTTTTTATTTCTGAAAATTTTTTCTTTATTTTTTGTTCTTCTTTATCAAATTGTAAGTCTTTAACAATTGGATTGAAATTTGCTTTTTTCCCTGTTCTTCTGATTATTTTTATCATTTTATTTTCTTAATGGAATTTTTCCTTGTTTATCAAAAGTCCCTATTTTTTTATCAAGTTTCATCCTTATTTTTTCATTTAATAAAATTTCTTTAACAATTTTTTTATAAGCTCTTCCTGCTTTACTCCAAGGTTGATAATGTGATATTGGAACTCCTTTAGCATGGGTTCCATATATGTAGTTTGAATAAGGTATTAAAAAAACATTTTTTTCTAAAAGTTTTTCAGTCTCTTTTTGAATTTCTTTGGCTTGGTTTTTTCTAAATAAGGAAAATCCCTGGGTTTTTGTAACTAAGGCCATTTCTATGTTTAAATCTAAACCCAGTTTTGCAAGAAAATTTCCAAAAGAATCTTTTAGGACTTTAACACCTTCGAGAGCAAAAATTCCCGGGTCAAGCACAAGAATAACGCTATCTGCCGCAACCATGCCATTAATTATGAAATGGCTGTGAACAGGAGGGGTATCAATAAGAATATAGTCATAGTAATCTTTTATGTTTTTTAGAGCATCCTTTAAATGAGTAGCGTCGCTCTTTTTTTTATAAGATCTTAAATTAATCATGTCTAATGTATGATCTGCTGGTGCGAGATGTAAGTTACGGATATTGGTTTTGAGAATAATATCTTTAATTTTTGTTTTTTTATTTTTCATTACTCTGTACATACTATTTACTAAAGTTCTTTTGTCAATCCCTAATCCTGAAGTAGCGTTTCCTTGAGGGTCTAAATCAACAACTAAAATTTTTTTCCCTGATTTAGCCAAATAACCTGCAATACTTAAGCAAGAAGTGGTTTTTCCGGTGCCTCCTTTATAATGCGCAAATGTTATTATCATTTTAAATGAAAGCTAACCAAATTATATAAATGTTTTTCTTATTAGCCGAACTAAAGCATGGTTGTTCAAGAGCATCTGCTTTCTAATCAGGCAGCTGATTATTTTCAGAATAAAATGCATTAAACTTTTAAAGCGCGAAGGGTTCAGTTCATTATGGTCCTGTAGCTCAGTTTGGATAGAGCGACTGCCTTCTAATTAGTAAAGAAGAATCTGGAAACTAAAGTTTCCATTAGCCTCTTCATAAAATAAAGAGGGAAGCAGTAGGTCGCAGGTTCAAATCCTGTCAGGGCCATTTTGTTTAGAAGTTGATTTTTACCTGCTCGCAGGTTCTGCTCCCGACTCCGTACAGGTATTGATATTCAATTTTGTCCCTACCATCCCATGGGATACTGCCTCACTTCGTTCCCAGCACAAGAACCTGCAAGCAGGTGACTCAACTTTGTTGAGCCTCGGAAATCGCTCTCTGTCAAGGGGCATAAATATCTTTAAATAAGCCTTTTCTTTAATTTTTTCATGCGAAGATGGCACAGCGGTTACTGCATTCGGTTGCAGCCCGAATTTTCCCGGGTTCGAATCCCGGTCTTCGCTTTTTTGAATTTTTAATTACCGTGATTCTTCGAATCCCAACTCCCGATTTTGCTCGTCACTGGATTATACTGCTTCTCTCGCAAAATCGCTCATCTTCACTCTTTAAAATTTAAAAGAAATCTATTTAGATTTTTTCCTATATCGTCTTTCAATTGCTAAAAGAATCATGGCTCCGAAAATTGTGAGCATAAAAACATAAATGAACTTGCTGTTTTTTGTGTAACTGAGAAATGCTTCGTCTGCACCTTCATCTGGGCTGATTCCTCCTGTGATGCCGCTTCTTCCTGATGCACCTTTGTCTACAGCTGCAATTACCTGACCAGTTCCTGTTAATTTTACTTCTCCTTTAGTAAAAAGAACTTTTTTATTTTCATCCATAACTTTAATATTATAGACTCCTTCAGGAGCAACCAATCTATAAGAGACTGATTCCCCTAGATTAAGATTGGGATTTTTAGACCCTGTTGTACTACCTATTGTGATATAAATTTCTTTATCATATATTGTATTTCCTATATTTGTTAAGATTAATTCTTCTCCTTCAATTTTTACATCAATTAATTTACTCTTGCTAATTCTAAAAGATTCTTTTATTTCCACATTTTTATAGGTTATTATTATTTCTCCTTCCCCTGCTAAGATATTTTCAGGTAATTGTATCTCTTGAAAAGTATTTGATTTAATTGTTATTTCTTTTATTATATCTTCCCTAATATCTTTTAAAATTAATGAAACATCATTTTGAACCGGATTATTATTTGAATCATAAATTATTATTTTTAATTGAATGATCTTTCCCGGCTCAAAAATTTTGTCTTCAGGGATTGTTGATACTTCTAATTTGTAATCTTGAGCCACGACAATAGATGTTAAAAACATCATGATGAAAATTAAGATAAACTTTTTTCTCATGTTTATTATTATTTTTGAATGTATTTAAATATTTTGATTTTTTTGGCAAAGTATTTAAAATAGGAAATTTATTTATTATTATGAATAAAAAGAGAATTAGAAAGGAACATATTGTAACTTATTTGTTTGTGTTTGTATTTATTGGGTTGGCTATTGGAGGATTATATTTTTTAAATGTTTCAATGACTGGTTTTGCTGTTTATACTTTTGGTCCTGGAGAGGGGCAGACAACTTTGATGTTGCAAGATGCAGATTCAGATAACTTAGGTGATGCTTATGTAGGAAGTGGGGGGGACGCGAGTCATAATTTTGGAACCTCTAATCTTTTAAAAACCGGAAGTGTTGCTAGAACATATATTAATTTTAATATTTCCGGAATTCCTTTTAATCAAAACATAGATAATGCAACACTTTGTTTGTATGTTCTTAATACTAAAAAAACCCAAATAGTAAATGTTAGCCATGTTTATTCTGATTGGGATGAATCAGCTTTAACTTGGAATAATCAGCCTTGTGGAACTGGTTTTGATAATTCTTCTGCTTGTAATTTGACTGCAGAGTCTTTTGTTCAGCTGGATTCAACATCAAATCTATGGAGGTGTTGGGATGTTACAAATACGGTTGGGGAAGATTATGATTCAGGTGATGATAATGTTTCTATGGTTTTATATACTTTAGACGCAGATATTAATTCTTTTAATTCAAAAGAAGCTTTAGATTCTAGTTTAAGGCCTTATCTTAATGTAACTTATCATCTTGCAAATTCAGCACCTATAATAAATTTGATTGAACCTCAAGACCAATTATATCTCTCAAATGAATCTCTTGCTTTGGATTTTACTGTTTTTGATCATGATGATAATTTAAATTCGTGTTGGTATAATTTAGATGATGGAGCAAATATAACTTTAGCAAGTTGTGCAAATACAACTTTTAGTATTGCTGAAGGTTCACATGTTTTGAAGATTTATACAAATGATTCTTTAGGATTAGAATCAAGTGATAGTGCTGGTTTTGATGTTGATTCAACAGGAGTTTTTGTTTCAGTTACAGAGCCGACAGGAGAGAAAACTTCAAGGACAGGAATTCCTATTACTTATTCTGTTGTGGGGGATGATTTAACTTGCTGGTATAATGTTAAGACTTCTATTGGAGGAGCAGTGATTGATAACACGACTTTGGAAAATTGCTCTGGTTCAACTTTTGATGTTTCAACTGACGGCGACTATATTTTTAATTTATATTTAAACAATAGTTTTGGAAATTCTGGTTTAGATAATTCTAATTTTTCAGTTGATACTTCTTCAGATTCTTCTTCAAGTTCGAGTTCTTCGTCATCATCTGGTGGTGGAGGCGGTTCTGGCGGAGGGACAGTTGTTCTTTCAGGAAGGAATAAATTAGAAATTAATCCCCTTTCAAATTTAGTTGCTAATCCCGGGGACACTAAAAAATTAACACTGCATGTTAAAAATATTGGAACGAATTTTTTAAATGACTGCAAAATTAAAGCAAGTGAAAAATCTTCTTTTTGGATTTCTTCTGATGAGTTAAAGAATTTAGCGGCTGGAGAAGAATATGGTTTTGATTTTGATTTAAATGTTCTGGATGATGCAGAGTCAGGGGAGTATATTTTGGACTTGTTTCTTGAATGCAAGGAATTAGAAATGTCTGTTGATTTTGTTGTTGAAGTTATAGAACAGAGATTGTTGTTTGAATTAGTTAATGTTGAAAGAATAAGTGATGAGGAAGTTAGGGTTGTTTATTTTTTAGAGGAGCTTTCAGGATTGGAACAGGAAGTTGAATTGCAGTTTTTGCTTTTGGGAAGCAGCGACGAGAAAGCAGCAGAGATTAAAGAGACCCGGTTTATTTCTGCTAATTCTCAGGCAGAGTTTAGCATTTTGATACCTGTGGATTCTTCCTTGGAAGGGGATTTGAATTTATTAGTTAATCTGAATTCTAAGACATATTCAACTTTTGTCCAAGAGAATATTATTTTAGGAAGTCCTATAAGTGGTTTTACTGTATTTGGTGAAAGGTGGGATATGAATACTGTGCTTAGTGTTATATTTGTTATCTTATTTTTAGTGTTTGCATTTTTTATAATTAGAAGAATTCTTAAACTGAGGAAGAAATCTAAGAAATAATAAATTTTAAATAGAGGTAGTGGTTAACTTTCTGATGGCTTTTATAGTTAAGAAAACAATCAGTGGAAAAGATTATTATTATCTTAATGAGAATAAACGTGTTGATGGCAAGGTAAAAACAAAAACTTTGGCTTATCTTGGCAAGACGAAAAGGGATGCCAAAAAGAAAGCTAAAGAAATTTTGGCAAGTTTGCCTAAGACAAAAGGAAGAACCTTTAGCCCGTCCGCGAAAGTCACGAACAATGGGTCGCTTCGCTCTCCGTCGTCCGCCGAAGTGAAGTTAAAACTTCCCATTCGTTCGTCTATAAGCCAAACGAAAGCATCGTCGAACGAAAGGCAACCTAAAGGGGCTGAAAAGAAAAGAAGGGAAATGATGAAAGGAAAAGTTGAAGAGAAAACTAAGATTAAGGAAATGAAGTCCCACAGGGATCACCCTAACGGGCGTAAAAAGAAAGTTAATCTTAGTCGGGGGGAAAAAACAGAAAAAATATTTTCAATGGCGAACACAAGGGGTTTCTTTTTTAATACCGCAAGTATTTATGGAGGGAAGGCAGGATTTTTTACTTATGGACATTTGGGTAAATTGCTTAAAACTAATTGGGAGAATTTATGGAGAGAATATTATTTAAATTTAAATGATAATTTTTATGAGATTCAAAGCAACAGTATACTTCCTGAGCCTGTTTTTGTTGCTTCTGGACATATAGAAAGTTTTAATGACCCTATGGTTGAGTGTAAAAAATGCCATGCGCGGTTTAGAGTGGATAATCTTTTAGAAGATGAAGGTTTGGAAGATGTTGAAGTTCTTTCTGTTGAGGAGATGGACAAGGAGATTAAGGAAAGAAGTTTAAAATGTAAAAGATGTAAAGGAGATTTCGCAGGTGTAATGCAATTTAATATGATGTTTCCTGTTAATGTGGGTATAGGTCAAAATAGCAAGTCTTACTTGGGCCCTGAAACTGCTCAGGGTGCTTATTTAACTTTTAAAGATGAATTTTTAGCAACGAGAAGCAGAATTCCTTTAGGATTGGCAATTATTGACAAAGCATATCGAAATGAAATTTCTCCCAGACAGGGTTTTTTTAGGTTAAGAGAATTTTCCCAGGCAGAATTACAAATATTTTTTGATCCTGATAAAATAAATGAACATGAAAAATGGGAAGAAGTCAAAAACAAAAAGTTATATGTTAAATTTGTAGAAGATAAAAAAATAACTGAGATAAGCTGTGAAGATCTTAACCAGAAAAAAAAGATTCCTAAATTTTACGTTTATCATGCTTTGAAGGTTCAGGATTTTTATTTAGGAGTTCTTAAAATTCCGAAAGAAAAATTTAGGTTTAGAGAATTGAGTGAAAAAGAAAGAGCATTTTATAATAAGATTCATTTTGATGTTGAGATTATTTTAGATACTGTTGGAGGTTTTAAAGAAGTAGGAGGTGTTCACTATCGGACAGACCATGATTTGGCAGGGCATCAAAAAGTTTCTGGAAAAAATTTATCAGTGAGTGTCGACGGGAAAAAATTTATCCCTCATGTTTTGGAATTAAGTTTTGGCGTGGATAGAAATGTTTTTTCTTTTTTGGATGTATTTTTTGATAAAGGCAAGGAAGGATTTATTTTTAGTTTTCCTCCAAAACTCGCACCTATTAAAGCAGCAATTTTTCCGATTGTCAAGCAAAAAGAGTTTGAGAAAATTTCTGAAGAGGTGTTTAATGATTTGAAAAAAGAATGGAATGTTGTTTATGACAAGTCCGGAAGTATTGGAAGAAGATATGCACGGAACGATGAAATTGGAACGCCCTTTTGTATAACTGTCGACGGGGATTCTTTGAAAAATAAAGATGTGACTATTCGTAACAGGAATACTGCAAAGCAAATTCGTGTGAAAATTTCTGAACTTAAAAATGTATTAAGAAAGTTAATTAATGAAGAAGTTGAATTTAGGAGTGCAGGAAAGTTAATCAAGTAGTTTTTTTGTCGTCGGTAAATAAAGATTACTGAAGATTTTTTAAACAGAGGGAGTTTTAATATTATTTTAATTCTTGTTGTATAAAAAACTTAAAAAGAAAAGGGCAAAGTTTTTTAAATTAGTTATTCTTAATATAGTTAATTAAATTGAGGTGATAAAATATGGCAAAAGCAAAAACACCAAAACAAATTGCTTTGAGAATAAAACAGCTTAAGAAACAAGTATCAAAACTTGAAACACAAAAGAAGAAAGCAGTTGCTACAGTAAAGAAGAAACCAGCAAAGAGAAAAGCAGTTAAGAGAAAAGTTGTGAAGAGAAAAGCGAAAAAGAAACCTGCGAGAAGAAGGAGAAGATAAATTCAATTAATTTTTTATTTTTTATTTTTCAATATCTTTTTAAACTGAAAGTTTTTTTATTTTTGTATGAATGAAGAATGTGTTTTTTGTAAAATTGCGAAAGGGGAAGTTCCTTGTTATAAGATTTATGAGGATGAAAATTTCCTGGCTTTTCTTGACATAACTCCAAGAAACAAAGGGCATACATTGGTGATTCCAAAAAAGCATTGTTGTTGGGTTTGGGACCTGCCAAATGTTGGAGAGTATTTTGAAGTTGTCAATAAAATAGCAAATGCAATAAGGAAAGCGATGGATACTGAATGGGTTGTTTCTTTAGTAATTGGGGAAGAAATCCCGCACGCGCATGTTTGGTTAATCCCTAGATTTGAAGACGACGGGCATGGGAATTTTATTGATATTTCTAAAGTTTTAAAATTTTCCGACAAAGATATGAAAGACATTGCAGAAAAAATAAAACAGAGAATTTAATATTGTAAGCAATAATTTTGAATCAATAGAGTGATTAGTTTCCAATGTTCATTTTCATATTTTACTGAGGAAGAAAGGTGATGGAGAATTTAGGTTTGTTAGTAAATAAATAATTTTATAAAATTTTTCCACCTCAAGACTTTTAAATTAATCCTTTTTAGTAATATTGGCTCTGTAGCTCAGTGTTAGAGCGCGGCTCTCATGAGGCCGAGGTCGAGAGTTAAATTCTCTTCAGAGCCATAATAATGTTTTTTTACGAAAATCTTATAAATCTATTTTTCTTAAAAAAATCATGGTTAATGGAGATATAATTTATGCGCTTCCTCAAAGTTTGACTAAAATTATTGCTGCATTTGGAGGAGTTATTTTCCTTTATCTTGTTTTTCAAATAATTTTTGTGATTCTTAATAAGAGGAAACAAAAAATTTTAGAATTAATCAGAAAGGATTTGAAAAGATTAGAGAAAAAAATTGATACCCTAACCAAGTAGGTGCAGAGCAAGGGCATAAACGAGAGAGTGAGGAGAAAAGGAATAATAAACACCGCCTGGTGTACCCCAAAATACGGAATTCTGGGGCAAAAAAATAATTATGGGTTTTGTTTTTCTTGTTTTTTTATTCTTGCTAAAAATCCTGCTATCTGGTTTCTTAACTTTTTACTTGGCATTGTGTTCTTAAGAATTTTTTTATTTTTATTAAAACTTTCAGTAAACTCAACACCTTTTTTTAGAAAAGTGTTGGATGCTCTTCTTACTAATTTTGATTTTATCTTACCCATTGAAGGAAACCAAGGTTTCCTCTCACACACCATCCTTCCTGTTCAGGTGTGCGACTTTTTATAACACTCACGGAAGTCGCGTACAGAAAGTTGAGGAAACTTTATTTAATATATATTATGTGAAAATTAGGTTTTAAAATGTTTTGTTTTAATGGAATTGCTAACTTTAGACTTCGCTTGTTCAGGAGACAAAATCTCTTGTTATGATTCTATACCTTATTTTCATCCCCATATTTTCTTTCTTCCGTCATTTTATTACCATAAATCTATTAAAACTACTTTTTTCTATCAAAAACACGTCTTCTAAAAGAACAAGTGCTTTTGCTTTTCCTTCTCGTTCTGCTAAAGCATTTGAACTATCTTTTCCAAAACCATACCCTATTTTCTCCAACACATTGGTTACATATTTCATTCTTGATTCTGGATTACTTCGAGGGATTTCATTTGCAGCATATATTAGTTCCAATTCTTTAATTGTTTCCTGATACTCTTGAATCTTCTCCCAAGACCATTTTTGGAATTGTGATGCATAATCTTTTGAAAATATTTTTTTTAGAGTATAAATATAAAATGGTTCTAATTCTCTTTCTCCTATTTCTTGATAATCCTGAATTTCTTCTTGTTTCCATTTCTGAAATATAAGAGGATTTTCGCGAAGGTTTCCGCATTCTATTATTTCTGTTGACATCTTGATATTAAATTAAAAATTGGTTTTTAAAAGTTTTTATTTGATTTTTTCTATTTCAGATAAATTTTTTACTGCTTTAATCAAATTATTTATTTTTTTTAGGGGTTCTCCTAAACTTAAGATAATATATTTTAAATTAAATTCTGTGGCTTTCTTGTGAGCTTTGATTATGTCTGCCTCGCTGATTCTTTTTTTATTGTATGCAACAAGAAGTTTTTCTTCTCCTTTAGTTTTTATGCGTAAAATCAAATCACTCTTACTGAAGTTTTCAATATCTAAAATTTCAATTGATTTTCCAGACAGAAACTCTTTCACTTTATTGAAGAATTTATCATTGTTCTTTTTTGTTGCAGTTCTTTTTTTAGCAGGAGTTTTTGTGCCCTCTTTAGAGGGTACCTCGTTAGAGGTTCTCGCGCCGGGAACAGAGTGAGGCGGTACACCTTTAGGTGCTGGTTTTTGTGTGTCGAAGATATTTAACTCTTGTTTATTTGATGTTTTTTCTCCTGGCTTTTTTTTATCTTCTGGTTGTGAAGATTTTTTTATAGATTTAACTTTTGGAGGTTCAAATTCATTTTCTAAAATTGTGAAATATCTCCAGAAAATCTTTTCATCTTTTTTAAAAGCTATTGCAAAATCCTTGATTTCTCTTAATGCAATTCTAATTGCCGGAACTTGCTCGTCGTCTTTTAAAAATTTCTTTCTTTTTAATAATTCAAATGCTTCTTTTTCTTTGCTTTTAAGGTGTTGTGAAAATCTTTCGAGCATGGGTTCCTGCCCCGGGATGAGATAGATTGGAGAACTGCCGACTTTCATAAAACTTAGTTTTATTCTTTTTTCAGAAAGCAATTCAGACAAGAAAGCTGAGGCAAAGAGCATGCTTAATCCGGTTTCACCTGCAATATGAACTGGCAGACTCGGTCCTCTTTTTTTAAATACAAAAATGATTTTCTCTTTAATATTTGAAGTGTCTTGTACCATGACTAAAATAAATAGAAAGAGGTTATAAATATTATGGGTTAAGATTTAGCAATTTTCCATAAGAAGTTATGATGGTTCTTGAAGGTTTCAGCAATTAGTTTATTTTTTATCATAAAAACATAAGGTTTATCTTCCCAAAGAAATAGGTATACATAATCTTCAAATATATCTATTGCTGTAGGACTTATGTAACCGTTAGGCATATATTTCACTTGAGTGAATTTTTCTTTTTCCCTATCCTTGCCTAAAGTTGCTTTTGCCGATTTTTCAAGTATGATTTTAAGATTATGTTTTTTTGCGGAACTTCTTAGATTCATGTTTGATAAGAAAGTTCTTAGAGATTCTAAATCTTTAGCTGGTTCTGGAAAACCAGTAATATAAATTGTAGCCCCTTTAGGACAATCATCAATAATTTTTTTGAACGCTATCTTAAAACCTTCATATCCTTCATAGATTGCCATTGTTGTTTCATCTTTTTCTGTTTTTCTTAATGAAGATAATTGAGGAACCAAGATTTCTATTTTTTCTTTTAACTCTTTCTGTTTTTCTAAGAAAATCTTTGGTTCTGTTGCTTGGAAATGTTTACCATTTTTCTGGAGATTATATGTGGCAAATCCTTTTGAGATTAATGAGTTGAGTGATTCATAAACTCTTGAGTTTGCTATCTTGGTTGTTTTGATAATTGCCCCTGTTGTGCTATCCCCTTCTCTGAGAAGAAATAGGTAAATTGTAATCTCATTTTTTGTTAGCCCAAGTTCTTTTAAAATTTCTGTATTCATTAAAATTAATAGAATTTAATTGTTATAAATGTTTCTCCTTTCTGGGAGAAAGAAGATTTAAGTATAATTAATTTGGTTGTGAGAGTAAGTAAAATGGCATTAAAAGGTAAAATTGATATGGAGAAAATGAGAACAAATGGGGAAATTTGTTTAGATAATTTTAGAGGGAACTATGCTAAGAAAGCCCTTATAGCAATGATTCAAAATTTTCCAATAGATATTAGAGTTACTCCTAGAAGCAAGATTAAAGTAGAAACCTACGACGACGGGCGTATTATTGAGTTGCATCCTCAAGGATCTTCTGTTGATTATTTTGGGCTTAATAATCTTGATAAAGATAGGTATAATGTTTGTTTTTCGTCTAGCTCTGATGGTTTCGGGAATCCTAGATGTCTTATTAATGACTCTAAGCAAAAGTGCAGGCTTGAATTATATTCTATTGTGCAGGATTAATTAAATTAATGGAAAAGAAATAAAATGAAATTCTTTAAGAAACCAAAAACAATAGATGACCAAATGAAAGAACAGGGATTTTATGAAGGAAATAAGGGGGTTTTGTTTTTTGCAGAACCTCTTTCAGAAAGAGCTACGCAAGAAGAATGGGAGAAATATAATAATGAAAGAATTCAGAGACATCAAGAAAATCCTTCTAAATTATTCAAAAGTTTGTTATTTGATCATCTTTCTGGAGTAAAAGAAATTTATATTATAATTGATCCTGCCAAAAGGCAACCTTACTATATAGGTTCTCGAGAGGCTTTTTGTAGTAAGTATAAAATTTTTATTAGAGAGGAATAATCTAAGGTCTCAACCACTTAACTTCATAATAAGTTATGTCTCCTTCTTCGTCGACAATTGCCAGAAGCAGGTTTTTCTTTGTTGAGTGGGCAACCCTGTTTTTTGCAGAGAATTCATGCCAGGTTAATCTTTTTGATTCATGGTCTGCAAAGACAATCCATTTTGCGTGCTTTTTCCCGGGTCTTTGTCCTTTGTCATAAATTCTAAAATCTGCCCCGAACTTTAATGCAGTTTTCACGATATAACCTTTTTCCCTTAAGTCCTTGAATACAGGATATTTAATCTGGATTTTTTTGTCAATTCTTTTGAATTTATTCATTAATTCTTTTTCTGATATTTTTTTGTTTCTTGAGAATACTTCTATTTTATTTTTTTCAACTAAAAATAACGTTTCTGAAAGAGAGTACTGGATTTTCCCTGCAACTGGTTCGCCAAAGCAACTTTTTTTGTAAAGTGCATGAGCTTCAGAAGAATTGCTGGAAATTATTTCTCCTATGATGTGTGCTTGGATTTTTTTCATAGATTATTAAAGAAATAACAATATTTAAAAGTTATTGAAAGGTAATTATCTTATGAAATACAATTTCAAAAAACTTGAAAAGAAATGGCAGAGGAAGTGGGAGCAGGAGAAAGTTTTTTGGGTTGATGTTCAGCAGAAATCCAAGAAGAAAAAATTTTATTTGATGGAGATGTTTCCGTATCCATCGGCTTTGGGGCTGCATTTGGGTCATGTGTTGAATTATACTATTGGCGATATTCTTGCACGTTTTAAGAGGATGAAGGGGTTTAATGTTTTGTATCCAATGGGGTTTGATTCACTTGGACTGCCTGCGGAGAATGCGGCGATAAAAGCAGGAACACATCCGAAGCCTTACACAAAAAAGGCGATTAAGAATTATATCAAGCAGATGAAGGATTTGGGGCTGAGTTATGATTGGAGTAAGCTTGTGAATACAATGGAGCCGGAATATTATAAATGGAACCAGTTGTTTTTTCTGAAGTTTTTGGAGAAAGGTTTGGCTTATCGGAAAAAGTCTGCGGTGAATTGGTGTCCTGAGTGTAATAGTGTTTTGGCGAATGAGCAGGTGCATAATGGAAAGTGCTGGAGGCATGAGGATACTGAGGTTGAGATTAAACATCTGGAGCAGTGGTTTTTGAAAATTACAGATTATGCTGATGAACTGCTGGACGGGATTAATGATTTGCAGTGGCCTCAGAAAATTAAAACAATGCAGAAAAACTGGATTGGAAAAAGTTATGGGACTGAGATTGATTTTGAGATAGAGAATACCGACGAGAAAATTTCAAATGTTGTGATTGTTCATGGGTCACCAAAGGAAGACAGACCTGATGAATTTCCTCAAAATAAAAAACATTGGATTCTTTGGTTAAAGAAAGAATTAGAAAATCAAGGAATTAACACACATAATATTTTAATGCCTCAACCTTGGAAACCAAATTATGAAAATTGGAAAAAAGAATTTGAAAAATTAAATGTTAATGAAAATACAATTTTAGTTGGACATAGTGCAGGAGGAGCATTTATGGTTCGATGGCTTAGTGAAAAACCGAGAAAAATAAAAAAACTAATTTTGATTGCTCCATCGAAGGAGACTACGAAAGATAGTCAGAGATTAAAAGAATTTTGTAATTTTAATATCAATGAAAAAATAAAAGATTTTGTTAAAGAAATAATAATCTTCATTTCTAATGATAAAAAAGAAACAATTAGGAGTGCTGGAATTTATAAAAAAAAATTAAATGCAGAATTAATAAATTTAGAGAATAGAGGTCATTTTACACTAAATGGAATGAAAACAAAAGAATTTCCAGAACTTCTTGAAAAAATTATTTCAAATAAAAAATTCCCTGTTTTTACAACTCGTCCTGATACAATTTATGGTGTAACTTTTATGGTTGTTTCTGCGCAGCATGAAAAATTAATGGAGTTAGTTACTAAAGAGCAGAAAAAAGATGTTGAGAAATTTTTGCATAAAATTAAAAGTGTATCTGATAAGGATGCTGTTAACTTAGACAAGCAGGGAGTTTTCACTGGGAGTTATGCAATTAATCCGATTAATGGAGAAAAGGTTCCTGTTTATGCAGGGAATTTTGTTGTGGCTGAATATGGCTCTGGAATGGTGATGGGTGTTCCTGCACATGACCAAAGAGATTTTGATTTTGCGAAGAAATATGGTTTGGAGATTAGAGAAGTTATTAAAGGGGGGGATGTGAAAAAACAATCTTATATTGGTTCTGGGAAATTGATTAATTCTTCAAGTTTCAATGGTTTGGAAAATGAAAAAGCAAAACAAGAAATCACTAAATTTTTGGAGAAGAAAAAGTTGGGAAGGAAAACTGTTCAGTTTAAAATGCGTGATTGGTTGATTTCTCGTCAGAGATATTGGGGGACGCCGATTCCTGTTGTTTATTGTGACAAGTGCGGGATTGTTCCGGTTGATGAAAAAGATTTGCCTGTGATTTTGCCTGAGAAAGTTGTGTTTGGAAAAGGCAATCCTCTTGCGACAAATGAAAAGTTTGTGAATGTGAAATGCCCGAAATGCAATGCCAAGGCGAAAAGGGAAACAGATACAATGGATACTTTTGTTGATTCGTCGTGGTATTTTATGAGGTACCCTGATAATAAAAATTCTAAAGAACCGTTTGATAAAAAGATTGAGGCGGATTGGCTGCCTGTTGACCAATATATTGGAGGGATTGAACACGCGACAATGCATTTGCTTTATGCGAGATTCTGGACAAAGGCTCTTCGGGATTTGGGTTATGTGAATTATGACGAGCCGTTTACAAAACTGTTTAATCAGGGGATGTTGCATGGGGAGGACGGAGAGAAAATGTCAAAGTCAAAAGGAAATGTTATTCTGCCGGAAATTGTTTCTGAAAAATATGGAATTGATACTGCGAGATTTTTCCTGATGTCCCTTGCTGCTCCGGACAAACCTCGAGATTGGAGTGATAAAGGTGTGCAGGGAAGTTTGAAATTTATTAACAAAGTGATGAGTTATTTTGGCACCCAAGGGTGTACCCCACAAGGGGGCATCAAGATTGGAAAATCTTCTGCGAAAATTGAGAGTAAGTTAAATAAAACAATTAAAGAAGTTACAGGGCAGATTGAAAATTTTAAATATAATTTGGCTGTGATTAAGATTCGGGATTTGTTTAATTCTTTGGGTGAAGAAGAGAGCAAGGATGTTTTGGAAAAAAGTTTGAAATTGCTGCACCCTTTTTGCCCTCATATTACAGAAGAAATTTGGGAGAAGATTGGATCATCCTCGAAAAACCGAGGACGTAAAAATTTTATTTGTTTAGAAAAATGGCCTGTTGCTGACGAGAAAAAGATTGACGAGAAGTTTGAAAAACAAGAACAAGCTGCTGAAAAGTTAAAATCAGATATAGAGCAGATTAAAAAATTAACAGGGCACCACGGGCGTACCCCGAAAGATTTTTTACAAAAATCTTTACAAGGGGCAAAGAAAGAGGTTAAGGTTTATGTTTATGTTCTGCCAAATGAATTGGATTTGTATTCTGAAATTAAAGGGATTGAAGTTTTTGCAGTTAATGACAAGAAAAAATATGACCCCAAAAATAAATCAAAGAAAGTTAAACCAGGAAGACCAGGGGTTTATTTAGAATGAATGTTGTGATTATTCATGGAAGTAGTTCTAAGGATAGAGAAAATATAAAAAAATATGGGCTTCCTCCTCAAAATGAAAGACATTGGCTTCCTTGGATTAAATATGAATTAGAAAAAAAGAATATTCAAACTTTTACTCCGTTAATGCCTAAGAATTGGAAAGAAGAATATGAAGATTGGAAAAGAGAGTTTGAAAAAAATGAAATTAATAAAGATAGTATTTTAGTTGGGCATAGTTCTGGGGCAGATTTTTTAGTTAGGTGGTTAGGAGAAACAGGTAGAAATGTCAAAAAATTAATTTTGGTAGCACCTGGCAAATTATATACGAATTATTCAGTTTCTTTTACAAAGTTTTGTGATTTTAAAATTGATTCTAAAATTAAGAATAACATTGGGGAGATTATTATTTTTATTTCAAATAATGATTTGGAAGTTATTTTTAAGAGTGCTAAATTATATGAAAAAAAGTTAAATGCAAAATTAATAGAATTGAAAGGTAGAGGGCATTTTACAGAGAAAGGAATGGGAACAAAAGAATTTCCTGAATTGTTGGAAAAAATCTTGGAATGAAAACAATTAAATACTTTGATTTTTACTTAGTTTTAGGAATAAAATTCCAGAAGTCCTTAGGGCTTTGAGTAATTAAAAAAAAGGAGATAAAGATGGTTTATACAGCAGTTGAGAACATTGCGTTTGTTGTGATTATTGCTGGTTTGATAAAGATGTTTGTTCTTTTAATTAAGCCTCAGGCATGGATGAATTTTGCGAAGAGGATTTATAGCAAACCACAGATTGCGAAATTTGTCAGCTTAATTTTGGCAGTGGTTGTTTTTTATTATTTGTATAGTGCAGGAATTACAGTTGTTGAGATTTTAGCAGTAACGGCATTTGTAGCTCTTTTGATGATGATAGCACTTGCAGATGAAGTTGACTACCTTCTCAAGAAATATCAGGCAATGATCAAGAAAGGCAATCTTTGGAAGAACTATTGGCTTTATACATTATTGTGGCTTGTTTTAATGTTTTGGGGTCTTAAAGAACTTCTCATGTAATTTTTATTTTTTATTTTATTTTTCGATAGTTTTTTATAATTGTTTTTATATTTTGTTTTATGGTTAGGGTCAAGAAAGAAAAAGAAGAAAGCGATTCAAAATCTAATCAGGATGTTTTTAAGAATTTTTTTAACAGGTTTAAAAGAAAAAAACAAAAGTTTTCACCAAAGATTGTTTCTAAAAAAATTAAAGTCAGAGAAACTGATAAATTTAGTATTACACAAAAATATTTGATAGTTTTTGTAGTTATTGTTTCTTTTTTTATTTTAGTTATTGCCGGAGGATATTTGTTCAATATTGCAAAAGGAAAAAATGTTCAAGCAATTCCTGTTTGCGGGGACAATTCATTTTATGATACTTGCTCCTTGACAAAACCTTATTTTTGTTTAGATGGGGCACTTTTAGAGAAGGCTTCTGTTTGTGGTTGTCCAGAAATTTTAAAGAGAGAAGGAGATAGTTGTATTTCTGATTATCAAAATTCTTCAAAAGAGATAACTCTAAAATATGTTTTGAGGGGAGAAGAAAAAGAAATTAATTATGTAGTTTATGGTGGTTTGGTTGATTATTTGTTTAATCTTCCTAAGAGTATTTCTTATGATGAAAATGAGAAACCTTCTAGAAGGGATTTTAAACTTAAGAATCTTGATGAAAAAGAACAAAAGGAATTGCTGTTGGGGTTGGTTATGAAAATACAAAATCTTACGCCTGTTGAAGAGGACCAGATGAGGATTGCTGTGAGTCTTGTTCAGAATATTCCTTATGCAGAATCTGAAAAAACTTTTATCATGAGGAATGTTGTGTTTAATTATTCCAGGTATCCTTATGAAGTCCTTTATGATAATGCGGGAATTTGCGGGGAGAAATCTGAACTCCTGGCTTTTTTATTGAGGGAAATGGGATACGAGGTTGTTTTCTTTTATCATGCCTACGAAAACCATGAGTCTGTGGGGATAAAATGTCCTGTAAAAGAGAGCCTTGATGACACAGGCTATTGTTTTATTGAAACAACAGGTCTGTCTATAATTACTGATGATTCTATAGAATATGTTGGGGGAATAAGTCTGGTTTCTGAGCCCGAGGTTGCTTTAATTTCTATTGGAGATTCTTTAGGAAAAGATTTGTATGAATACAAGGATGCAGATAGTATGAAGAGAGTAAGGAATGGCGGAATTAGCTTTTTTAGGTCAATTAAATTTAACAATCTCAAGGAAAAGTATGGTTTAGTTGATGAGTATAATTTAGGATAGAATTTTATTTAAGAGTTGCTTTACTTTAACTACGCTTGGGCGAAGTAATGAAATTCTCACTTGAGAATTGCTTTTATTCTCCTAACTCCACTTGAAGAAGATTCTTCTTTTTTGATTTTAAAGTGTCCAAGTTCGCTGGTGTTTTTGACATGAGGACCAGAGCAGATTTCTTTGGAGCAATTTTTGATAGTGTAAACTGAAACGACTTCCCCATATTTTGCATTAAATATCCCTGTTGCTCCTTTTTCCTTTGCCTGCTTTGGAGTCATTTCTTCCCTGATAACTTCACAGCCTCGCTGTATTTGCGCGTTGACTAAATCTTCAACTTTTTGTAGTTCTTCATTTGTTAATTTTCTAGGAAAAGAAAAATCCAATCTTAATCTTTCAGATGTTATATTGCTTCCTTTTTGAAGGATATTTTTATCATTTAGTATTTTCCTTAATGCTGCTAAAAGCAAGTGTGTTGCAGTGTGGAGTTTTGTTGTTGCTTCTGAATCATCTGCTAAACCAGATTTGAATCTGCCTTCTGTTGCTGTTCGTGAAAGTTCCTGGTGTTTTTTTAATTCTTTTTTAAAACCTTTTTCATCAACTTTGATGTTTTTTTCTTTTGCTAATTCAATTGTCATTTCCAACGGAAAGCCGTAAGATTGGTAAAGCAGGAAAGCTTCTTTTCCTTTTAACAAATATTTTCCCTTACTCCATTTAATTTTTTTCCTGTTCTTTCTAAATCCTTCCTTAATTTTTCGTTCCCATCCATTAAAAATTCTCATACCTTTTTCCAGGCTTAAATTAAATTTTTCTTCTTCTTTTTCTAATTCTTGCAAAATATGTTTTTTGTTTTTTTGTAATTTTGAATAATCGTTGTAGATTTTGAAAACTGGTTCTGCAACTTTGTAAGTGAAATCCCTCAATCCGATTTCTCTACCATATCTGATGGCTCTTCTAATTAATCTTCGTAAAACATAACCCTGTTCTGTGTTTGAAGAGGTTATTCCGTCGGCAATGATAAAAACAGATGCTTTGATGTGATCTGCAATTATTCGCATTGTTCTTTTATTTCCTTTGTATTTTTTCCCAGAAAGCTTTTCTATTTTTTTAATAATTAGTTTCCACATTTCTGCTTCATAATCATCTTCTAAATTATTTAATATTGCAACTGTTCTTTCAACACCCATGCCTGTGTCAATGTTTTTTTGTGATGCTTCATTGTAATTTCCTTCTTCATCTTTGTTATATTGCATTAAAACATCATTCCAGATTTCTACCCATCTTTCATCTTTTGGATCAAATTTTTTTGGAGCAGGAATTTTATTTGGAGACCAGTAAAACATTTCTGTACAGGGTCCGCAAGGTCCTGTTTTTCCAGCAGGTCCCCACCAATTGTCTTCTTTTCCTAAGAAAGCAATTCTTTCTTTTTGGATTCCTAAGGATTTCCAAGCTTCTGCAGCTTCGTTGTCTTTTAGAGCATCTTTATTTCCTGCAAAACAAGTTACTGCTAATCTTTGCACAGGAATTTTAAGATGCTTTGTTAGAAATTCAAAACTCATTTCAATTGCCTCTTTTTTAAAGTAGTCTCCTAAACTCCAGTTTCCAATCATTTCAAAAAAAGTATGGTGTGTTGAATCTCCAACTTCTTCAATGTCACCTGTTCTTATACATTTTTGGGCATTCATTAGCCTTTTTCCTAGAGGGTGTTTTTGTCCCAATAAGTATGGGACTATAGGATGCATTCCTGCTGAAATAAATAATGTTGTTGGGTCGTTTTCCGGGATGAGACTTGTGTTAGGGATTTCTTTGTGGTTTTTACTTTTAAAAAAATTAAAATATTTTTTTATTAATTGTTTTCTGTCCATAAAAATGTCTAAGAAAGAGGGTTTTAAAAATTATTTGTTCCTAAAGAATTCAGCTTTTCTTGAATTTCTCTAAGCTGGGATTCTATACTTTCCTCATAATGTTTTTCTTTTGGAATTATTTCTTTAGTTTCAGGCTTTTTTAATATCTTGGGTATTTCTAATTTTGGAAGATTTTTCTGAAGTCGCCTTATTTCTGTTAGTAATGTTTTTATATGCCTATATAATTTTATTTTTAATTCAAATTCTTTTGACCTGAGTTCATGATATTCTTTTATTGTCTGGATTATTTTTAATAAACCCATCTCTAATGAAAGAATATTTTTTTTAGATTGGATAGCGTCCTCGTATTCAAGTTTAACATGAATTAATTTTTCAGCTGCCATTATATTTTAGAAAAAATGTTTGCATCTACTTTTTCAATTTGTTTTTTGATTATTTCTATTTCATTTTCCCATGAATCTAATTTTCTTTCTTCGTTTTCTTTTACATCTTTTATATGTTTAAGCATCTTTTCTATTTCTGAAATTTTATCTTTAGTCTTTTCAAATATTTTCAAGCTTTCTTCAAACTTATCTATTCTTATGAAAACTGGTTCAGCTTTTTTTGTTGAAGTTTCAAAATCCTCTGAAATTTCATCAGTTCTTCTTTCAAATGGAATTCCTTTGATTTTTGCAAGATGAGAAAATTCTGGCACCGGAGGTTCTCTTAGAGGCCTTTGCATCATTTGCTTGTCCTCTGCAAAATCATCTGCTTCAGGAACCTCTTCACCTTCTTTTTTCCCAGCCACAGCTTCTTTAATTGTGTTCTGAGAGAATTTTTCCCCTAAAGAATTTGTAGGAAAGCTAGGTAGTTGATGTATCTTAGAATTATCTAATGAGTTCTCCTCTATGTTTGGCAACTCTGGAAGCTTTGGAAGTTCAGGCAACGAAGGAACTTCTTTCTCCTTTTTTTTATTAAACCACCCCATTTTATATTAATTCAATATATACTTTTTAATATATATAAAATATAATAATAGTTTAAAAACTTTTGTGAAAATTCTTCTAGAGGTATAACAAAACCGAAAGAAAGAACTCTCTTTAAATAAAGATTCTTCTGCGATTTTGCATGACAAAACCAATTTCCATATAGAAATATTCCAACGTTTCTGTTCCACAGAACCGAAAGATATTTATTTGAATTAATTCTCATATTCTAATGCTAAAAAAATTTCTCAAAGAAGTTATTACTATTGTCGTCGGAAAACAAGCAGAAGGTATTGTGGAGTTGCTTATTAGTGAAAGATATGTTAATGAATTTTTGATTGCAAAAAAAATGGACCTTACAATTAATCAAACAAGAAATATTCTTTATAAAATTTCAGATTATGGCTTGGTATCTTCTACGAGAAAGAAAGATAAGAAAAAAGGATGGTATACTTATTCCTGGAAAATTGAAATTCTTAAATCTTTGTTGTTTTTGAGAAATGATTTGATTAAGAAAATAAGTCAAATAAATAATCAGATTAATAGCAGGGAAACTAAGCAGTTTTATGTTTGTGAGAGATGCAATATAGAGATTAACGAGGAGAATGCCATGCTTTATGATTTTACTTGTAAGGAGTGTGGAGATATTTTTGTTCTAAAAAATAATGAAAAATTTTTGAAAGATATTAGAAGAAATTTATCCCGATTAAACAGGGAATTAGGACTTATTGATGAGGAAATTGAGAAGCAAAGAATTAAGATGGATAAAAAGAAGATGAGAGAATTAAAGAAACAGGAAAAGATTAAATCTGCAGCGAGGAAAAAGGCATCTGCAATTAGAAAAGCTACGAAAAAGAAATCTGCAAAAAAAGTAGTTAAAGATAAATCCTCTAAAAAAACAAAATCTGTGGTAAAAGTTAAGAAGCCAGTAAAAAAGAAATTAATAAAAAAGAAAGTTGTTAAGAAAAAACTATCTAAAAAGGTTAAAAAACCAGTAAAGAAGAAGGGGAAGAAGTAAATGGGAGTTTATCAGATTTATCCTAAGAAGAAGAAAAATCTTTTTCCGAACTTGAGTGTGACTGTTAGTTTGATTTTAATTAATGTTGTTTTATTTATATTAGTTCGGGTTTTGTTATCTATAGAAATTATATCTGAAAATTTTTTTATGAGTGATATTGCTATTTCATTGGAAAATATCAAACAATTAAGGTTGTGGACTTTTTTAACAAGTATGTTTATGCATGGAGGTTTTTTCCATCTTTTTGCAAATATGTTTTCTTTAATGTTTATTGGCGGTTTAATTGAAAGAATTTTGGGAAAAAAAAGATATTTATGGTTTTATTTAATATCAGGTTTATTTGCGGGAGTTTTATATATACTAATTGAATTTTTATCTCCTTCTAATCTTCCGGCTGTAGGGGCTTCAGGAGCTTTGTTTGGTTTAGTTGGATTGTTGGTTTTATTGACTCCCAATCTTCCTGTTTATGTTATGTTTATTCCAATTCCTATTAAGATGAAATACGCTGGTCCGGGAATTTTAATTGTATTGTGGATTATTTCAAGAGCAGCCAATATTGGTATTGGGAACACAGCTCATCTTGGAGGATTAGTGTGTGGATTGGCTTATGGGATGTACTTGAAGACCAAATATAAAAATAAGACTAAATGGTTGAGTAGGCATTTTAGCTAAATGAAAAAAAATAAATTTAATCTGAAAAGAGAATATAAAGAAAGTTGGAATTATATTAAAGAGTCAAAGAACTTTATTTATTCTATTATAGGGGTATTTTTTGGTTTTACGTTAATTGGTTTTTTTGTTCCTGCTTCTGAGGAGATTACAAAGATAATTTTAGAATTTATTGAGAAACTTTTAGAACAAACTAAAGATATGTCTCAATTGGAATTGATTAGATTTATTTTCGTGAATAATCTACAAAGCAGTTTTTTTGGATTAATTTTCGGAGTTGCTTTAGGAATTTTTCCTGTGTTGGCTGCTGTTGCTAATGGTTATGTTTTAGGTTTTGTCGGAGCCATTAGTGTTGAAACTGAAGGAATTTTTGTTTTGTGGAGAATTTTTCCTCATGGAATTTTTGAACTGCCCGCGATTTTTATTTCTCTTGGTTTGGGGTTAAAGTTAGGAAGTTTTATCTTTAGGAAAGAAAAAGGAAAATTCTTTAGAAGATGTTTTTGGAATTCATTAAGAGTGTTTTTGTTTGTTGTGATACCTCTTTTAATTATTGCAGCGATTATTGAAGCCAGTTTGATATTTCTTGGATAACCAACAAATATATAAATAAAACAAATATTTTATTGGTAGGAAAGAGAGTGAAAAAAATTAGGGATTTTCCCCCACTTGCTCGTTTCTTAAGAGCCAAATGAAAGCGAATCAATACCTCAGGAGGCATAAGCCAAGTAGGTCCATGGGAAGATTTCCATTCGTCCGCAGAGGACTTCGAACGAAAGCACAAGTGAAATTATCTTTTGGGATGATTTTTTCAATTATATTGATGATTGTTTTTATTGCGTTTGCTTTTTTTGCAATTCAAAAATTTCTTGGTTTGAAAGATACTATTAGTGTTGGGAAATTTGCAGATGATTTTCAGTCAGATGTTAATAAGTTGTGGAAAAGTTCGCAAGGTTCTCAAGAATTAGAATATTCTTTGCCAAAAAAAATAGAGTATGTTTGTTTTGCGAATCTTTTGAAGCCAGAGCAAGGTGCTTATGAAGATGAAGATTTTTATGAAGAATTTAGGAAATATTTTACAGATGAGAATTTGTTTTTTTATCCTGTTGATTCTACAGAATTAAATGGTCTTGAAATAAAGCATATTGATATTGAAAAAATAACTGAAAATGAAAATCCTTTTTGCATAGAAAATATCAAAGGGAAAATAAAGATAGTTCTTAAAAAAGATTTTGGAGATGCCTTGGTTTCTGTGACTAGTTTATTGCAAGATGATTAAAGTTTCTAATTATAAAAAGAAGTTTAATTTTTTTATTTGGATAAGTTAATTTTATATAGTTTAATTTCCTGTATATTTTATATAATTAAAAAGGAGGGTGTTGAAAAATGAAAAGAATTAGTTCTGTTTTGGTAGTGCTTTTAGGTTTGATTTTGTTACTTCCCCTAATTGGTGTAAATCAATTTGGATCGTTAACTGAAGGAATTTTTGGTTGGGGAACAGCAATCTTTGTTTTGGTGATTGGAGTAATTGAAGTTATCAAAAATTTTGCTAAATAATAATTTTAGTTTCCTATTTCTTATTTTTTAATTCATAGTGGATACTTTAGAATTAAAATTAATCCTTCAAATCGCTAATTCCCAGAACAATCAAAAGAAAACCTATCATTAATAAGAGCCAGACTACTCCGCCTTTGAGAAATTCCCATGTGGCGTGCTTGAAGTTCCAGAATGCTCCGAACCATTCACCTGAAAACCATGCAAAGAATATCACGGCGTTTACTAAGATTAATCCAATCAAGAGTTCAATCCATTTATTCATTGTAATATTTATTGGTGATTTTTGTTTAAAAAGATTTTGATACTGGAATATAACTTTTAGAAAGTCTTAAAAACTAATTTATTTTTTAAAAAATATGAATATTCAATTGTTTAGTGAGAGTTTGGCAATACCTATTTTATAATTCTATTTGTAAATTTGTGTTAATACAATGAAAAAAGTAAATCAAAGATTTCCATGTTTTCCTTTTTGGAGGAACCAAAAATGAAAAAAGTAAAAGATTTTTTATGGAAACCTAATATGACTGTGGGAGAATGTGTGGATAGTTTTGGCTATCTTGGTTATCAAGCGATTGAGTTGAATGAAGCTGTGAAGGTTGTTTTAAAAATGAAAAGATCCGGGGCAAAGATTTTTTTAACCTTTACTTCTAATATGGTTACTTCTGGATTAAGAGGGTTTTTTGCTCAATTATGCAAGATGAAAATACCAAATATTCTGGTAACAACTTCAGGAGCAATTGAAGAAGACATTATGAAATCTCTTGGTGAAGAATTTGAGGTTACTAATTTTTATGCAGATGATGTTCAGCTTCATGAGAAGGGAGAGAATAGGGTTGGGAATTTGATAATTAGAAATGAAAGTTTTATGAAATTTGAGGATTTGATGAACGAATATTTGACAAAGATTTATGAAAAACAGCGAGAAGCTAATACTTCTGCGTCAAAAGTAAACTTTGCCGGAAGGATTTCAGTTTCTGATTTATTAAAAGAAATTGGGTTGATGATGGCACCTAAAGGTGTACCCTCTGATACCACTGGTATGACCTCTGAAGATGGAGGCCTTATGCAGGATGGAATAAGCGAGGGCAACGAAAATTCAATTTTGTATCAGGCAGCGAAAAATAATATTCCAATTTATTGTCCTGGAATTGCTGACTCAAGTTTTGGGTTTCAGTTATTTATGTTCCAGCAAAAGCACCCTGATTTTATTGTTGATACAATTAAGGATATGCAGAGAGTTGTGACTGATTTAAGTTTTGATGAAAAAAAAGGATTAATTAGTCTTGGAGGAAGCACTTCAAAACATTATGCGATTTTTGCAGCTTTGTTAAGCGGGGGTTTTGATTATGCAGTTTATATGACAACTTCTCATGCAGGTTCAGGAAGTTTGTCCGGAGCAACAACACAGGAAGCAAAATCATGGGGAAAGTTGAAAGATGATGCAGAGGCTGCTACTGTTAATGGAGATGTCTGCATAACTTTTCCTTTAATGATGTGCAGTGTTTTAGATAAGATGAAAGAGGAAGGATTGTTGAAAGACAATTAAAAAACATCAGGTAACATTTTCGGCTCTAACTCTTTTTCAATATTAATTAATTCATATTCAATTAAATTTTCTGCAAAAGTTTCTTTTATTTTATTAATTTCTTTTTTAAGTTCTTCAGGATGTTTATAAATTATTTGGAATGTTGTGTTAAATTTCCCAACACTTAAAGAAAAAGCATGCACCCTGTCTCTTTGTTTAGCATAGGTTCGCAGTTTATTTTGAAATGGCTTGGACAAATTATTCATCTTGATATTTATTAAAGTTAAATTATATCCAATTACATCAAGATTAAGAAAAATTCTATAACCGAGAATCATGTTTTTTTCAATACGCTTTAAACGATAATTTATTGTTTCAATTTTTGAGTTGACTTTGTGTGCTAATTCAACAATTTTTATATTTGCATTTTCTGCGAGGATAGATAATATTTTTTTATCCAAGTCATCTAAAACAATTTGCCTGCTTTCTGCATAACTTAAAGTTTTATCATATTCTGTTTTCCCAAAAATTTTTAATGGAAAATAATGGATTTCAATTGGTTCAAGAATTTCATAGTCTGATAATTCATGCTTCCATAATTCATAAAGATAAGAAATAAATTCTAAAATACTTGTTTTATCTTTTGCAAAAACCGACACCATGTAATCCCATTGCCCATAACAAGATACCCGCGTGAATATTAAAATGTTTTTCAGATTATTTATTTCTGCTAATTTTTTTATCTGGGGATTTTTCACCCTTAATTTAATAATGTAATTTTTGTCATAACCAAGTGCGTGCAAATTAATTCCAGCAAGATATTTATTTATTAATCCGGATTTCTCGTATTTTTTAATTCTGTATTCTGCCTGTTCTCGTGAGATTCTGCATTTTTTTGCAATCTGTGTTATTGGAGTTCTAAAATTATGAAAAATATAACCAAGTAATTTCTTATCAATTTTATCTAATTTTAATTCCTGCATATTCTGATAAATAATAAGATGTTTTTAAATCTTACTAATTAAAGTGAAATAAGAGGGAATACTTTAATGGATTGTGTAAAAATTGGTAGAAAGTTATATTAAGAAGGGTTACTTGGGAATATTAACTAAATAGTGGTAAGAACTTATGGAAGAAGAAAATAAAATAGGAAACTTGCACCAAAATGTATCTTTAGATAGAGCTGAAAGGAGGTATAAATAAAATGAATTTTTTTAAAAAGAAACTATCGCCAGAAAGTTATGTCTTTGGGTGTGTAGAAGTACTAAAGAAATTGGGAAATGCTCTCTCAGAAGGAGAGGACAGGGAAGTCAAAAATGGAGAATATAATGGTTTATTCGCCGAAGAATTTAAAATATATAACATTGCTGAAAAAGAAAAGATAGGAATCATTGGATCTCTTGAAAAGGGCCATTCCCTAAATAAAGAATCCTGTAATCTAATTTTAGAAAATTTGATTCAAGATGAAGAAATAGCGAATGTATTGATACAGTCTAAAAGAAAGAATTTTGAAGATGCAATAGGAGATTGTAAGAATTTGGGTTATTCAAACTCTTTTTCAAGCTATAAGAACATAGTATTAGATGCCATAACCGACTCTGTCTCATTAAAATTTAAAACAGATAGTGGTCCATTCGGTTATGACCCCTCTAGATTTATCTATAGATTAGTGGTGAACACCCCAGAAATATCTTCAATTGTATTGAAAGAAGAAATCTCAAGAGATGATTCTGATTTGAATACTTTAAAGAGAAAAGTCAAAACAAAATTAGACGAAATTCTTAAAGATGATTTAAATGAATTTTATAAGAATACGGATTTTTCAGAAAACAAAAGAAATGAAATAAATGGGATTGTAACAGATGGAGTAAGAAAGAATGTACAATGTTTAAAAAATTGCCTTAATACTATAAGGATGTCTAAATGACCTTCTTTAGTATCTTAAAAGACTAGCATATATTGTAGGCGAAAAATCATATGCGATAGGTCATGGTGATTGGGGAGAAACATTTTGTTAGTATCCAGTTTTATATTTGAAGATTAAAAAATAAAAAATAAAAAGTATCACAGAAATTTTAAATAAGAAAAACACTTAAATACACTCTATCTTGTTTTTTGTTATGGAACCTAAATTCATCCTCTCAAAATCCAAACTTCTTGAACAAGTAACAACCCTAAAAAATCTTGGATTAAAAATTTCTTATAGTTATAAAACCAACAGGGAAGTCGGAAATGTTTTGCAAGAAATTTCTGATTGTGATTTTTCAATTCATGCTAAAGAGGAGATTGATATGATTAAAGACAAGTCCAGGATTTGGTTTTTTACTCAGGCAGAACCTGAAGAAGAGTTGAAAGAGATTTTAAAGAAGGGAATAAAAAATTTTGTTATTGATAATGAAATTGATTTGGAAAGAATTTTGAATGTCCTAAACAAAATAAATGTTAGCATAAACCTTTCTTTAAGGATGAAATTTCAGGAGCATAGAATTGGGAGTGGGAAATATTTTGTTTATGGAATGAGTTCAAAGAAAATAAATGAGATAATAGCGAGGATAAAAGATAGTTCTTATATAGATAAAATTGGAGTTCATATTCACAGAAAATCACAAAATACAAGTGAGTGGGAAATTAAAGAAGAGTTGGAAGATTCTTTGACAAAAGAGAGTTTGGAGAGGATTGATTTTTTGAATTTTGGAGGAGGTCTTCCGGCAAAATATCGGAGTTATGTTTCAGAAGTGCTGGTTTATATTTTTAAAAAAATAACAAATGCAAAAGAATTTTTAGAGAAATATAATATTAAGACATATATTGAACCAGGCAGATTTTTTGCTGCACCTTGTATAAAACTTGAGACAGAAATTATTCAAATTCAAAAGAATAATTTGATAATTAATACCACGATTTATAATTGTGCGTTGGATACTGTTTTGACAGGAACAAAAATGCTTGTTGAAGGAGAGATTGAAGACTCTGCACCTAAAGGTGTACCGCCTTACTACGTTCCCGGTACGAGAACCTCTAACGAGGTACCCCCTGATATACAGGATGGAATACTCGGGGGCAAAGATGAAAAATTTTATTTAATTAAAGGAAACTCTCCAACACGAGATGATATTTTTAGATATAAAGTTAAATTAAAAAATCCAAAAGTTGGGGATAAAATAGTTTTCTTAAATGCAGGGGCTTATAATTATACAACTGATTTTTTTGGTTATAAAAAGTTGAAGACTGAAGTAGGTAGTGGGTAGTTGGTGGTTGGTAGTAGAGCTTAAAAGTAGGATTTAAATAAGTGTTTTTTCTAATCTATTTATGAGCAAAAATTTATTCAACGAAAAGACCATAATCAAAAATATAGAACAAATAGAACCAACAGCCAAACAAAAAACTACTTCTAAAAAATGGATTGAATTATTAGAAAAAAACCAATTACAAGAAGAAGTAGCTAACTATCCTAAATTTATGATTTACATTCTTAAAGATTTATTAGGTTATGATATAACAGATTTTAAACATGAAGAAAAAAATATGGAATTTCCCTTTAGAGATAAATCTGGAGATTTTCTTGTGTGTTTTGAAGCAAAAGGAACAAAAACTAAAGATTTATGGGCTTTACAGGGCAGAAATATAAAAATAAGAGAAACACCTGTGAATCAAATTAATGACTATATTTACAAAAATAAAATACCTTATGGAATTCTAACAAATTATAGAGATTTTGTTTTATTTAAAAGAGAAGAAGGATACACCAAATATCATAAAATTAACTTCTTGGATATTAAGAAAAATCCAGATAAACTAAAAGAATTTATTTTTATTTTTTCTAAGGAAAGTTTTGAAAAAGAAGATACTACAAAATTATATAATGATTCAATAATAGAAGAAAGGAATTTAACAAAAGAATTCTATAAACTATATCACGAAACAAGACTTATGATTCTTAAAGAGTTTAAAGAAAGTGAGATAGAAAATGAAATCTGTTTGCATTATACTCAATTATTTCTAAATAGATTAATGTTTATCTTCTTCGCAGAAGATACAGAATTGCTTGATAAAAGATATTTTGAAATAAAAATATTAGAAGTTCTTGAAAAAAGTGGAGGGATAGATGGGCATACTCATTATATTTTTGGAAAAATAAAAGGTATTTTTAGAGAATTAGACAAAGAAATTCCTAAACAAATAAAAGGTTTTAATGGAGAATTATTTAAAGAGGAAATTGATGGTAGGTTATCATTTAAAGATTATAGAAATAAACTTTTCTTCAAAGATGTTTTTCAGAATTATAGGTTAGATAAGAAAGTGCAATTAAATGAATACGATAAAAAGATTTTCAATAAGCATAAAAATAGATTAAATAAAATAATAGAAAATATTTTACTTATGGCTTCCTTTGATTTTAAATCAGAAGTTAATGTTAATATTTTAGGACACATTTTTGAAAAATCTATTTCAGATATAGAAAACTTAAAAGAAGAAAAAATATCTAAAAGAAAACAGGAAGGTGTTTTTTATACACCTGAGTATGTAACTGAATATATTTGTAGAAATACCATAATTCCTTATTTATCAAAAAGTGGGATTAATGATGTTAATGAATTAATAGATGAGTATTCAAGAGACATAGAAGAATTAGAAAAAAAGTTTAGGTCAATTAAAATTTTAGATTCTGCCTGTGGGTCTGGGGCTTTTTTAATCAAGGCTACTGAAATCTTATTTGAAATATTTGAGAAAATACAATTTGTTAAAGAAAATTATGGAGATTATAAAGCAAGTAGAGGATTAAAAATAAAAAGTAATATTAAAGGACAATTAACATTTAAGAAATGGGATGAGAAAGAAGAAATAATAAATATTATAGAAAATAATATTTTTGGAGTTGATATTAATGAGGAATCAGTTGAGATAACTAAGTTATCCTTATTCTTAAAAATAGCAAGAAAGAATAAGAAATTAATTGATTTATCAAATAATATTAAACAAGGAAATAGTTTAGTCAGTGATGAAAAGATAGAGGAGAATTTAGCTTTTGATTGGAATAAAAATTTTCCAGAGATTATGAGTAATGGAGGTTTTGATATTGTTATTGGAAATCCTCCTTATGTATTTACGAGAGAAGTAGAATTTAATGATAAATTTAAAGAATATATTGCGAAGAATTATCTTAATGCAAAAGATTCTATTTCAAAAAGTCACGCAAGACAATCTGGAAAGATTAATCTATATTCTCTGTTTTTAATAAAGAGCAAGGATTTATTAAAAAATGGGGGTTTTATCAGTTTTATAATTCCTAATAATCTTTTAAGAACAACTACTTATGATATTGTTAGAAAACAACTTTTAGATAATTTTGAAATCTCTAAAATAGTTGATATGGGAACAGGAGTCTTTGAAGGAGTTACAGCTTCAACTATTATTATAAAGATGAGAAAGAATAATAGTGAAGAAAAAAGAAATAAAAATTTAGTTGAGATAATCCCTAATTTTGATAACCAAAAAAAGAAAAATAAAATATCACAAATTGATTTTCTAAAAAATACAAGTTATGCTTTTAATATTGTTTCAAGTAAGTCTGATAGAAAATTATTAGATAAGATTACAGAAGATTGTGAAAATATGGGGGATATAACTATTATTCACGCAGGAGGTATTGCAACAGGTAAAAATAAAAAAGAAATGATTGAAGATTATAAGAAAAGTGAAAAACATAAACCTATGTTGGAAGGAAAAGATATAAAACCATTTTTTCCTGTTTTTTCTGAAAGATATATTTTATATGAAAAAAAATTACTTTATAGAGCAAGAGAAGAATCTATTTTTTTAAGTCCAGAAAAATTAATTACTCAAAGAATAAGTGGGGGATTAAAACCACTTGTTACAAGTTATGATAATGAGAAATATTATACCTTTAATTCTACAAACACCATTTTACCAAAAGGTGAAGAATACTCATTAAAATATGTTTTGGCTTTGTTAAATTCAAGATTAATTAATTGGTATTATGTTAGTAAGTTTACAAATAAATCCAACCTAACTGTTAACATATCTAAAACTTTTTTAGAAAAAATCCCCATAAAGAAAATATCTCTTGAAAAACAAAAACCACTTATTGAAAAAGCAGATTTGATGGTTGATAAGAATAAAGAATTTTATGAAAAAAAAGATAAGTTCATAAAACTAATTAAATATAAATATAATTTAGATAAAATATCACGAAAGCTAAATACTTTTTATAATCTTAATTTTAAAGAATTTGTCAATGAGATAAAAAATAAGAATAAAGTAATGAGTATAGAGAAAGAAGCCGAACTAATGAATTTTTTTGAGAAGAACAAAAAAGAAGTTTTAGAATTAATTAATGAAATTTCTAAAACAGAAAATGAAATAGACAAAATGGTTTACAAACTTTATGGTTTAACAGATAAGGAGATTGAGGTTATTGAAAAATCTTAACTCTTCTTTAGTGGTTTTTTATCCTACCTTGAATTGATTGAGGCAATTATTAAACTTAACCTTAATTTCCACTGGAAGATATATATACCTTTTATATATAAATTGTATACATTTATACTTTTTTATAAATTAAGCTCTTGCCTAATTTTGATACTTCAAGGATACCTAACTCCACAAACTTATCCAAATGTCTTTTTGCAGTTATCCTTGTTTTACTTTTAATCCTTTTCATATATTCATTTATTCTTATGGATTGAAATTTGTCTAATGAATTGATATATTTCAAACCTCTTCTTTCTAAATCAGTTAATACGGGTTCTAAATCCATAGAAGAGCCGATTAAGTGTTTTGAGAAATCATTTCCTTCTAATTTTTGCCCTTTAAACTCTATTTTAAAAAAACCATTATCACTTTCTATTTTTGGTTCTTCTAAACCAAACCTTTTCATAGCTCCAATAATATTCTTTATTCCTTGTCCTGCTTGTTCCATTAATCCTAAATTGTCTAAAAGATAACAGATTTTAGGGTTTCTTCTAACTGATGGATGTCCTCCCTTTTTTAATTCTTGTAATGTTACACCTTCCATCAACCCACCAGGATTAATTATTTCTAATCTATTGCTAAATAATCTTATCACAATATCAGAATTAAATACAGAATAATCTCTATGAGCTACTGCGTTTATCAGAGCTTCTCTAATAGCTTCCATAGGATACTGATTTATTTCAATTCTTCTCAACCCATCCATTATTACTTTATTTTCAGTATTGGATTTTATAAAATTAAACGGTTCTTGAATTTGGTTAATCAAATCTCCTTCAATATGTTTTCTATATTTTAATTTAGAGCTATCAATTGAATCTCCTATATAAATTAAAAAATTTATTTTAGCATTTTGAAAAGAATCTTGTGGTTTTTTTCCAAAAAATAACATAGCAGTATTTTTAATATAGCAATCTCCGATTAACAAATCTAAATTTTTTAAGACATTTTTGATATTATCAAATTTAATTTGTCTATTTCTCTTACCACTATTTGCAAGTTGGATATAGTTTAAAATTTTTGAATTATCCAAATCAGAGATGTTACTTTTTCTATTATGAATATTATTTATTAAAGAATCAAAAGTTAGATTTTTTGATTTTAGTTTTATTTCCATTATCTCTTCTGGAGATAATTTTTCATCTCTTGAATCAACCCTTTTGTAATAAGCCCCCTTCCATCCATAAGGTTTTCTATCCCCTTCATAAACTTTTACTATCACGATATATTTTTCTGGGGCGTGTTCTTTAAAATCAATCTGTATATTTCCCTTACCACCATTTAAATCTTTAGCAAGATTATTTAATTTTGCTTTGACTTTCTCTTTTGAACATCTATAACCTATTGGAGTTCCATCATTCTTAACTCCAATTAAGATATATCCCCCCTCACTTGTTGAAAAAGAAGCGATTGTTTGGGTAACATCATCATTATCAAACCCTTCTTTATATTCTAAATTCTTATCTTCAATCCTATAAAATAATTCATTTACATCTAATTCCATGTAATTCATAAATAATCTCTATTTAAAATATTTATTCTTTTTTAAAAGTTGAGAAAATCGCTTATCCACCAACCGATAAGTTAATAGAAAAGATTTTGATGAAGATTTTTAAACCAACTTTTCATTTAATTAAAATGTTAACTAAAAAACAAATTACAGAAATCCGCGAGCATTTGGAAAAAGCACAAAATCCGATTTTCTTTTTTGATAATGACGGGGACGGGCTTTGTAGTTTTCTTTTGTTGCAGAGATATATTGGAAGGGGAAAAGGTGTTGCGATGAAGTCTGCGGACGCGGGAAATTATTTTAAAAAAGTCATGGAATTGAATGCAGATTATATTTTTATTCTGGACAAGCCAGTTGTTTCTGAGAAATTTTTTGAGGAGGTTAGACAGGTTAATCTTCCTGTGGTGTGGATTGATCATCATGAGAACAGCAATATTCCTGATTTTGTTAATTATTATAATCCTCTGTTAAATAAAGGAAAAACAAATGAACCAGTAACAGAGCTTTGTTATAGAATAGCGGGGAGAAAGCAAGATTTGTGGATTGCGGTTGTGGGGTGTATTTCTGATCATTTTGTTCCTGATTTTTATTTTGAGTTTAAAGAAAAATATCCTGACCTGGCAATGGATTCTGAAAATGTTAAGGAAATTTATTTTAAATCTCAGATAGGGAAGATTGGGAAAATTTTTAATGCGGGATTAAAAGATAGAACAACTAATGTAGTAATTATGCTGAAATTTTTGATGAAGGTCAAGACGCCTTATGAAGTTTTGGAGGAGAGCAGTTATAATCAAACTATGCATAAAAAGTTTAAAGAGATAAATGAGAAATATGAAAGATTGTTGGAGAAGGCGAAATCTCAGAAAAATGATGAGGGGGTTTTGTTTTTTCAGTATGGAGGGGAGTTGAGTATTAGTTCTGATTTGGCAAATGGACTGAGGTATGAATTTCCCGAGAAGATTATTGTTGTGATTTATGTTTCCGGAGACAAGGTGAATATTTCTGTTAGGGGAAAAAATGTTCGGGAGATTGTTTTGGAAGTGATTAAGGATTTGGAAGGGGCGACTGGCGGGGGGCATGAGAAGGCTGTTGGTGTCAGAGTCAAGGTTAAGGATTTGGAGAAATTTAAGGCGAAGTTATTGAACATTGTAAACTTAAAAAATTCATAACAACTTTTCAATGGCTGAGTTGAGGTTTTCTGAGTTGGTTGGTAAATAAAATTTAAATGATTGTTAGAAGGGGTAAATAGTTTACTACTATTGCAAGACAACGAAGCAAAACATTTATATACTATTAGATTTTTATTTTTTTATGGAACCAATAAAATTATTACCTCATCATGCGATGAGATTATTTGAAGTTTTTTACTTAAATGGAAAACCTGAGGAAGTTCTTAGTGGGTATGACAATGTAGGTATGTCACAGAATACTACAAATGCACTAGGAAGAATAGCATCAAATCCAAACCAACTTGTACAAATTGTAGAATCATATGATGAAATCTGTAGAATGTGCCCTAAAAATCATAGAGGGGATAATTATCAAAATAAACCTGAAGATACCTGCCATGATTATGATGTGCCAAATCCAGATACAGAGTTTGCAAAGATTTTGGGTATAGAAACTGTTGCAGAAGATACCATTACAACATCTAAAGAATTAAAAAAACTGATGGGACCAACATACAAACAATTTTTGGCAGAACCCAGATTCGATGGAAATGGCAAAAAACTTCCATTGAGAATGATGTTTAGAGATAGAAATGAAGATTTATATCTAAATCTTTTTAATATATAGAAATTGTTTGCTTTTTATTTTGATCAATAGTTTATCGTGTTCGCTCTTTTGAATACGGTCGACTCAAAAACTCTTTAGGATTTTCTCAATTATGCAATCAATAAACTGAATAGAAAAATATAAAAGAGTGAAATTAAAAATTTCTTGTTATAATATTTTTTAACACAAATATTATAAACTCTATTTTCCTGAAGGTGTTATGAGTAACAGACTAAGATTTGCAAGTTGGAAGAATTGCATGTTTGGCTTAGTCTATGCTACAATTAAACCTGTTTCAATTTAATTCAGATTTTCTTTTTTGCCTGAATTAAGTTGAATAATTTCTAAATTAATTTGGGTTGGAAAAGATTTCTGTTTTTATTTGAAATTCCAGAAAATGGAAAACAAAAAGGAAATGGAACAAAAATTTGTAGAAGAAGAATTAAGTCGTTTAATGGAGATTACATTAAGATTAGAAGACGAGCTTAATTCTGTCGTTAGTAATGAATAGTTTAATATAAAAGAAGAAGAGTTTTTGGTTATTTGTTAATATGATTTGGGTTTTTATGAAGATTTAAAAAGAACGATAATTATCGTATAGTTATGTGGATTGCAAAATTTAAAATTTATGATAAAGAACACAGGGTTAGAAAGTTAATTGAAGAAAATAAAATTGAGGTATGTTATTATCCAATAAATTATTATGTTAAGAAAGGAAGATATTTTTTTATTGCTGCAGGGATTATTTATAGTGGCAACAAAAATAAATTCTTTGCGGATTTAAAAAAATTACAAAAACAAAAAACAGGGAGAAAACTGGAATTGCTTGAAACAGAAGGAGATTTTTTTATTATGATTAGTTCTCATACAATAAACCAAGAAGGGAAAAAATATGTTAATTTATTTTATAATCCTGCGATTATTCATTATCATCCGATAATTTTTCATAAAGATGGCTGGGAAGAATGGGAAATTGCTTCTTTAGAAAGAAAAGCTATTGAAGACATTATTAAAGCCGGGAAGAAAGTTTATGATTTAAAACTTTTAAAATTTCACCAAAAGAAAATAAAAAATTTTGGTTTTATGACGCTGTTGCCAGAATTAACAGAAAAGCAGCAGGAAGCAATTAGTCTTGCGCTTAATTCAGGATATTATAGTTATCCAAGAAAAATAAGCTTAGATAAACTTTCAAAAAAAGCAAAGCGTTCTTTTTCCACATTTCAGGCACATATTAGAAAAGCGGAAAATAAAATTCTTTCTTATGTAATTGGTTTCTCAAAGTAAGAGGCGATAATTATCGCTATAAAGATTAAATAGTATTAGCGTTATACTTTATAATGGTAACAATAATTAAAAGTCTTCCAAAGAAAGCTGGTAAAGCTAAAATTAATTGGGATTCTGTTGATGAGCCCATTAGGGAAGGTAAAGATATTATTCTTCCACTCCAAGATACAGTATATCTTCCTTTGGCGAAGGGAGAACAATTTTTATTTAAGTCTTTTGAGCATGAAAGTTATAGGGCACCTCGAGAAAATTATTGGTTTGGAGGCACAGATGAAGAACCTTTTTTAGTTCAAATAGAAAAAGATGCTTTCAATACTTTTACGAATAATGGAGAAGAAGCTTTTTATAGATCTATTAAGCCTTTTTTTGTAGATTTCCTTGAAAAAATTTTAAATATAGAAGCAGAGAGACAAGGTGATATTTTTGCGGTTCCAATTGGAGAGAGAAAAAATAAGGGAATACAAAGTTTTTTAACTCAATCATATATTTCTAGAGAATATCCTAAATTAGAACTTAAAAAAAATCAAAATTCTCTTTCTCTTTTTGGAACTCGTCATGCTTTAAATGGATATGTTCTCGGGGAACAGCATCCTGGTGGTGAGGTTACAAGTCCTCACTTTAAGCCTTTTTTACTTACTAACTCCTTAGAGGAAAGATCTGTTTTAGGAACAGGGATAATTAAAGCTCCAGATCATGAAGTTTTAGATCTTAATAAAGAATTTATTTATTTTATGGCACAAACAAGATATCTTGTAAATCCTAAGGAGGCAGATTAAAATGGTTGGTTTAAGATTAGAGAAAATATTAGTAAGTATTTGGAATGATGATAAGATTCCTGAAGTGTTTGAGGAAAAAGGTATACCTGTGACTTCAACCCTATACAATTCTCAAGGAAAATCTTATGTAGCATGGGGAAAAAATGGAAGGAAACACTACTACGATGAATCTGGAAATGAAAGAAGATTTTCTGATGAATGATCATAAAGATACATTTTGAAAGATTTCATTAGTTTAATAGAATTTTCAATAACTCCTCGCCACATAAACAATCTCTTTTGCTTTTTTCCCGCAGATTACACATTTTCCAGATGGTTTTTGGTTTTCATCTAACCTTGTTCCCCTGACTTCTGCTGAAATTTCTTTGATAATTTCTTCTGCACATTTTTCACCATTTTTTTCAACTGAGCAGAAATTACATCTGGCAATTGCACCATCTTTAATTATTTTTTTTACTTCGTTAATATTCTTGGCGTCTTTTATTTTTCCTTTAAAAATTTTGTCTGCTTCTTTAATTAAATTTTTTGTGAATTCTTTTGAAATTTTTTCAATTGTTTTAAGAATATCTTTTTCTGGGATGACAATTTTTTTATTTAAATCTCTTCTAAAAATTGTTATCTGCTTTTTTTCCAAATCTTTCAATCCTAAATCTATTCTAATTGGAACACCTTTCATTTCCCAATAATTGAATTTTTCACCAGGTCTTTTGTCAGAATAATCTATTTCTACTGAATAAGATTTTTCAATCTCTTTTTTCAAAGTTTCTGCTTTTTTGTTTACTTTTTTATCTATTGGGATTATTATTACTTGCAATGGTGCAATTTCCCAGGGGAATTTTAATCCTTTGTCGTCTCCGTGAGTTATGATTATGCTTGCGAATATTCTTGAGATTGAAGGGCCATAACAAGTTGTGTAGCAGGGTTTTTCTTCTTGGTTTTTGTCTTTGTAAGTTATGTTGAATGCTTTTGAGAAACTAGGGGAGATTATATGGGTTGATGGTTGCTGTATAACTTTGCCGTCGGGGTTTAACACATCTGATGCAAAGGTTCTGTGTGCTCCTGCAAACTTGTCCCATGATGGTCTTTCAAAAAACATAAATGGCAATCCAAATATATCATGCAGAACTTCTTCTGTTGTTTGCATGTCTTCCTGAACTTGTTTCATTGCATCTTCTTTTGTGGCATGTGCACAGTGAGTTTCTATCCAGTGGAATTCCCTGCTCCTTAGAAAAGGGCGTGTTGCTTTTGTTTCGTGCCTAAAGACTTGCGCTCTTTGATATGTTTTGAAAGGCAGGTCCTTGTAACTTCTTATCCATAAATTGAACATCTGGTAAAATGCAGTTTCAGAAGTTGGTCGAAGGGCAAGAGGTTCTTCGAGTTTTTTTGTCCCTCCGTGTGTGACCCAAAAAACTTCCGGAGTAAATCCTTTAATATGAGACGCTTCTTTTTGGAGATTGCTTTTAGGAATTACAGTCGGGAACCAGTAAGGCTTGTGCGATTTTTTTTGCAAAACCTCTTCAAAATGTTTGTACATTTTTTCCATTGCTAAAACAGACCATGGCTGGAAAACCAAAAATCCTTTTACATTATATCTTAAATCTGCAAGTTCGCACTTTTGAATAATTTGCGTGAACCATTCTGAAAAATTCTCATTTTTTTTTGCAGTAATTCCCTCTTGATTTTTTTTTGTCATAGATACTCAAAGAAAAAAGGTTTTATTAAATTAATGTTTGGTTTAATTTTTCCAGTGCGATTTCATTTACAATATTTTCTATGTAATTTGATTCTAATGCAAAGCCAAGACTTTCTCCTCCTCCAATTTTGAAATTATTAATTCCAATTACTTTTCCCTGCTTGTTTATTAAAGGACCTCCTGAATTTCCAGGATTTAGTGCTGCGTCGGTTTGGATGTATGCGTTGATACCACTTGGTCCTGGTCTGTGAACTGCCGAGACAATTCCTTCTGAAACAGAAAACTGCAATCCTAATGGATTTCCTATTGCAATTACTTTTTCTCCTATTTGGACATCATCAGAGTCTGCAAGTTTTAGTTTTTCAAAATTTCCGGAAATTTTTAGCAATGCAATATCAAAATTGCTGTTGTACCCGATTAAATTTACTGAATATGTTTCGCTGTCGTATGTGAAAATTCCTGCTGATTTTGCGTTTTCCATTACATGGTAGTTTGTTACAATGTATCCTTGCTGGTCTATGATGAATCCTGTTCCCTGGCTAATGTCTGTTCTTATTGTCACTACAGACTTGATTGCGTCTTCGATGATTCCTGAAAAATCCGCACTTGCCGAGGCTTTGAGCAAATCCATTTCCTGTCCCATTGAGCCAATTTTTAAATCCAGTGAATTTACTGTTTCTTCCAAAGTTGTTTTTGTCTGAATTAAATTCTCTGTTAAAGTATTTATATTGCTTTGGGTGTCTTCTTTTAATTCTCTTATATCTGATTCTATCCTATTGTAACTTAATTGCAACTGCCCGTAGAGAAAATAAATAAATACGCTGTTTGCTATTAACAATATTATTAAAAAAGAGCTAAAACCTCCAATTATTATTTTGTGGTGTTTTCTGAGTGCCATGTTTATAATATAAATACTAAACTATAAAAACCTTTTTTTTCTTGTTGTGTCAGGACCCGTAGTTCAACGGATAGAATAACAGGTTTCGGCCCTGTTGATCGAGGTTCGAATCCTCGCGGGTTCATTTTTATTTGAATAAAAAAATAAACAAAATTAAACCAATTCAATAAATTATTATCTCAAATCATAATGAAATTTTGTTCTCAGAGAAAAGTTATTTCATTATAACCATTTAAAGTCCTTGTCGCCTCTTTTTATTATAGATACATTAGTAGCAACAATACTAAATGTATCAACCCAATCATCAGGATTCTCTTTTTTGGAGGGAATAATCTCTTCAAAAGGCGTCCATTCCCCTATGTATTCTTCTATTTTAGCTGAATGTAACTTCCCATATTCCTCAAATGTTTTTTGTGCAAAATATCCATCTTGAATATAACACTCAACAGCTTCTGTAGCACTTCCATGACCGCTTGGGTTAGTTACTATAAGAGAAGGTATTTTTCTTTTATATGCTTCCCTAACCATTTGTAAACCTAATGGCTGATTTTTTTCATCTCCTTCATCAAAATATTTTTTAAGTGCATTAAAAGTAAATTTAATTTCAGGGTTAGGATTTTCTCCAATTTCTTTGATTAATTTTTCCCCTAATGATTTATCATTACTTCCAATTTTTTTAGGGAAAAATAAATCTGTTAAAACACAATCGTAATTATTTCTTTCTAATTTCTGAATCGCTTCTTCATAATCCAAAGCAGTATCTTTTATATCAATTCGTGCTTTAGCTTCAGGATAACCTTTTGTTTGTAACAAGTAAGTAATTGGTTCTGCTTCAGCTAATTTTTCAGCAGATTCTATGTTTTTTTTGTTATCGTCTATTAATAATACTTTTATTTCTAAGTTTTCTTTTTCCATTTGATTTTCATTAATTTTAGTTACTAGTAAGTAGTTAGCAAGGTTATATTAATCTTATTAACCCCCTTTGGGAGTAGTTTAAGAAAGATTTAAATAGGGTGCGAACTTCTTTGAGTTATGAATTTAGATAAATTAGAAGAAATAGGATTTACTCAAAGAGAAAGAAAAGTGTATGTAGCATTACTGGAAATTGGATTAACGTCTGTGGGTGCGATTATTAAGAAATCGGGGATACCAAGTTCTAAAATTTACGAAACTTTAGATAAATTAATCAAAAAAGGTTTAGTTAGTTTTGTTGTAAAAAATAATAAAAAATATTATCAGCCAAGTAATCCAAAAACAATTCTCAAATTTATGGACGAAAAGAAAACAACTATTGAAAAAGATGTATTGCCACAATTAGAAAGATTATATAATTTTACTAAACAACAAAGCGAGGCGACTATTTACGAAGGTGTTAAAGGAATTAAAACAATTTATGAGAGAATGTTAAAAGAATTAAAAAAAGGTGATACACTATATGTTTTGGGAGCACCAAGTAAAGCAAATGAACTGCTTGAAGGATATTTTTTAGATTATCACAAAAGAAGAATTAAAGCAGGAATAAAGATGAAAATACTTTATGATAAAGAAGCAAAAAAATATGGCAGAACAAGAAAGAAAATGAATCTTACACAAGTAAAGTATATTTTAGAAGGGCAAACAGCTCCGTCATGGATAGATATCTTTTCAGACTGCATTGTAATATTTAACCTTAATAAAAACCCTTCTTGTTTTTTGATTAAAGAAGAAAATATTGCAAAGAATTTTAAATTATATTTTGAGCTTTTGTGGAAAACAGCGGAATCTAACTAAAAACTTATTTTAACAACCCCTCCAAAACCCCTCTTACCATTTCAAAATCAGCCCTTTTATTGCTCTCTTTCATAACCTGCCCAATTAAAAAATTCAAAGATTGTTTTTTCCCTGATTTATAATCTTCAACTGCTTTTGAATTTTCTTTAATTATTTTTTCTGCAAGTTTTTGAATTTCTTTTGTGTCGGAAATTTGCGAGTGTTTTTTTATTTCCTGTTTTGGAGAAATTGATTTTTCTTTCCAGCTTCGTAAAATGTCTTTTGCTTTTAATTCTGTGATAATTTTCTTTTCTATGAGTTTGAGCAAATCAATAAAATGTTCCACTTCTATCTTTACATTTTCTAAATCTTTTTTGTTATAATTTAGAACACTAAGAAGTTCTTCTGTTACCCAACGCACTGCAAGTTTTGGATTTGTTTTTTCAATTATTTTTTCAAAGAATTCCACAACCTCAAGTTTTTTTGTTAAAATTTCTGCAGAGCTTTTTTCTATCTTATATTTTTTAATAAGCTTTTTCAGTTTTGCATGAGGTGTTTCTGGCAAAACAGATTTTATTTTTTCTACTCTTGATTTTTCTATTTTTATTATCGGCAAGTCTGGGTCTGAAATAAATCTGTAATCCTGGGCTTCTTCTTTTGAACGCATTTTAATTGTAATGCCTTTGCTTTCATTAAACATTTTTGTCTCTTGCATTTTAGGAATTTCTTTTTCTTGTCTTTGAATTTCATATTCAATTGCAGTTTTAATGTTTTTCAAACTGTTTATATTTTTAATTTCTATTCTTTGGCCTCCTGAAACAGAAACATTTACATCTGCTTTTATCCCGGCATTTTTGTCAATTGCTTTTATGTAACTTAAAGTTGCAATTAATTGTTTTAACCATACAATTACCTGCTCGGAATTTTTAAAATCTGGTTCTGTTACGATTTCTATTAAAGGGCTCCCGGAACGATTGTAATCTATTTCTCCTGTTTTTGGGTTCCATGCTGCAGGGTCTTCTTCAAGATGGCATTCAGTAATGTTTATTCCTAAAAATTTTCCTTTTTCTCCGACTGGAATTGCATATGGTCCTGAAATTGTATTTTGGTAGCCTTTTGGCAGGTCAGGCCAGTTGTAGTGTTTTCGAGCCCAAGTTAATTTTTCATTTATTTTACATCCAAGAATTAATGCAGTTTGAATTACTTTCTGGACTGCTGTTTTATTTGGGAGCATTGGCTTTGCACCTGGCTGGGCTGTGCAAACAGGACAGATATTTGTATTTGGTTTTGACTGTTTTAGCCCGTGCTCTGATTTGCAAGAACAGAAGAGTTTTTCATTTGTTAAAAGATAACCATGAATTTCTAATCCAATTTTTGTCATAAAAAAGAATAAGAAGTTTATATTTTTAAAACTAATGAATGCTCTTTTTCCGGGAAAGTAGGTGTAGGTTTAAAGAATTTTTTATACATTTCCTCTTCAGAAAAATCTTTTGCATAATCTCTTTTTAATCCTGGATGCCAAACAGGTCTTTCATAGATTTCTTCATCAATAGGTTGTTTTGTGTTATTCTTAAAATTGTATAAGTTTGTTAAACTATATATATTAATTTCTTTTTGATTAATCATGTCTTGCAATCCTGGGTATTCTACTAAATCCTGTTTAACATAAGGAAGAAAACCTTTGGGATTTACAGCATATTTAAATTCATCCCATCCCATAACCAACTGCATAAGTTTTAGTGCTTCTTGCTCATCTGTTTCTTCTGATATTTTGTGTAACCATTTCTTAATTTTATCATACCCGATAATTGCTACTCCTGTTCCTCCTATTATAGTCATCAACCCCCATCCTATTAATTTTCTTCTTTCCCTACTTATTTCTTGGTCTTGAGGTAAAAACTCTTGATATAATCTATTTTTCATAAATTTACATAGCTATATTCGTTTATAAACTTTTCTATTTATTACTACTATCAAGTTATAATCCTTTTCATCACTATATTTTTATACTGCATTATTTTTGTTTTATTATGAAAAATGCTGTTGCTGGAGATTATGTTGAAGTTCATTTAACAAGACAGATTTATGAGGGAGTTCTTTTAGAAAACCCTGAACCCGGAATTATTTTGCTTAAACTGGATTCTGGTTATAATATTGGATTTAACAAAAAAGATGTTTTGGAGATTAGGGTTCTTGAAAAAAGTTTAGAGAAGAAAGAAGAAATTGAAATAAAAAAAGATGAAAATAAACCAAATATTGCAATGATTATTACTGGGGGGACAATTGCCGCGAGATTGAATCCGAAGAAAGGGGGTGTTGATTGGCTTGATACTCCTGAGAGTTTGTTTAAATTTTATCCGGGTGTTTTTGACAAGGTTAATATTGTGAAAGTTGAGGTGCCGTTTATGAAAGCATCAGAGGATATGGATTTTAAGGATTGGCAGAAACTTGCTCGAACTGCTGAGAAACTTTTGAATGACCCGAACATTAAAGGAGTGGTTGTCACGCATGGAACTGATTTTTTGCATTATACTTCTGCTGCGTTGAGTTTCTTTTTGAAGAATTTGAACAAGCCAGTTGTTTTGACTTATAGTCAGAGAAGTATTGACAGGGCAAGCAGCGACGCGAATTTGAATTTGCAGTGTGCTGCGTTGGCCGCGATTTCAGATATTGCAGAAGTTATGCTCGTCGGACACGCTTCTTCAAATGATGATTTTTGTCATGCAATGCCTGGGACAAAAGTTAGGAAGCTGCATAGTTCAAAGAGAGATGCTTTCAAAGTTGTAAATGCAAAACCTTTTGCTAAAATTTTTCCCAATAGAATTGAAATTATTTCAGATTATAATTTTAGGAATATCCTAAAGGGCACAAGTAAAAATAAAGTTAAGTTGGATTTGAAATTTGAGGAAAAGGTTGCTTTGGTGAAAGTTTATCCCGGGCAAAACCCGGATATTTTGGATTATTATTATTTAAAGAAAAAATATAAAGGAATTGTTTTGGAAATGAGTGGATTAGGACATGCTCCAACAAAAAGAGCGAGAAAATCATGGACAAAAAAACTAAAACAGGTTCAGGAAAAAGGTTTGGTTGTTTGTGCTGCTGCCCAGACAGTTTATGGACGACTTGATCCTTTGGTTTATTCAAATGGAAGAGAATTAATGAAAACAGGAATTATTTATTTGGAGGATATGTTAAGTGAAACAGCCTTGATAAAACTTGGTTGGGTTTTGGGTCATGCAGATTGGGCAAAGGATAAAAAAATTGTTAGAGAGAAAATGTTGGAGAATTTTGCTGGGGAGTTAAATGACAGATTGGATTAAAATTATTTTTTCCTTTTCTTCCTCAACAACAAATTTTTTATTTCTCTAATTTCTTTTTCTGCTTTTTTGTTTATGTGGTAATCATAATCTATTTTTATTCTGTCTCTTTGTGCCTGCCTGTTTTGTGACATTAAAATTACAGGGGCTTGAATTGCTGCTAAACAAGATAATGCTAAATTTAATAAGATAAATGGATATGGGTCTATCACGCCCTCTTTGACATATTTTAATAAGAAATATCCATTGGTTAACATCCATATTCCAATAAAAATAAAAAAGAGAATTATGAATGCCCAGCTTCCTGCCCATTTTGTGAGAAAGTCTGCTGCTTTTTGACCGAATGTTTTTGGAATCCTAAAAATATGCGGAAGGTCTTTGCGATGGTGAATAATTTTCTTTCCCTTTTTTTCCATATTATTTATTGAGAAATGTTTTTTATAAAGTTTTGTGAGAATTAGTTAAAATAGTTATAATTGTAAAGGGGTTACAAATAGAAAGGTTTAAAAAAGATGTAGACATTTCTAAAAAATGGAAAAGGAAAATTATGGATTTTCAGATAGTGAATTGACTATTCTTAGAAGGCTTTGGGAAATTCGGAAAGAACAGTTTTTGGATTCTAATAGTTTGTCTGCAAAGAAATATCTTTCTAGTTGGCAGAACACAAAGTTATGGAAAAAGTTTAGGTTAGAAGGATCTAGGAATCTTTTTAGGAGAGGAAGTCCTGATAATATAATAAGCGCGCATGAGGAAATTCTTTACCCTTTAGAATGGGTTTCACCTTCTTTTGAGATTAAAGATTCTCCTTTTGATAGAGATGCATTCAGAAGATATAATCATTAAGTTAATTTTATTAACTATCTTTATTTATTTGTTTTATGGATTACGAAAAATTAGGATTTAAATGCGGGCTTGAGATTCATCAGCAACTTGATACTAAAAAATTATTTTGTAATTGCCAGAGTATTTTGAGAAAGGATGAGCCTGATTTTATTGTGAGAAGAAGACTTCATGCTGTTGCAGGGGAGTCTGGAGAAGTTGATGTTGCGGCTAAACATGAGATGGGAAAGGATAAAGAATTTGTTTATCAGGGTTATGATACGACTTGTTTGGTTGAGTTGGATGAGGAACCGCCGCATGAGATAAATAAGGATGCGTTGAATATTGCTTTGCAGATTTCGCTTTTGTTGAATTGCAGGATTTTGCCTCTGACTCAGATTATGAGGAAGACTGTTATTGATGGTTCAAATACTTCTGGTTTTCAGAGGACTGTTTTAATTGCGCAAGATGGCTATGTTGAGACAGATGGGGGAAGAGTTGGAATTAATGCAGTGATTCTTGAGGAAGATGCTGCGAGGATTGTTTCTCGGACACCACAGGCGTACCCTGAAAAATCTTCCACGAAGATTTTTACTAAGGGCAAAGATGAAGTTGTTTACAAGTTGGATAGATTGGGGATTCCTCTTGTTGAGATTGTGACTGCTCCGGATATTAAAACTCCTGAACAGGCGAAGAATGTCAGCTTGAAGATTGGGGAGATTTTGAGAAGTTGCAGAGTTCGTCGGGGAATTGGAACAATTCGGCAGGATGTTAGTATTTCTATTGAACATGGAAAGAGAATTGAAATGAAAGGTGTTCAGGATTTGAAATTAATTGTTCCTACGATTAATAACGAGATTGAAAGGCAGATTGATTTGGTTAAAATGAAAAAGTCTGTTGCAGAAGTTCGGCGCGGGAATCCCGACGCAACCACGAGCTTTTTGAGACCTCTGCCTGGTTCAGCGAGAATGTATCCTGAGACTGATTTACCGATGCTGAAGATTTCCAGAGATTTAATTAATAAAATTAAGAAGAATCTTCCTAGATTGAGAAAAGATATTGAAGAGGAACTAAATCGTAAGGGGTTAAACCAGGAAATGATTAAACTGATTTTCAAAATGAATAAACTTGAGGAGTTTAGAGAGTTGCTGGAGCTTGTGAGCAACCCGCAGTTGGTTGCGAAAGTGGTTTTGATGCTTCCTAAAGAAATTGCAAGTCATAAAAAAGTTTCTTTTGAAAAAATAGAAAAAATTTTGAACAAAGATATTCTTGCATTTGTTTTGGAGAAATATAAAAAAAGAAAAATCAGCGAGAGGCAGATAAAGGAAAGTTTAGAGAGAATTGTTAAAGGTGTTGATGTTAATATGGCTGTGAAGTTTGAAAATGAAGATTTAGGAAATGTTGAGGAAAAAATTATGAAAATAATTAAGGAAAAACCAGGGCTTTCTGAGAAAGCTTACATGGGATTAGTGATGAAAGAGTTTAGGGGGAAAGTTGATGGGAAGATAGCGATGGAAATTATTAAAAAGTATATTAAATAATTTTTAATATGGGAATTGATTTAAAAACAAGAATTCCAGAACCGATGCAAGAGATGGAAGGGAATTTAGAAGCCCAGAATTATCTCGCTTCCCATATGAAAAGACATAAAAAAGGAAGGAATCCTTATGATTTTATCGCAAGAGATATTTTCGTTAACATTAATCTTGATAAAGGAAAAGTTCTTGATGTTGGTTGTGGTTATGGGAATTTAATAAAAAATATGAAGCATCATAAGAAAAATTTGTCTTTCGCAGGAATAGATGTCTCTAAATCAATGATAAAACTTGCTGAAAATTATATTGACTTTCCAGCAAAATTTTTGTTTATGTCTGCAGATAAATTGAGTTTTAAAGATGAATCTTTTGATTTAGTTGTTTGTAAAGATACTTTCCATCATTTTGGAAATCCGATTAAGGTTATAAAAGAAATGTTTAGAGTTTTAAAGAAAGGTGGTTTTATTTACATGAGCGATCTTCGAAGAGATGTTCCTGAAGATATTTTTTATCAAACTCTCCAAAATTTATCAATCCATAATGTTGTTAATGCTACCCAGTATTTTGATTCTGTTCGCGCTTCTTATACTCTTTCTGAACTAAAAAATCTTTTAAATAGAGCAGGGATAAATGAATACAAATTAAAGTGCGGGAAGATAACAAAGAATTTTATTAGAGATTATTGTATTGATATTGGGAATTATTTGTTTGCGGTAAACTATTTTCTTGGGCGTTGGTTCTTGATAATGAGGAAAAGATAAATTAATAAACAATATTTTTCTTTTTTATTTATGGATTTAAAAAAATTAAATGAGAAAAGAGTTCTTGTAAAAGATGTTTTTAAGTTAAAATCTAAAAGAGTTGAAGTTGCTGGTTGGGTGCATAATACACGTGGGCTTGGGAAGATTAGGTTTCTTTTGTTAAGGGATGTTTCAGGGATTATTCAAATTACTGCTGTGAAGGGAAAAGTTAGGGATGAAATTTTTAAGAGCATGGATGATGTTTCACGGGAGGCGGTTGTTTATGTTAAGGGTTTTGTGAAAGATTCAAAGCAGGCGCCTGGGGGCAAGGAAATTGTTCCGGAGGAATTTGAAGTTTTGAGTTTTGCCGAAGATTTGCCGATTGATGTTTCTGAACATTCAAAGACAGAATTGCCGAAGAGATTGGACTGGAGATGTTTGAGTTTAAGGACAAAAAAATCACAAGCGATTTTTAAAATACAATCTGCTTTGTTGGAGGGAATGCAGGATTTTTTAAATAAGAAGGGATATCTTCAGGTTTTTACTCCTTGTTTAATGGGTATCCCGTCTGAATCTGGTTCTGAAGTTTTTGAAGTTAAATTTTTTGATAAGACTGCTTATTTGAGACAAGATCCCCAATTACACAGGCAATTAACAATCCTTGGAGGCATAGAGAAAATTTATGATGTTGGTCCAAGCTGGAGGGCGGAGAAGAGCCACACGCCCCGTCATTTAACAGAGCACAGAACAATTGCAGTTGAATCTGCTTTTATAGATAATGAACAAGATACTATGAGATTGGAAGAGCAAGTGATTGTTGCGGCGATTAAAAGAGTTGTTGAAACTTGCAAGGAAGAGTTAAAATTATTTGGATTGGAAAACAAAATCAAGATTCCTAAAACTCCTTTTCTTGAGATTAAATTTCCAAATATTTATAGTATTCTTGGAAAAAAAGGGAAAGGATTATATGGGGAGGATTTAGACAGGGAATCTGAAAAAATGATTTGGAAATATGT
>JAGLYK010000012.1 GCA_023132255.1 Candidatus Pacearchaeota archaeon
AGTGTTGACTTGAATTTTAGAGGAATGGAAATGTCTTCTGGAGGACAGAGGGAACATAGATATGAAAAATTAATGAAAAATATAAAAGACAGAAAAGTAAATCCAAAATCTGTGGAGTGGTTTACCAAATTTTTTAAGTATGGTGTTCCAACCCACGGAGGTTTTGCAATAGGAATAGAAAGATTGACAATGGTTTTGTTAGGATTACAGAATGTGAGGGAGGCAACATTATTCCCGAGGGATACAGAGAGGTTGGTGCCTTAAATCTGGAATAAAATTAATCAACAACAGCTCCAATATTTTTTGCATTATTAAACTGCCTTTTCGTCATAATTGCCAAATCTATTGGATTGAGATTTAACCAAGATTCTTTTAAAATATATCTTGTTGTTACATTTTCTGAACATCCATACGAACTTTTTTGCAAATCATCTGCTCCATATTTATATTCGTATGCTTTTGGATTTTTAAGTTCAAATTTTTCTATAAATTTTGGATTATTTTTTAAAAAAATCTTTTGTATTATTGTTCTTTTAATTCCTTGTAAATCCTGTTCAAGTTGCATTGCTGTTTTGTATATCCTCTGTTTTTGAAAAATTGATTTGATATTTTCTGCAACTTTGTAAACATTTTTATCCTCCCCAACTGCAATAATATCTATATCTTTCATAGTTCCATCAGTTAAACTTCTTTCTTCTTTATTTCCATAAATAAAATGATTGTCTTCCAATAACCCTCCATGAAGATATGAATCTAAATTATTTTTAGAAAGATGTTCTCTTACATTTTTTACTCTTCCTATTGCTTCACTTGAAAGCCCATATAAAAATACTTCCCAATCTTTAAATTTGTTCAGATTAACAATTGGTGCCCATTCTTTTGGATTTAAAGGATTTGAATCATAGTCATTTAATGCAGGAATAAATTTTTTAAGCTCATTCCAATTATCTTTACTTTTTGCAAACTTAAAATATTCTCCAGTTATTTCCACTAGTTTTTTTCGTTTGTTATTTCTTATTTTCATATAAAAATCATTCTTTTTTAGTAATTAAATATATGCCACCCTGTGCAGAGGGGTAAAGTTTAAAAAAGGTATTATATTATAAAAAGACATGGAATTAGAAGAATTCGCTGAGTTGGGATTAACAAAAAATGAAGGGAAGGCATATGAAATCCTTATTAAGTTTGGTAAATTAAGTGCAAGCGAGGTAAGTTCTCGTGGAGGAGTTTCTTATAGTAGGATTTATGATGTTTTGGAATCATTAATTCAAAAAGGAATAGTGAGAGTCATTCCTGAGAAAACTAAAAAATTTGCTCCAGGAGATCCCGAAGAATTTATGAAGTTAATAAAAAATAAAGAAGATTCTCTTAAAAAGCTTAAGAATAAAGTAAAAGAATTAAAAGCATCATATGATATCAAAGAAAAAAATCCTGTTTTGGTTGCATATGGTGAAAAAGGTTTTTGGAAATTAGAAAAAGAAACTGGAAAGCCCAAGAAATATAATTATATGATTCAATGGAATTCCGAGTATAAACCAGAAATGGAAAGATACACTAAAGAAAAATTGAAATCTGGAGTTGATATAAAGGTTTTAGCGAGATATGATAAAGAGACAGAAAAAAATATTAAGAAATGGATTAAGATAAATAAAAACATAAGGAAGTTTGGTAATGAAGGTGTAGCTATTGGTTTTGGAGATGACGAAGATATTTTAATTGGATTAATAAAATCAAACACAACTATTTTAATTAAAGATAAACCTTTTGTTAAATTGATGAAAAGACTTTTTTTATCTGCCTATAAAGACGCTGACAAAATTAGATAGAAGATTATAAAAAATAATCCTTAAGTTTTTAAATAAAGATTTCTTGAGAGAGTTATGAGAATATTAGCAATAGGTGATTTTCATGGGAAGTTTCCGAAGAAGTTGAAAGATAAAATAAAAAAGGAAAATGTTGATTTGATTGTTGGGTTGGGGGATTATCCAGATACTTCTGAAATGAGAAATCTTAATTTTAAATATTGGAATGAGATTGGGGATAAAAGTTTGAGGGAGATTATTGGAGAAAAGAAATATAAAGAGCTTGAAAAAAAAGCGATTAAATCCCAGTTTAAAATTTTAAAAGAACTTACATTATTTAACAAACCAATAATTGCGATTTATGGTAATGCTGATAGTTTAAATAATGAAATGAAAGAATTTGGGTTAAAAGGATTGGAACACCAATGTAAGATTTTAAATATAAAATTATTTAAAACTAATTTTAAAAAGATTAATAATTTTATTTTAGCAGGTTTTTCAGGTTATCGTGGAGCAAGTGCAAAAGGTTTGACTGAAATTGATAAAAATAAAAAAATAAAAGCTTCAAATAAAAAATGGGAAAGTAGATTGAAAAAGATTTTTTCCAGATTAAAAAATTATAATGATGTTATTTTTATTGGACATGATGTTCCTTATAATTATTTTGATAAGATTAATAATAAACAAAGTCCTTTAAATGGAAAACATATTGGGGATAAATATTTTACAAAATATATTAAAAAATATCAGCCAGAACTATTTTTATGCGGGCATATGCATGAATATCAGGGAATGAAAAAACTCGGGAAGACAAAAATAGTCGCGATTGGTCCTGCTTTTGAAGGCAAAGCCGCAATAATTGAGATTGATGAGAAAAAGAAAATTGATGTTAGGTTTATCAAATAATCTTATAAACTTCTTATTCTATTAGTTTTTATGGCAGATTTTTTATGGCACAAAGTTTCTGAGAAGGAGAAAAAGGAAATTAAGAAGCAGGCGAAGTCTATAATGGATAGTTTTTCAAAAAAGCTTTCGAGAGTTGATATGAAAATAAGTGAGTCTTTGATTGAGAGAGATGAAGGAGAAAGAGAAGAAAAGGAAGGGGAATGTTTGGATTTAGACAGGAAAATTATGTTTGAGAATGCACCAAATAAAAATAAAGATTTTATTATAGGGGAGAAAAAATCATGGTAAGTGAAAATCTAAAAAACTATTTGAAAGAAATTGAGAAAAATAATAAAAAAGGAAAAAAGATAAATGCGATTTTAGAAGTGAATCCAAATGTTTTGAAAGAAGCTAAAAAGTCTGGGCACCGCTCGGTGTACCCCAAAATATCTGGGGCAAAACTTGCTGGGAAAGTTATTGCTGTGAAGGCGAATATTAATGTTAAGGGTTTGCATGCTTCGTGTGGTTCAAAGGTTTTGGAAGATTATAAAGCAGGTTATGATGCAGAAGTGATTAAGAGAATTAAAGATGAAGGAGGGATTATTTTGGGAATGGCGAACTGTGATGAGTTTGCGTGTGGGAGTTCTGGCGAGACAAGTGCTTTTGGGCCGACAAAAAATCCTGCTGCTCCTGGTTTTGTTCCTGGAGGTTCTAGTTCTGGAAGTGCTGCTGCTGTGAGTGCTGATTTTTGTGATTTGAGTTTGGGTTCTGATACTGGATGTAGTATCCGGCTTCCTGCGAGCTTTTGTAATGTTGTTGGTATAAAGCCAACTTATTCATCTGTTTCTCGTTATGGTTTAATTGATTTAAGTATGAGTTTAGATCAGATTGGAGTGATTGCAAAAAATGTTTCTGATGCTGCTTTGTTATTGAGTGTTATTAGAGGTAAAGATGAAAAAGATTCAATTTCTCAGGAAAGTGAAAAAATAAATTTGAGTGAAATTGAAAAAACTCCTACAGGAATAACTGTTGGTGTTTTGGATTTTGAGTCTAAAGATAAGAAAATTGATGATTTGATTGAGGAGAAAATTGAGGAAGCTGTTAAGAAATATGGCTGGAAAGTCAGGAAAGTGAAAATAAATTATCTTGATTTAGCAATTGCAACTTATTATCCTTTGGTTTATGTTGAGTTTTTTTCTGCGACTCGGAGATTGGATGGTCGGAGGTATGGAAAGAAAATTGAAGATGCTGCTGGACCTGAAGTTATGAGAAGGATTTTAGGAGGGAGTGAAATTTCCAAGGCAGAGCATCATGATAGGTATTATCATTTGGCATTGAAAGCGAAAAAATTAATTGAGGAAGAGTTGGAAAAAGCTTTTGGAAAAGTTGATTGCATTATTTCTCCTGTTTGTCCTAAGCTCCCGCATAAGATTGGCGAGAGTATTTCTGTTGAGGACATGTATGCTTATGATGCTTTGACTATTCCTTATAATTTGTATGGGAATTGTGCATTGAGTTTACCTGTTGGAAAGATTGATGGAATTCCAGTTGGAATGCAGGTTGCTTGTGATAAGTTTGAAGATGAGAAGATGTTAAGGATTGCGAGGAGTATTGAGAAATTGCGTGGATAAGGATTATTTTGAATATAAAGGGATTATTTTTTTGATATAAAATATTTGTGTGCATCGTCTTCAGATAAGTAACCTAATAATATTTCAGATAATACTTGCCCTGAAAACTGAGGTCTTTTATGTCCTAATCTGTTTTGTTCAATTATGACTGCTTTTACTGGAAAATACCTTATGGTTTTAGTTTTAAGAAGATTACTCATTTGTCCTGGAAATATTAAATTTTCTTGCCCTTCTTCTCCAAATGAAGTAGAATTCATTGTTATATAATTTTGTCCATTAGGTTGATAAAGTCTTATATAAGGGTTATAAATTTCTCCTTCTGTTATATCATCCATTAAACTCATATTAATTGCAACATTTTTTTATTTATAAGGATTATTATAATTTAAAACATACTTTGCTATTGAAACAATCTTTAAATTCATCACAATAATCCTTATAAAATAATTTAATCTTTTGATTGTATGAAATATGATAAAAATCAAGTACATTATATTACTGCTACTGTGATTTTAGTTAGGGATGGAAAATTTTTAATTGCTAAAAGGGCTGGTTATGAAAAGGCGTTTCCTGGAAAATGGACTGTGCCTGGGGGTAAGTTGGAGGTTTTGGATTATGCTTTGAGGGAAAAAGATACTTCTGTGCATTGGTATAATGTTTTAGAGGATTTGAGTAAAAAAGAGGTCATGGAAGAGGTTGGCTTGGAGATTAAAAATCTTAATTATGTTACGAGTTTGGTTTATATTCGTTCAGATAATATTCCTTCGTTGATAATTAGTTTATGGGCAGAGCCAGTTGGTGAAGATGTTAAACTTTGTCATGCTTTGACAGAATATAAATGGGTTAGTTTGGAAGAGGCGAAAAATTATGATTTGATTGAGGGGATTTATGAAGAATTAGAGATTTTGGATAAAAAATTAAAAACTGGTCAAAATCAAGAGTGGGAAAAACATTACTAAAACCTTAAAAACTTCCCGCTGTTTTTTATTTTATGCAAATTAACGGTATTGAGATTAAATGGCTGGGGCATGCTGGGTTTTTGATTAAGAATTCTGCACCTAAAGGTGTATCCCCTAAAGAGGGCAAGGTAATTTATATTGACCCTTATAATATTAAAGATGATTCTGAGAAGGCAGATTTAATTTTGATAACTCATAGTCATTATGACCATTGCAGTGTGGCGGATATAAAGAAAATCATTAAGAAAGGAACGCGGATTGTTTTGACTGCTGATTGCCAGAGCAAGATTGTGCGGTTTGATGTTCCAATCAAAATGGAGATTGTTGAGCCAGGGCATGAGTTGGTTTTTGGGAACACGAAGATTTCTGTTTTGCCGGCGTATAATGTTGACAAGCATTTTCACCCAAAGGACGAATTGTGGGTGGGGTATTTTTTGAAGATAAATGGTTTATTAATTTATCATGCAGGAGACACAGATGTTATTCCTGAGATGCAAAAGCTTACAGGTTATAAACAGCAGGGCAAGAAATTAGTTGCTTTGCTGCCTGTTGGGGGCAGGTTCACAATGAGTGCAGAGGAAGCTGTTGAAGCTGCGAAGTTGATTAAACCTGATTTGGCGATTCCAATGCATTATGGGAGTATTGTTGGAACAGAAGATGATGCCAGGGAATTTTGTGAGTTGTGTGAGGAAGAGGGGATTGACGCAAAGGTGTTGGAGAAAGAATAGAATTAATTTTAGGAAAGTTTTATTAATTAATCTTTCTTGTGTGAATTATGAAAAGTAAAACAAAAGGGGTGTTAAGTATTATTTTTGTAGCTGTCGGATTTATTTTTAGTGCAATAGCATTAATCTCAATATTATTTTGTATTTTAGCAATATGTTTTGGTTTGAAAGCCAAGGAAGAAGGCAGTAAAAAAATTGGAGTTGTTGGAGTAATCTTGGGGATTACATTAATAAGCTTAACTTTTATTTCTATTATGATAGGGGTTCTTTACAACTATTCTCCTCGGATAATTATGGAGAGTTGTAGTATGTATCATGAAGAAAATTTTGATGAATGGTGGCAAAATCACAATGCGAAATATTCAAAATTCAATATAAATAAACAAGACTTTCAAGAGTTTAGTTTAAAACGTGGTTTTAGTAAAGGAGATATTTTATTAGCGATAAAAGCTAATCCAGAAAAATTAAAAGTAGGGGATGTGATAATCTTTAATACAAATCAAAGAAATCTTGTAAATCATAGAATTGTTCACATCAAAGAAATTAATGAAGAAAAAATTTTCTCAACTATTGCAGACAATAATCCTGTGCAATTATCTACAGAAAGAAGTATTAAAGAAGAACAATTAGTTGGAAAAGTTATTTCCAGACCTTTTTTTTATAGGGGATTAGGGTGGATAAAACTAATTTTTTATGAACAATATAAGCCCATTCAATCAAGAGGGCTTTGTAAAAGTAGATAAAAATTGATAATTGTTTAATTTATCTCATCAATATCCCCTTCAGTAATTATTTTTGTTCCTAAACTTTTAAATCTTTTAATTGTTTTTGAGTCTTCTTTTCCAGTAATATAATATTTTGGTTTTCCATATTGTTCTATTAATTCTTTTATTAGCTTTTCTCTGTCTGGCTCTTTTTCTGTGCTGCTTGCGATTATATCGTCGTAAATTCCATGAAGATGCGAGACTTCAATTATTTTATTTATATAATCCCGTGTGTTTGTTGTTAAAAGAATTAATCTGTATTTTTCTTTTAATGCTTTTAGTTTTTTTGCTGCATCTTTTTTAATTGTTTCTGGATGTTCTTTTAGATATTTAATAACATCTTTCTGATACCATGTTCTTGCTTGTGCTGTTCTTTGTTCTGGTGTAGCATCTGGCATAATTTTTTCCATGGCAATGTTCACACCTGGAAAATAAGGATCTGCTCCAATATATTTTCTTAAAGATTCATCCCCTGTTTTTTTTATTGCTCTTTCAAACCATTTTCTATGCGGTTCTACAAATGCAGAATGTTTTATTAAGAGTCCATCAATATTTGTAGTAATTATTGGTTTTTCCATAAGTTTTAATAGTTTTGAATTATTTAAACTTTATGAATAATTTTCAAAAACAAAAAAAAGACATTCTTTCTAAATTAGATAAATCTTCTAAAAAGAAATGGGATAGGAAAATTGTTAGTTTGTGTGAGAAGATAAATTCTTTTGAGAATTTTTACACGACTTCTTCGTGTTCTGGGAGGGTTGTTTTGATTATTGATAATGTGAAAAAAGCTCCGGGGCTTTTTATTAAGGTTTGGCATGATTTGATTTCTTTTGGGGAGTTGAAAAGGAGTTTGGAAAAAATAAAAAAAGGAAAAATAAACTTTAAGCAGGAACCAGTTATTCTTCATGTTGCTTGTGATAGTTTGGAAGAAAGTTTGGATTTTTTGAAAAAGGCAAGAAGTGTTGGTTTCAAGCGTGGAGGGATTATTGCTGGGAATGAAAATAGATTTGTGTTGGAATTAATAGGAACAGAAAAGTTAGAATTTCTAATTATTGAAAATAAAAAAATTTTAGTTGATGATAAATTTTTGAAAGTGGTTGTCAAGAAATCTAATGAAAATTTGAAGAAGAGCTGGAGCAGGATTCAAAAATTCAGGAATTTGCTTTGAATTTTTAGTAAAGTTGAAAAATATCTTATAGGTTGTAGAACATAAAATTATTTAAATGAGAATTAGTTTTTATTTTTATAATATTAATTTTAACTTGGCGGTTTAATTAATATTCTTGTATGCATACGAGGTGTTCTCCTCTTAATTCTTTGATATTAGTTGGCAGTATGCTAACTATATAAACTTTTCGTAGAAAAGTAATATACAGATGCAAGGAGGTAAAAAAATATGGTGTTAGATTTTGCAAGAGAAGCAGTAGAAAAAACAGACACGCACAGCATTAATTTTGACGAATTAAGAGCTGGGAAGGCGAACATCAAGGTTCTTGGTGTTGGAGGATGCGGGTCAAATATGGTAACATGGCTTTTTAACAAAGGTGTCAGCGGGGCGACAATTTATGCAGCAAATACTGACGCACTTCATTTAAGTGTTACAAAGTCTGATGAGAAACTTCTTATTGGCAAGGAATTGACAAGAGGCTTGGGTGCAGGCGGAGATGCCAGAAGAGGAAGAGAGGCTGCAAAAGAAGCGATTGTTGATATTAAGAAAGCTGTTGGACAAGCAGACATGGTTTTTGTTGTCGCTGGTTTGGGTGGTGGAACCGGAACTGGTGCAGCGCCGGTAATTGCGCAGCTGGCAAAAGAAACTGGTGCAGTTGTGATAGCTGTTGTGACAATGCCGTTTGAATCAGAGAAAGCGAGAATTGACAAGGCAGAGTTTGGTTTGCAGGAACTGAGAGACGTGACAGACACGTGCATTGTTCTTGATAATAACCGGCTTGTTGATATTGCCGGGCAGTTGCCTATTGAACAGGCTTTTGCTGTTGCCAATGAATTAACCAGCACAATGATTAAAGGAATTGTTGAGACAATTACTTTACCGAGTTTGATTAATCTGGACTACGCTGATGTCTCTGCTATTATGAAAGGCGGTGGTGTTGCTGTGATTGGAATTGGTGAAGCAGATACTGCTGACCGTGTTAATGAAGCTGTAAAGCAAGCCTTGACTCATCCTCTACTTGATGTGGATTATCAGGGTGCTACTGGGGCTTTAATACATGTGACATGCGGTCAGGACCTGAAGCTTGAGGAATTTGATTTAATTGGAAGAGTGGTTTCTGAGAACCTAAGTCCTGAGGCGCAAGTTATTATTGGTGCGAGAATCAGCAAGGATTTTGTCGGCAAAGTGCGGGTGATAACTATTATGACAGGGGTCAAGTCACCTTATGTTTTGGGAAGAACTGCTGAAGAGCAATCACTTCCTATGGCCAAGGAAATATCTGATTTAGGCATAGAATTTTTGAGATAGTTTTTTTATTAAAAAGGGGGAGAAATCCCCTTTTTGTTTTTTTAGATTAATTTAATTGAGAAGAGTAATACCTATTACTATAGTTAGTATAATGAATGTTATTGCTATTAGGATTGGCAAAAGTACAAAGAGGATAAAGATTACCCACGGGCCTGTTCTAAATAAATTTTCTTTATTGTGCACAATCCTGTTTATTTCGTATTGCAGGTATAAAAAGTTAAAGATAAGTGTAAAAAATCCAGATACATTTCTTGTAACTCCTTTGTTTTTTAGTGCCTGATTTATTATTGTTCTTGTTTTAAATGCAAGAAATAATGTAACAATTAGTGTAAAAAACATTAGTATTAAAAGGCTTGAAACAAGTATGATTGTTAGTGTGTTTGTAATGTCTATTTCTGTTGGAGAAGTTATGGTGAGAGTTGTAAGGAGTGTAAGACATAGAATTATTAAAATTAGGTTTAAAATTCCTACCCTTTTTTTTAGTTTTTTTGGAGTTTTGAGGTAGTCTAGCTCTCTTGCTCTTTTTATATACCATATGGAGGAGTAAATACCGAGTGTTATAAAACTTAGAAACCATAATAAAATTACACTTTTTTTTTGTGGAACTTGCTGGTTGTTTTTGGTAATTGTATTAAGTTGTTTTACCTCTTTTATTTGCTTAACCATATTATCTTTAGTTATTTTTTTAAAAATTCATCTAAACATCCAAGGTTTTAATCTTGTTCATCTTTTTATTTTTGTATTTGTCAAAATAAAGAATGCTGTCAAAATCTATTTTTCTTCTTTTTTCTGTTTTTCCAAGTTCATATCCTATTGGGAATATTGCTTCAACCTGGATGTCTTCTGGAATTTGCAATGCTTTTTTTATTTGTTCTTCAACAAAATGTCCTACCCAGCAGGTTGCGAGTTTTGCTTCCTGAATTTTTAAAAGGAAGTTTTGTATTGCTGCGCCTGCTTGTTGCCTGCAGAATTTCCCCCCCTGTTCTTCATAAGAGTTAATTGTCCTTGAAGGATTTGTGCATGCAACCACAACATAGTGTGCCTGGGCAATAAAATGCTGTTGTGCTGCATCTGCGAGTTTTTGGATTTTTTCCTTGTCGTTGACAACAATGAATTTTAAGCTGAATATGTTTCCTGCCATTGGAGCATATCTTGCAGAATCAATGCATTCTATGATGTCTCGCCAGTCTGGTTTTTTAGAAGTAAATCTTCTTGTGCTGTGTCTGTTTTGAATTGCTTTGTTAAGGTTCATGAATAAAGAAAGAGAAAGATGTTTATAAAATTAGTGGAGAGAGGGAATGTTTTTGATTAAGCCGCTAATCTATAAACATAGTTTTGTTTTCGGTGCATGACTTCTCTAGATATTTTAACACATAAATTCCTAATCTCTGTGAGTTCTTGATTTCGAAGTTGTTTAATGTCCTCTAATTTTTTATAGAAAAAACTTGTTTGTAAAGTAACTTCCTCTATATATCTACGATCTCTATCAAAAGCTTCCCACATTATTGAAGTTATATCGAGGTCTCTTTGTAAATGTCCATATTCATTTCTTTGTTCAACACAATCTCTTAAATACTTTGCTAATTTTTCTATACTTTCATAATCTTTTTTATCAGATATACCTTGTATATGTCTTTCAATTCCTACTCCTGCATGAATTGCTAAATCTGTTAATTTGTTTATCATATTTTTTAGATGATTTTTCACTTTAAATAAATAATTGTTCTCTAGAATATAAAACATCTTTGAGCAAAAAACCAACTAGCAAAACTTTAAAAGTGAATTTATTATTTAATTATTAAGTCCTGGTAGCTCAGTTGGTAGATTGCTTAAGAGTAATAATCTTTATTAAATCTTGGGTGAGCCAAAAGCGAACGGCTGTTATAAGTTGTTCTGTGAGCAGATCTGGCAGAAACCGTTAGGTCAGAGGTTCGAGTCCTCTCCAGGACGTGATTTTTTTTATTTTCTCAACCCCAAATCAATTGGTTCTTTCACCTGATGTCTTTCTAAGAGATTGTAAACATTAGATTGCTTTGAACCTTTAATTATTAAAATAATTGCGTCTTGTGCATTTTCAATATATTCTGGTTCGCCGATGATTCCCACGAAGTTGTCTTTTAATTCAAAATAACACTTTGTTAATTGATGCAGGGTTTGCAGGGTTTTTCCTTTTGTTCCGATTATTCTTGCCCTGACTGTTTCAAGGTCTTTTCTGTTTGTGTGGTCTTTTATGTTTAGAATTTCAAAAGTGCAGTCTTGTTCTTTTATCTGGATTGCAGTTGAAAAAGGGAATCCAAAATTCAAAGCATCAATTACTTTTTCCGCAGTGTATTCTTCTTCGGGTTTTCCCTCTATAGAAACTTCTTTGCCCCTGTTTTTTATTTTTACATTCAGGAGCTTTTCAAGTTGTTTTTTATTTTTTATTATTCTTGGAAGTTTTTCACAGAGAATCTTTTTCATAGCAGAAATAAGAGGGGAGAGGTTTTAAAATTTGTGTTTTAAACGCAATAATCTTTTTAAGTTATCTTTATTAGTAGTTTTATGGAATCTCTTGAGAAAACACTTTCCTTCAGGACAAGGTCTGGAGATATTAGATGGAAGAATATGTTTTTTGAAAAGTCGCGTTTTGTGTATAAACCTGTTAAGGATTGGATTTGCGATATGGGAGGGGTTTCCCATCTTTCTTCATATTTAATTAATTTAGAAAAGTCTTTGCCTTTATTGAGAATGTCTATTTTAGATGAATCTCTTCCCCTATATGTTTTTAATTTGCCGGGATTATTTGCAGGTGGAAGAGTTACTGATGCAATGATTTTAGGGATGATGAAATATTCAAAAGCTTTACCTGAATTATTAGAAGTTGCAGAGCATGATTTAACTGATGAGATGAGAGGAGCTTGCACAGAATCAATTGGAGAAATGAAAAAAGAGTCTTGGGGTTTGGTTTCTCCTCTGTGTGATATTCTCCTTCAAGATAAAAATTTTTATGTAAAAAAAGAAACCAGTAAAACTCTTGGGAAAATAGGAAATACTCTTGCATTAAATCCATTAAGAGATTCATTTGAGGAGGCAAGGTTTGCAATAAGAGACTATGAATTAAGAGGTTACCCTTTTAAGTTTGAGTCTAATGATCCTTGGGAAGAAAGAGAAGCAGACTCTGCGTGTTTTTTGTTAGAAAATTGTATTGTTTCTTTATTTAGATTAGATAAAAAATCAGGAAGAGAGGTTTTGTCTATTGGGCTTAATGATTGGAGCAGAGTAGTTTATCATTGGTCAAAAAGAGCCGCATTTTTTAGTGGCTATTATGATAGAAAGAAATAAAAAGGGGTTAAAATGCTTTGTGGTACGGCTGGACAAATGTATTGGTTAATTGGTTATAGAGAAAGTTTTGACAATTTTATTATTGGAGAGAATACAGAATCTTATTTAGATTTTCCGGATTATGAATATCTCAAAACGATTGATGGAAATTTTTATTATGTGGAGAATTTTATCTCTCGTTATTTTGAAGATAAAAAACTTTCTGTTATTAAAGAGCCTGCTTGTTCCAAGTGTCCTTATCTTAATGATTTAAAGAGATTCCCTCTGCCAGATATTCCTTTTGTTAATTTTTGGGATATTTTTCTCTCTCTTAAAGAAGAAATTACTCAGGAGTATCTTAAAAGATTGAGAATAAAAATTCATTCTAATCCATTAGACAGTTTTTTAATTCATTGAAATTAGAGAATATTATATTGTGATTTATTACAATAAAGTTTATTAATCAATTACTCATTTACTTATCATGGCTTTTGGTTGTATTGAAAATAGAATTGAATTTTTACAAGATTATATGACATCATTGGAAAACATTAGTTATTATTCTCATGATTTGTTGCAAGAAATAGATAGAGGAGAAGAGATTTTGCCTCAAGAATGGGTGTCTTTCAATAAGACAAGAGAAATTTTTGCGGCAATTAGATACGGGGCAGGAGATTTATCTGTAATTGAAGATTTTCCCCAACTTCCACTAGAATTAGATATGACTAATTCATATTCAATATTCCTTAAAGGAAAAAGGAGTTTGGAAAAAATAGGGCTTTTGGTAAAAACAACTGAAGATGTGGAATCCTTATTTAAAAAATTTGATAGATTATTTGGAGAGATGGCTGATGGGCGTTCTCTTCCTTCTGATACAGAACAATTAAAAACATATCCAAAAGCAAAAGCATTTTTAAGATACTTTACTGAAGAATTTAGTTAGTTCAAAACTCCTCTTTCTCTGTTTTCAAATAGTTATTTTTCTTCAGCCATGCTATTTGGTTTGAACGGTATTTGAGAAGTATGTCGGCTTTTGTGTCGTCAAGTTCCCATGGTTCTACAATTACAATATCTTCAGGACGGAGCCAGAGTCTTCTTTTCAATCTTCCTGGAACCCTGCAGTTTCGCTGTTTGCCGTCAAGACAATTAACCATCATCTTGTTTCCCCCAAGTCGCTGTTCAATTATTCCAATAACTTCCCTGCCCTTTGGAAGCGGCGCCCGTATAATTTTCGGCTCTTCCTGATTTTGGTTTTTATTATAATAACCCATATTTGTTTAAGATGAAATTGTTTTATAAGTTTTTACATTAACACTAAAGCAAACGGGATTTCCTGAATTTTCTTAATTCCGTTTTCAGAAATAATTCCTGCTTCTAAAGCACAATTTACTGATTCTTCTCCGACAATATTAAATGTGGAATCTTCTCTTGACATGTTTTGCATTATTGAGATTGCCTCTTGTTTTGTTTTTTCCTCGCCCTTGTAAAAAGATTCTTTAATATCCAACTGGTATTTTCCTAAATTTGTATTTGCTTGCGATTCAAATTTTTTTCCAATTAAATCAGAATCACAAATAGCAATTACATTTCTGTATGTTTTGTGAATTTTTATTAGCATATCAAAACAACCTCGCGATTTTTTGGGATTTCCCTTCCTGTTCAGGTAAGCGATTTCTTTACACTCGACGAAAATCGCTAAAACTTCGTAGAAGTTTATTAAAAAATAAAAAAAGAATTAGTTTAAAAATTAATCTAATTTAAAAGTGCAAACAGTGGTTCCGCATTTAGGGCAAACTCCTCTGATATATTCTTTACCTTTCTTACTTTTTACTTTTTTTGCATCTTTTATTTCAACTTGCTTTTTACATTTCATACATCTTCCTTCAGACATTTTTTTCCTCCTTGTTTATTTAATTATAGATTCAGTGAATCTTAAAATTCTTAAGGTAATTTGTTTTATAAAGTTTGGGATTTTAAATTTTACTTCTAACTGAGTGCTTTGCTCCGCAAGCCAGGCACCTGACAAAAGATAACCTGTCTTCTTTAATTAATTCTGTGTCTGGTTTTCCGCATTCTTTGCACAGCACAAATTCTTTTACATATTGTTCGATTTTCTGGTTTATTTTTGCACTTGGAACCTTGAGATTTAAGACAAGCCTGTCTCCTTCTTTTTGTCCTGAAGCCGCGAGTTCTTTTAATATGAATTTCTGGAAATGTTCTGGTTTTCTTCTTATGTGCAAGGCGATTTGGTAAAAGTTTGTCAAAAGGGTTTTTCTTCCTTCAAAGTGCCCCTGGACTTTTGGAATTTCAAACCTGTCGCTGGAAGTATCAATTTGTTTTACTTTTTTATATGCTTGTTCAAGTAGTTGTTCATAATCTGTCATAGAATTGTTTATTTGATAAGGTTTATAAATGTTTTAGACTTTATTTCATATGGATTTGAAGAATATTATTTTAGGAATTGCAATAGTTATTTTGACGATTTTTGTGATTGTTAATGGTATTGGTGTTTTTTATCCTAAGGTGGAGTATAGTGATTTTTGTGCAGCTGAAGTGATTGAGACGCAGGAAAGATGCGAGGAGATTGGAGCTACGTGGGAAGTTTATGATGGTGTGAGGAGACTTTTTGAAGGAGAAAAGGGTTTTTGTGACAGGAATTTTAAATGTAGGGATAGATATGATGATGCTAGAGAAGAGCGTGCTAAAAAAGTTTTTTATATTGCCTTGCCTTTTGGAATTTTGATTTTGTTAGCTGGAGGATTTCTTTTCTACCTTGAAGCTGTTGGAGCAGGGTTGATGGGTGGAGGGGTTGGAACAATTGTTTATGCTGCTGGAAGTTATTGGAGATATGGAGAAGATTTATTTAGATTTATAATCTCTTTGTTGGGATTAGTAGCAGTTATATTCTTAGCTTATTGGTTTAATAGAAAGTTTGGTGCAAAGCCGATAAAAAGGAAAAAGAGATAATTGTTTTTTTGGATATAAATCTTTAAAAGTTGTAAATATAATATCTTTATATGGTTAAGATTAATAATGTTAGTGAAGAGAGACTTGCTAAAGAGAAAAGGAGAGAAAGAACCAGTGGTTTATTAAAAGAGGTTTTTGGGGATAAAGTTGAAGTTAGAATTATTCCTATTGGAATTGAATTAAAAGAAAAGGACACAGGTATTTTTATTGGATATGTTAGTCATATGCAGAGTATTATGGAGTTAGAAAAAGAAGAGTATGGGTCAGAAGCAATAGAATTCGGAAAAAGATTTGAAAAAGAAATTGGAGTGTTATATCCTAATTTAGTGAAACATTTTATTATAGAAACAGATTATCGTTGATGAGATATTTATGATTAATATTTAATATATGATCATCCCAAATACCTGACTTTCCCAGGTCTTGGTTCAAATACAATTCCTTCTTCAAGTAGTTTTTGAACTTCTTGGTTTATGATTGTCGGGGAAATTTCTCTGAGGTTCATGATTATTTTGTCCATTTCAATTCCGCCTTGTTCTTCTGCGTTTTTGATTGCATTGAGTATTTTGTCCTTGACTGCGACGATTTGGTCTCTCCCAATCGGATCTGTGGTTTTGTTTTTTTCTTTTTCAATTTCAAGTTTTCTGACAAGAAGGTATTTTGGGTCTTGCTCCTTTATTATTTCTGGTTGGATATAAGTTTCATTGTTCCAGTTTCTTAAAACCCCGACAATTAAAACTGTTTGTCCCTGATTTACTTCTTTGAATTTTTCTACATCATCTGAAAAGCATCTGAGTTTTATCTGACCTGAGCCGTCGTCCAGAGTAAATGAGGTGAATTTTGTTTCCCCCTCGCTGTTGTATTTGTCAACAATATTCCCAATTATATTTACCCGCACTATTTTTTTGTCGCCAAGTTCCAGATTTGAAAATCTTTCTCCATCCATTATTGGTTTTCCAATTAAGATATCCCCAATTCGTAGTTTGTATGCAATGTTTCGTTTGAATTGTTGTTGTTCTCCAACCATATTATAAAAAATCAAAAAGGGTTTTTAAGGATTTGTGAGATGAGAGCGAAATGGGGAAGTTTTTGAAAATACTACAACACATATTTTTATCAAAACAATTAAAAATCTCCTTAATTATTTTTAATCATGGGTTATGATATAATAACAGGAAGAAACCAGGCAGATAAAAAAACATTTGGTGACAAAGGACTTATTCATATTGGAAAAGGTTATGTAAAAATGGGGCAGTACACTTCTTTGAGCAATAAAATTTTCATGGATATTGCGAGGAGCCATGTAATTTTGGTGGCAGGAAAACGTGGCGCGGGGAAATCATACACACTCGGTGTTATAGCAGAAGAACTTTCTATTCTCCCAAAAGAAACAAGCCAAAACATTGCTTCTCTTATCTTCGACACAATGGGAATTTATTGGACAATGAAAACCCGAAATGAAAAAGACAAGGAACTATTACAAGAATGGGGGTTGAAACCGCAAAACCTTCCTGCAAAAGTTTTTGTTCCGTTTGGGCATTACGACGATTATTTGGAAAAAGGAATTCCTGTTGATGAAAAATTTGCACTGGATGTTACAGAACTAAACACAGAAGATTGGGTAATAACATTTGGACTGGACATGATAAATCCAATCTCAATTTTAATTGAAAGAACATTGAGTAAATTAAGGGAAAAAGGAAAATTCAATATCCATGACATAATTTTAAATTTAGAACAGGATAAAAAAACTTCAGCAGAAACCAAGAACGCTGCAACAAGTTTATTTGAAGCAGCAAACAGTTGGGGGGTTTTTGCAAAAGACAAACAATCAACACAAATAAGAGACTTAATTTCTGCAGGCACAACCTCTGTCTTGGATTTAAGCGTTTACAATTCAATTGGAGCATTTAATGTGAGAGCATTAGTAATAAGTTTAATCTCAAGAAAAATTTTCAACCAAAGAATGGACGCCAGAAAAAAAGAAGAAATAGAATCTGTGTCCCAGAAACTTTCATTTTCTTCGCAAGAGAAAAAAGAAAACCCTTTGGTCTGGCTTTTCATAGATGAAGCCCATGAGTTCCTTCCTCTTGAGGGAAAGACTCCTGCAACAGATGCCTTGGTTCAGTTATTAAGAGAAGGACGACAGCCGGGAATTTCAGTGGTTTTGGCAACGCAACAGCCTGGGAAAATTCACAGAGATGTAATGACCCAGTCAGATATTGTAATTTCACATAGAGTAACTTCCCAGCAGGATTTGGAAGCATTAAATTCAATTATGCAAAGCTACCTGCTCGACAACATAAAAAAATACATGGACGAGCTTCCGACATTAAAAGGTTCTGCAATAATCCTTGACGATAACTCAGAGAGAATTTACCCAATGAGAATAAGACCAAGATTTACCTGGCATGGAGGCGAGGCGCCAACTGCTGTGAAAATTGAGAGGGAATTGTGATTAGAACACTTTATAAAAATCTTTATTGTAAAAAAAATATTTATACTTAATTTCTTAATCAACTTTATGAATAATAAGACAAAAAATCAAAGATTCCTATTTTGTCAATTTTAAGATGGTGAAATTAAAAAATAAAAAAAAGCCATTTTAACAGTAATTACCTCTTTGATTATGATTGCTTTGGTTTTGGTTGCAATAGAAATTGTCTGGGTTGTTATAAAAAATAATTTGAATGATATTGAATTAGGTGGGGAACAATATTTAATTTTTGAAAGAGAAAGATTTATAACTTGTTTTTATTTTATTTAAATAGAAGAATTTAAAGAGATGAAA
>JAGLYK010000013.1 GCA_023132255.1 Candidatus Pacearchaeota archaeon
ATGTTTAGTGTGCAGTGTTTACTGCCAGGACTACACAGGTATCTAATCTGTTTTGCGCCCCTGGCCTTCATCCCTTACTGTCAGAACTGTCCTCGTGAGATGCCTTCGCTATTGTTAGTCTGCTCAAGATTAAAACATTTTACCGCTACTTTGAACATACTTCTCACGTCTTCCAGTCTCTAGCCTGGCAGTACTTCTTGCGCGCTCTGCATTTAAGATGCAAAATTTCACAAGAAACTTAACAGGCAAGCTACGGATGTTTTAGACCCAATAAAAATGGCTGCGACTTGGACCGCTAGTATTACCGCGGCGGCTGGCACTAGTCTTACCCAGTCCTTATTCGTGAAACTTTTTACATTTCACAAAAGTTTTTCAATTGAAAAACACTCTGGCTCAATTTGTCACGCTTTCGCGCATTGCAAAATATTCCTAACTGCTGCACCCCGTAGGGCTGGGAATAGTGTCTCAGATTCCCTCTCAGGGCCTCTCCGCTAAGAGCCCTTACAGATCACAGGCTTGGTGGGCAGTTACCCCGCCAACAACCTAATCTGCCGCAGCCCCATCCTTAGGCGCGAGTTTCAGAGATAAATCATTCCAGGGTATATCTCGTATCAGGTATTAATCTCAATTTCTCGAGGGTATCCCTGACCTAAGGGCAGGTTGGCTACGTGTTACTGAGCAGTTCGCCTTTCACTAATTCCGAAGAATCAACAAAAAAACTTGCATGTCTAAGTGCAAACCAGAGAGCCGCAGCCGCCAGCAGGATCAACTGGATTTAAATTAACAAATTTCTCGAATATAAATTCTCATAAAAAAATATCAACCGCAATTTTTATGTAAGAATAAAAATCACTTCACACAATTCCTAACTATTGGCTAACGAACACCGATTTCGGTGTCTTTTACTAGAACTACAACAAACTACTTCTACATACCTCATACCTTAATGTTGACTCATATTTAATTAAAGTACTCATCTTAATAATTATCACAGAAAAAATTGGTATATAAATGTTTTGGTATGTTTGGCGTCGGGGAGATTAAATCTTTAACCTCTCATTTGTTTTTTAACTTCTTCAACAGATGTCCCTTTAAACTTTTCAGGGAAGAGGTCATACTCTAATTGTACTATATCTTCTGACGAGGAAATAGTTTCTAAGCTGTTTTTTAAGTCTTGGAATACTTGACTATTTTTTTCATCAAAACCTTCTAATTTAACTATCCCTAAATATCCTAAATTTGTTTGCCAATCTTGATAGATTATTATTCCTTCTGCAGGAACTTCAATACGATGTTCGTGATATCCCAAAATACCCTTTTGAAAATCCTTGAAACTTCCCCTTTTTTTATAAAATCCAACTTTATTTCCTGCACCAAAAACAATTTTTTCTGTGGCAATAGCATATTCAGCGTCTTCTAGATTTTTTCTATCACTTTTTATTATTATTTCCATTTTATTAATTTTGATTGCAATCTTTTTAATAATTATTATACTCCAAAACATATTTATATTAACTATCTTTTTTTAAATCATGCCAGTCTTCACAATACACGAACACAAAGCAAGAAACCTGCACTGGGATTTTCGTTTAGAAATAAATAAAGTTTTAAAATCCTGGGCACTTCCAAAAATCCCGCCAACCAGAACAAAAATCAAGAGACTTGCAATCCAGGTTGAAGACCATTCTCTTGAATACGCAAAATTCCAGGGAGTGATTAAACAAGGTTATGGAAAAGGAAAAGTGAAAATCTGGGACACAGGACAATATGATTTGCTTTACAAAGGAAAAGACAAAATTGAATTTGAACTTTTCGGAAAAAAACTAAAAGGCAAATATGTTTTAATCAACGCTAAAATGGGCAAAGATAAAAAAAACTGGTTGTTTTTTAAAGTTGATTGATTATTCAATTTTTGTTTCGATTGTTATCGTTGTTATTGCTTGGGCACTTTTACTATTCTTTTGTATATAATTTTCATGGTCTTTTTTAATTTTTTTAATAGTTTCTTCCCTTTTATTTCCTATCTCTAAATTCAAGGTTCTAAAATAATCATCAGAATCATCAGTTAAAGTAAAATGATGATAAGAAATATTCCCTGTTTTTGTAGTCATAATTTCAATAGTGGATTTGTATGTTTTTCTTCGAGACATAAAAAGTAATTATAAATTATGCTTTTAAATATTTATATCTTAAAAAATATATCACAAAAAACTATTCCTCTCCAGTCCAAACTTCCAAGTCAGGAATATCTGCTTCAATCTTCCTCGCCTTGCAATAACCTCTCGCAAGCAGATAAAAAATAACTCCAAGACTTTTTTCAGATTTATTGTTCCCAATTACAATTTGGTCTGCTCCTGTTGAAAAATTATTTGTGTCGCAAACCATCAAAACTTTTTTATGAATAATAACTGTGTCATGCAGGGCATTCCTGTCAAGCCACGAATCACAGACAATTGTCAGTTCGTTTTCAAAAAAATCAGGAAGCGTTGTGTTGGTCAAAATTCCCGCAGGATATTTTTTCGTGAAAACTCTTATGCCTGTGTATTTAGAAAACATCTTCGCTGCCTTCCATCCTGCCTGTCTTTTGCACACAAGAATCACATCTTCCTTAGCAAACTTTGACAAATACTCAACCCCTTCTTTTAATTTCTCATCAATCAAATCAGTATTAAAAATCGCCAGACCATCAGCCCTTCGTCGATAAACAAAAGGCTTCATATGCGGGGTCACAACCTTTGTCCCAAGATAAATCCCATTCTTAATATAATCCTCGAGGGGAACCAGCATGTCTGCCCGTTTCTTCAACTTAACCTGCTCTTTCAGCTCCGCTGTCTTAACAACATCAACCTTCCCGGAAAGTTTCTTAACTTTCTCTAAAAGCTCTTTCTTTTTCTTTTCAATTTTCTCAGGAGACCATCTTTTTTCCTTTGCAATTTTTTCTGATTCTCTTTGTTCATTTTCTAAAGAAATCTTTTTTGCTTCTTTTTCTAAATCCTTTTCACTAAGATTTTCTTCCTCAACTTCTTTGCCCTTAGTAAAAATCTTGCCCCTTGTAGAGAAATTCTTTCTCTCGGGGTACACTTTTTGTGTCGTAGAAGATTTTTCAGGGTACGCCTGTGGTGGAGTTTTGTCTTCTATCATGAGAATTCAGATGAAAATTAGTTTTTAAAGTTTTATATTGCTTTCTCAAAACTAATGTAAATACTCCACCACAATAATTTTTATTAACCTAATTAATTTTAAAAATAAATGAAAAACCTAAGTTTACTTCAAATAAGATATTATAATGGAGAAGAATCTTCTCACGAATTTGGTTTTGGGGTTGCTCCAGTAAATTTAGGGGCAAGATGTTGGGATATTGAAAATAATTATGCAGAAAATCAAATAAACAAAAATTCTTATTTTGTTAAAAATTGCATTCTGAAGTTGTATAAGACAAAAGATTTTAGTGGAGATTTAGGAGTAAGATTAATTGGGGAGTCTGTAAAAGGTTTGGAAAAATCTGCAAAGTTTTTAAAATTGCCTTTTTTAAAAAAAGCTGTTGTGCCTTATTCTTTTCTAGAAGAAAATAATTAGATTATCTTCTCAAACTTTTCTCAATCTCAATTAACCTCTTTATCTTCCCTTCCCTAACATCTCCTTCAATCCCACACTTAAAAAAATCAGCCTGAAAACCAAAAGCCAAATCAGCTAAAATATTTTCTTCTGTCTCCCCACTCCGATGAGAAAAAACTATTTTAATATTATTTTTCTTAGCCAATTCACAAACTCTCTTCACCTCAAGCAAACTCCCAATTTGATTTGGCTTCACAATCACAGCATTGATACTTTTCATTTCAATTGCTTTCTTAAATCTTTCATAATTTGTTACAACCAAATCATCCCCAACAATTAAACTACTTGGAAACTTCTTCAGGAGTTTCGCATGTGATTCAAAATCATTTTCTTCAAAAGCATCTTCAATATAAAACAAATTAAAATTCTTAATCAAGTTACTTAAATATCCAAATTGCTCCTCGCTAGTTCTTTTCAGCAGCGGATTTTTGTATTGATAATTTTTCCTCTTGTAAAAACTTGAAGCAGCAACATCAATTCCAATAAGGAATTTAGGCTTCCTTGCCCCAGCAAGGAAGTCATGTATGAGCAATTCCAAAACTTCTTTTTCATTCAAAGAAGTCATCCAGGCATTTTCGTCATTTTTTTTACTCTTGAAATTTTTATTTTTTTCTTTCAAAATTTTTTCAACTTCTTTTTTAGCTATTTTATTTTTTTCAAAACTTTCCTTTACAGATTTTGATTTTGGAATCAACAAGAATTCCTGAAAATCTGGCTTTCGTTCTGAATTAGAATGTGTGCCTCCACCAACACAATTCCCAACCAGCCTCGGAAGGCGATTAGAGGAACTATTAATCAATTCCCAAACCTGTTTTTTCTGTTCCTTTGCCATGGATTTTAAAATCGCAGACTCCAAGGCAAAAACCGTGTTCGCCCCAATATTCCTGTCCACAATATCTTCAATCCTTCTCAAATCATCAAATTTTTCCAAAACCTCCTCAGAAAAATAATCACTAAATTTTTTTATTGTTTCAATATCTCCCTGAAGATTTTTTTTGTAAATCTTTTTCTCATATTTTCCTATTGATTTTCCATTCGGAGCTGAAGCAGAAAACTCCCCGACATTTGTTTTAATTGAAATCAAAATTGTTTTTTCTTTGCGAGAATCAAGAATAGTTTTCGCAGATGCACCCTTTATTTTAACCATGAATTAAAAGAGAAAGCAGAGTTTTTAAGATTTGAGTTTGAGGTAAAAATTGAATCATAATAAAATTGTCTCATTGTGTGAGAGATTGGTTAAAATCATTTTTTTAGATTTTATGTTCTATTATACTTTGTAAGTTCTTCTTTTGCTTCTTTATACCAAATATCAACACATTCTAAAAAAGGGTAACTATTTCTTAATTTTTCTGGAACATCTTCTCTATAATTGTCAATTTGTAAAATTAAAAGCTCTAACAATTGGGGTTTTTTACCGTCATTTCCTTCCTTATGAGCATCTGCTAATCTTTCTCTAGTAGAAATAACTTTAGAATAACTAGTCATGTACCTTACAATCGTATTTTTTTTAATAAAAAACATTGTGATGTTTCTAAAACTCCAAACTTTTTAAACCTTCCTACTTTGTAACTACTTCAAAATTAATACCAATCTCAAGAATTAATCTTCTCCGCTTTTTTCTTCTTCATCCTGCTCATCATCTGGCTTTGCAAGCGCCATGATTTCCCCTTCTTCTGCAATTTCTTCCTGGTCTCTAACTTCTATTTCTTCTTTTCTTTTTTCACTAAGAACAATTTTTTTGGCTCTTTTCAGCTTTTCCTCTTTTTTCTCTGGAAAAGGTTTTTTAACAGAAATAGG
>JAGLYK010000014.1 GCA_023132255.1 Candidatus Pacearchaeota archaeon
ACTAATCTTAATCAGCAACGGCGCATTCATTGCAATTTGCAAAGCCCTTGCTCCTAAAATTCTGGCGGTTTCATACTTGGTGAATTGTTTTGCGTCTGTCATTTTAGTTTTCGTATTTTCTTTCAATCAAGTTAAAGATTCTTCCCCCAGCGTTTTCTATTTTTTTCCTTGCTTCATCATATCTTGGATGTCCTTTAAAAACATCTCCTGGAATATGACTAATACCTTTAAACTTAATTTGCCTTGCTTTTTTATCAACGTCAAAAAGAGATGTCTTCCAACATTCAATTGCAATCCCTTCAATAGTCCCTTTGACTAATCTCCCAAAACCTTCTCCTCCTAATGGGCATTTTTTAAAATAAGTTAACTTCAATTGAAAACTATAATCTGCATCAACATGATATTCTTTCCCATCAGTTAAATTTCTTGTTGCCATTTTACTTAACTAATTTTTCAATTTTTTTAAAGATATTGTTCCATGTTTTTTCCAGCATATCTAAAATTTTGTTAAACTCTTCAATATCTAATGCTTTTAAATCTCCTTTTTGCATTGAAGAAATAATCCCTTTTGAACTCCCGATTGTAACTCTTGCCTCACTAACATCTTCTTCTTCTCTTGTCGGGTCAACAATTATATTTTCCCCAACTTTGTGAAAAGTAATTGAAATCGGAAACTCCTCTTTCACAGGCAGATTCTTGTCTGTTAATTCTCCAAATAAAACTTGTTCGTTTTCCTCGTCATACTTTGGAATCTTCGCATCTTTCAACGCAGCAACTGCTCCAATCCCTGCTGCGTCCAACAAGTTACCGTCGTCATTTATAGAATAAATGTCAATAAAAACTGTCCAGACTTTCTCGCCTTTCTTGATGCAGAGCTTTTCAAAATCAATAAACTTGCATTCTCTTATCCCCCTGTCAATCACTCTCGCAAGTTCAATTGCTGGAAATTTCGGAGGCCCGTTTTCAAACCTCGGAGAACTCAACGGAAGCAATTCCGTATTTACCATCATAGTTCCTTTATCCTGTGAATCTGAATATGGCTTACTAACATCCATTTTCACTCCAACTATAACATCAGTTTTTCCAAGTTTTACCCTCGCAGAACCCTCAGCATTTTTCGAAACCCCTGTCTCAATAACCAAATCCCTAAACTCATCAAGCTTTCTGCCATCAAATCTTTTGCCTTCGTCTAAATATTTTTCAATTCTTTGTTTTGTAATATTTGGTGTTTTCATTTTAATCTCTTAAGTTTACTTTATCTATTTCTTCTATCTCTCCTAATCTTTTTAGTAATTTTGAATTTTCCGGTATCCCCTCTTCAAGGATATATGTAGAAGTTACATTTAGATTTTTTAAGTTAGATGAGGTGTTTATTCTTTCTACTTTAATGCCCAATTCGTGTAGTATCATATAGATATTCTCTTCTTGATTTCTTGAAGGGTATAATGCCATATATGAAATTTCTAATTGTCTGCCCATTTTACTTTCCTCCTCCCAAACTATCTTTTAAAGCCTGTTTCTGAACCTCATAAATTTTCTTGCTCGCTTCTCTTGCCATTTTCATGGCTTGTTTTAATTGTTCTGTTGTAATATGCCCGTCAACCTGAATATGTGTTAATTTCCCGTCGCTTGTAAAAGTTATTGGAATATCTGTTGAACCTTCCCCTTCCTCAAATTCAGAATCTTCATATTTGTCCAGGTCCAGAACAATTGTCTTGTCAAGTTTTCCTGCAGCAATACTTGAAACAAGGTCTTTCATTGGGATTCCTGCGTGAGCCAAAGCCATTGCAGCTGCGTTGATTCCTGCGCACCTTGTCCCGGCGTCGGCCTGAGTCATTTGAATATGAACATCAACAACCAAGCCCGGATATTTGTCCAGCATCACAATCGGCTCCAAAGCCCATTCTATAATCTTGCTTATCTCAGTGCTTCTCCTGTTTGGTCCAGGTCTTATCCTGTCTGTCACAGAAAAACTCATCATATTATAAGTGCATCTCAAAGTTCCTCTTGCAGGATTTCTCTGATTCCGGGGATGATGCTCCTTAGGTCCGTAAACCGCAGCAATTGCAATTGTCTTCCCTGATTGAAACATCGCACTTCCGTCAGCATTAGGAATAATCCCAACCTTCGCACTAATAGGCCTTATTTCATCTGGCTTTCTTCCACTTTGTCTTGTAAATTCTTTTGTCATTTTATTTATTTAGTAAAATATTTAATTTTGAAAATTGGTTACGATGTTCATGTAAAATTTTATAAATCTCTCCAATTGCTTTTTGGTATTTTTGAGGTATCCTTGCTATAGTGATCTCTTCTCTATGACCTCCAGTATATTCTGCTATAATATTATATGCTTTTTTTTGACCGATTAGGGGTTCTTGCAATCTAATAACTTCAATTTCCACTCCCTCTAAAGATTTTTTTTCTAATTCTTTGCTCATTTTATTCTCTCCAAATTTTCAATCCACATCTTCTTAAGTTTGTATCTTCTTGTTTAATTCTCTTTGTGTGATATCCAAGATTTCTAAAAACTTTTTCTGCAATGTTTCTGTCTTCTTCATTATTAGGGTACAATGTTCCACTACCCATTTCTCTAAATACCTCTTCTTCAACATCTTTATAAAATTTTTCTCTAGTCATTTTCCTTTCTCCTTATCAAACCACTTTTCCATTTCCTCTGTCAAGCCACTTACAAAACATTTTTCAGCAACATACAAAATAGCTTTCTTTGCAAATAACTCGTCCTCAACTTTATTTCCGGTTATCCAGATTAAACCATTTTGCCCCACAGTAATATTGCACCCTGTATTTTCTTTTATCAGCCTTATCATGCTGCCTTCTTTTCCAATCACCCTCGGAACTTTGTGCGGATTTATTTCCATAATTATTCCTTCATCTATTCTTCCTAAACCTCGCGACTTAATACTCAAATCAATTCCCCGCTTGTTTATCCCCCAAACCTTAGCAACAACCATGTCTCCAATATCCATAACTTCATCCAATCCGTCCTTGTTAACATATCGCGGAACTTCCATCAAAGACAAAAACGCGGTTTCAGAAGCATTAATATTTATCCTCCACCCATTAAAATTAATTTCTTCAACCTTGCCTATAACAACATTTCCCCGTCGCGGACTATAAACTCCTGACAGCGGAATAACCCTAATTAATTTATCAGATGTCTCAGCAAGCCCAAATCTCAAAGCATAAATTCCTCCAGCCCTTTTCTCTGTTCCCTCGCCCGGCAAAAAATCCCCGCTATCAACAATTTTTTCTCCAGGTATTATTATTTGTCTGTTTGTCATTTTATTTTTATTCCCTCTTGTTTTAAAGTATTCATTAAATCACTTTCATACTTGTTTTCATATTCAATTCCAGTAATTGATTTTAATTTCGTTTTTGCTGCAAAATACTTTTTTACAGAAGTTTCAAAATCTCCACAAGGAACCCCATTAGAAATGTCTCTTGCATCAACAAGTTGGTTCCATGATTTATTTACCGATGATTCTAAAAATCTTACACCATATTCTATTAATTCTTGTTTTTGCTCTGAATTTAATTTTGCAACTAAATTTTTTATGTCCTCGTCATTTCTCATTTCATTCATTTTTTATTTCCTCAGTAATTGCACTTCCGTGAGTGACTGAATTTAATTTGTCATAAAAGTCCATGATTATTCCGGACGGAACCTCAACAACAACTTCCAAACTTCCGTTGTCCAGCCATTTTTCCTGGTCTTTGTATTGACTTATTATTCCGTAAACTTTTCCCGTGTGAATCGCAGGCACAGTTATCCTGACTTTCTTTGTCTCAAGTTTTATTGGAATAATTTTGCTAATTTCCAAAAGAATATCTTTAATTTGGTTTTCTATCGCAGTATTCTTTATATTAACATGAGATTGTTTCAAAGCGTTTTTAATTCTTTCGCTTGTGTGCGGATTCCCTGTCTGCGGGTCAACAGAATTATTTGTCAAAAAATCAACAACCTGCCTGAACTTTTGCTCTTGCTCAGCACTCCTTTGCTCATGTGTCACAAGAACTTCTCCACTTTTTACTATTTTCTCAACAATTTCCTTGACATCTGTTGTTCCAAAAGCTTTTTCTAAATCAGAGTGAGATGCAACCTGCCCTTTTTTTGAGTCAGTAAAAATCTTATCCCCCTCAGCCTCAATAAAATCAGACTCACCTTTCTTAAACTTCAAAGCATCATCCAAGTCAACTAAAATCTCAAAATGCTTTCCTGCTTGTTTAATCCTTGCTAATGTTTGTGTCATTTTATTTTTCTCCGTGAAAAAAGTATGCTATGTTTCTTCCTCCTTTTGCAATTGAATTATCTATAATCATTTTATGGACAATTTCACAATATTGTCTTGGCATGTTAGGATTAAACATAATTTCTTTATCATAAAGTTTTATTTCAATCTCACTAGGGGTTTTATTACCATTTAAACCATCTTTTGCTATTAGATAATTTATAGGTAAAACTGTTATAGAATATACAATTGTGGTTGCTAGGCATGCTTTAAATAATAATGATCTGACTCTTTTACTCATCCAATTTCTTGATTCAGGTTCAATTGCTTGATTATCTATTGTATTCATCTTACTTCACAAATTCCTTAATCTTCTCCGCTTCTAATTTTTTTAATTTTCCTTCTTGATTTTCAATATAACCTAATTCAAACCTGTTAATGTCAAAGTTTTTCCCCTGAATTTCCTTGAATATTTCCAAGGCAAGTTTGACACCCTTGCTGATTGTCAAATCTTTTTTGTATTTCTCCCTCAACTTTTCTTTCAACTTTTCATCATTCTCACCAATGGCATTTGCATAATAGGAAAGATAATTCCCTGTTATACTGCTTGTGAATAGTTCTGGTTTTTTGTTGTTAATTCCTGCAAACATTGAGAAAACCCCGAATGGTCTTGCACCGCCATACTGTGTGAACTGCTGTTTGATATTGGAGATTTCCTTGATAACAAGTTCAGGTTCTATTGGCGAGTCATAAGTTATTCTGTGCTGCTGCGCTAAAACCTGCGCCCTGTCAATTAGCACTCTCGCGTCCGCCATAATTCCCGCAACACTCGCAATAATATGAGAATCAACTTCATGAATCTTGTTTGTTGATTTCCCGACTATTAATTTATCTGTTATTCTTTTGTCAGCAAGTATAAAAACCCCGTCAGAACAAACCATTCCAATGCTCGCACTTCCCAGTCTGACCGCCTTCTCCGCATACTCTACCTGAAGCAGCAAACCCTCTGGCGAAAACATCGTCGCTGTCCGGTCATAACCCATTACTTGATGCTGCATATCTACTGGCATATCCATTTTGTTTATTTTTAGAGAAATTTATAATAAATTTTCCTTTTGTTTTCTCTTACAAATTTTAGAATTATTAGTTATTTAAAAGGTTTTTGGTGTGGGGGGTTTTGTGTATAAAGTCTAAATAAAAACTTACTTTTTACACAGAATTACCATCCTATTATATCTCCATAAACAACTTCTGCATTTTTAACAAATTCTTCTGTTTGTTTTATTATAAATTCTGCTTCTAATTTTTGATAAACTCTTATGTTCCACTTATCTCCATATTTAGAATTGGTATAAGATTTTGACCATAGACCAGTTATAAAAAACAATCTTGTTAAGAATAATTCTCGAAAATAACCAATACCTGTTTCCTGTAATTTAGCTATTATTTCCATCGCTTCATCATATAATTCTCTTGATTCTTTCTCTTGAAAATGATGTGTTGCAGGATATTTTCCAATTATTAATCCTAAAACTCCCTTTAAAGATAATTCCATAGATTCTATACAATTTTGTACAACAAAATTCCATTTTCTTTGTTCAAATAAACTCTTTGCTATCTTTAATTTTTCTCCAGCACTTTCTATTAAATCTTTACAATCAGATACACTTGGCTTAATTATATTTATTTTTTCCATTTTAATCTAAAAGAGACATCATCACCAGAACTATTCCAATCCCAATTAAACCTCTTTTATCAAATGTTTCTGGGAACCAAGATATAATTCCTTCAGCTATGAAAATAGAACCCACAATTAAAGATAATGTTCGTAAAATTTTCCTTTGATTTTCTTTTTGTTCTTTACTCGGGAAAAGTTCTTTGATAAAATTTTTAAATGTTTTTTTCATCTTCTTCTACACCACTCACAAAATTTATCTATCATTTTTTCCTTCCTAACCCCTTCAGCGTCCCACTCACTTTCTCCACACTTATTTTTTCATGCCAGACACACAGCCCAGCCCGAACAGAATCAACCATCTCACGATTTACACAAATAACAGCAGAATCTTTACCACTCTTAATCCAGCTCAAACCACATTTTGACATTCCCAAAACCCCAATAAAATCCAAAATCGCCCTCTCAATATTTTTATTCAAATCTTTTCCGCGAACTAACAAATATCTTTTCTTTTCACGGCTAGATGGTTTAAGTGGTTTCATTCAAAATAACCTCTAAAATTTTTTTGAATGAATGAAAATTTTATATTTGCTTTCATAGAATAAAAAAGAAAAAAGAGTTTATATTTTTATTGTTCTCTTGAAACATTTTTAAACTGCCTTTTCTAATTATATTAAAATAGAGGATTAGAAATTGGAGATACATACTATTGGAGGATTTAATGAAGTAGGAAAAAATATGACTGTAGTCAAGACTGGCGACGACGCGATTATGTTTGATGCCGGGATTTACCTGCCTGCTGTTATTGAGTTGCAGGAGGAAGAGGAACAGCAGCACGCTTACTCTGAAAAAAAATTAAGAAGCATTGGAGCACTACCTGATGATTTAATTCTCGACAAGCTTGGCTTGAGAAACAAAGTCAGGGCAATTCTTTTGGGGCACGCGCACCTGGACCACATTGGAGCAGTTCCTTATTTAAGTTATAGATACAAAGCACCTGTTGTTGGAACCCCCTTCACAACAACTGTCCTGAAAAAAATCCTGCAGGATGACAAAATAAAAATTCCAAATCAAATAAAATCAGTTAACCCAAATTCAACTTACACAATAAAAGGAAAAAAGAACTACGAGGTTGAATTCATTAATGCCACGCATTCTACAATCCAAACTTCAATGATGGCCTTGCACACCCCAGAAGGAATTATCCTGTATGCAAATGATTTCAAACTGGACAACACCCCAGTCATGGGACTCCCGCCAAATTATCAGGCATTAAGAAGAATCGCAAAACAAGGTGTTAAAGCATTGGTGGTGGATTCAATGTATTCTGGATTAGAAACAAAAACCCCGAGCGAGAAAATCGCAAGAGCAATGGTGGAGGAAGTTTTAATGACTGTTGAAAACCAAAAATCCGCAATTTTCGTCGCGACATTTTCGTCGCATATAGCAAGGATAAAAAGCATTGTTGATTATGCGAAAAAACTCAACAGAAAAGTTTATGTCATAGGAAGAAGCATGAATAAATATATTTCTTCTGCCAAAGATGTTGGCATGTGTCCTTTTTACAAAGATGTTTTTATTGGAAGTTATAAAAAACAAGTTGAGGCAATTCTAAAAAAAGTCAGCAAGAATCGGGAAAATTCTTTGGTTATTTGCACAGGTCATCAGGGAGAATCAGGAAGTATCCTGGACAGGCTCTCAAGAAAACAATTGCCTTTTGAATTCACCCACAATGATAATATAATTTTCGCTTCAAAGACAATTCCGGTCCCGGTGAATATTGCAAGCAAAGGACAGCTGGATAAAAGATTAAAAAAATCAGGTGTTAGAATTTTTGACCAGGTTCATGTTTCAGGGCATGGAGGACGAGAAGATTTAAGAGATTTAATTTCAATAGTAAATCCCGAGCACATAATTCCTGCTCATGGTTCAACACAGCAACTCACACCCATGATTGAACTTGCAAGAGAAATGGGTTATGATGTAGGAAAGCAATGTCACTTAATGCAGGACGGGCAGGTTTTGAAGTTGTGATTAAAAGAAATAAATCTTCATTTGTATTAAAAAATAAAAAAAGGAAAGAAGGGAAAGATTTTATCTTTTAATCAAGCCCTAATTTTATTTTTGACTTTCTATAGTGTATTCCTGGCATACTCATGGAGGCATAGTGGTTACCAGTATCATATCTGACGTCAATATCGCCGTCATGGTCTGTAACATAATCAATAAACATATAATCTCCATGACCCTCAGTATTTTCTATTTCCTCGTGATTTAGTCCTTTGTCATTTTTCCATACAAGGTAAATCGCATCGAATCCACCATCGAAAATACTTCCTACACTTCTTTTAATCGCACATACATCCTTTCTTTCAGATGGGAAAACGGGGGAGGTCGGGAAACCATCTTTTTTCCTATCTGTATGCGGACTAATTCTATCTATTAGCGATGTCAAGTCTTGTGATGTTATTTCTCTCATTTTATTCATACCTCCTTTCAGCTATATTAATATTAAATTCTTCTCTTGTCGGCTGTAAAGCAAGAACCTGAAATAACTTTAAAACATCATATGGTTTTTTCATTAGAACATCTATGCTTTCACAATCAAGTTTTTCGGGCTCTGCTGAAATTCCAATAACATAAGCTCCTTTTTCTTTTGCAACTTTTGCTATGTTTTTACCTCTATAATCTTTTAATTCAGGTGCGCCCTCAATTTTCAAATAAGCCCCATCATATTCAGGCATAGCACCATCAGTAATCACAGCGTTATATTCATTTTCTGCAATAAATTCTAAAGCGTCTTTTTCATTAGTTGCAAGATCTAAAATTTTACATTGTCTTTCAAGTGCAAATTTATAGCCTGCAAGATAATCTTTATTATCCTCTACAACTAACATTCTTCCAAATTTTTTCTGATTTTTGTTTTCCATTTTATTTATATTTCCTTACACCTTTTCATAAATTTTTAGATTTATAAACCTTCCTATTTGTCACTACTCTCTAATTATAATTAGTTTTCATATTAACAATCATTTTCAATCTCAACTCACGAGGAAACTTGTTAAATTCCGCTTAATCCCAAACCCTATAATTTTTAAACAACATATTCCTGTATAAATTATGAGAGAAGATATTCTTGGAGCATTAAAATCAGCATTAATTAGAGGAGAAACTCTGAAAAAAGCTATGATGACTTTATATAATGCAGGTTATAAAAAAAACCAGATTGAAGAATCTGCAGCAGCATTGCAGCAAATAATTCAGCAGCAAAAACCTGTTGCACAGGCAAAGCCTTCTCAATCAATTCAACAACCAAAGCGAATTCAAAAAGTTTCTGACTATGGGCAAACATCAACTAAACTTCAACAAACACCTATTGCACAAGTAAAGCCTTTGCAGCCAATTCAGGAGTTTGTTCAACCAAGTTTTCAACCAATTCAACAACCTGTTCAATCAAAAATAAAAATTATTTTAATTATTTTTAGTTTAATAATTTTAATAGGAATACTCGTAGGTTCTTTGTTATTTAGTTCTGAATTAATAGAAATTCTTAATAGTGTATTTAACTAAAATGTCTGAAATTTATCAACTTTCTGAAGATTCTTTTTTTCTTTCAGGAATTTTAAAAACACAACTGCCTGATTTATTAGAAAAAAATTCTGACTTAAAATTTTTGGAAATCGGTGTAGGTTCAGGAATACATTTGCAAACCGCCCTTGATTGTGAGAATTTGTTCTTTGAAAAACTTTATATTTGGGAATCGGAATTAAGTTAGTCCATAAAATTTAAGTCTTTTCCAGTAAATCCTCCTTTATATCCAACTTTTAAATCTTTATCTGGATTTAATTTATTATACAATTCAATGAATCTTTCTTCGTCAAGATAAAATTTTCC
>JAGLYK010000015.1 GCA_023132255.1 Candidatus Pacearchaeota archaeon
ATACAAGGCAGCGAAAAAAATGCTTCAAATGGCTGGTGTAAAAACAAGGCAGTTTATTCCAAAACATAATCATTTAATTATTGATTTTGACAAGATTAATTAATAACTTATTGCACTATCTTATCTTACTTTGCGGGAGATATTTCTCAACTTTTCTTTTTATTTCTTTTAATAATTCAACAGAAGTTTCAGAAAAATCCTCTAATCTTTTATCAATCAACCCCTGTTGTCTTGGAACAAATTTTTGCAAATAATATTTGTGTTGATTTTTTCCAGTTATTTCAACAATTAATTTCCCAATTTCTTCAACCTCTTCCACATTCATCCATCTTATATTTTTCTCATTAATTATTGGGGAAATTGTGGTTCTAAATTCATAATCAACACCAGATTCAGAAATGATTTTTATGCTCTCTTTAATTTTATCAATATCAACTTTTACACCAGCAACTTTTGAATATAAATCAGCAGGAGATTTTACATCCATGGCAATATAATCAATCAACCCGCTGTCAATCAAACTTTTTAATTTTTCAGGAAAACTTCCATTAGTATCGAGTTTCACACTTAATTTTTTTTGTTTTATCTCTCTGATAAATTTTTTTAATTGTTCTAAATCTGAAAGAAGCGGCTCCCCGCCAGTCAAGCAAACTCCTTGAATAAATTTCTTTCTTTTTTCCAACTCATCTAAAATTTCTTTTTCAGTCAAAACCCCGCCCTCATTAAAAACTAAACCCGGATTATGACATGAAGGGCATTTAAAATTACATCCCCCAAAAAAAATCGTAGAGGCAATCTTATCTGGATAATCTAATAAAGTTATTTCCTGGATTGCTTTTATATTCAAAACCATTTTTAACTATTAACCAACTCAATAAATTTTTCATAATCAACATTGCAATAAAGTTTTCCATTGCAAACAGCAACAGGGGTGTCAAAATCTTCAATTCCCTGCTCTTTCGCCATTTCAATAAGTTCCCGTATATGCTCTTCTAAAATTTCCTCATCAAAATCTATTTTATTTTCTTTAAGTTTGTCGTAAAGTGCCTCGCATTTATCACAAGTTGGTTTTTTGAATAATTTCACTCTCATTTTGATTTGTTATATTCGAGGTTTTAAATTTTACCCTGTCTTTAAATTCTTCTCTTTTCCCAAGATTCCACTGGTTTATAGGTCTTATATAACCAACAATCCTTGAATAAATTTCACAACCAGTTTCTTTCCCCTCAGTTTCACATTTTGGACAAAAAAGATGCTCTCCAAAAATATAACCATGAATCGGGCAAATTGAAAATGTGGGAGTTATAGTAAAATATGGAAGTTTAAACTTAGCTGAAATCTTCTTTACAAGCAATTTAACCATGTCTTTATCCAGCTTTTCGCCGACAAAAGTATGAAAAACAGTCCCTCCAGTATATTTAGTTTGTAAAGAATCCTGATTTTCTAATGCTCTGAATAAATCTATATGAGCATCCACAGGAAGCTGGCTTGAATTTGTAAAATATGGTTCAGCACCTTGTTTTACTGCTTCCTCGTTGGCAACTATAATATCTTTATATTTTGCTTTGTTGTGTTTTGCAAACCTGTAAGTTGTACCTTCAGCAGGGGTTGCCTCTAAATTAAATATCTCTCCTGTTTCTTCTTGATATTCCCCCAATCTTTCTCTCATAAAATCTAAAACTCTTGCTGCAAAATCTTTTCCTCTTTCTGTTAATAAATTTTCTGTTTCAAAAATATTTTGAATTGCCTCGTTCATTCCAAGCAGGCCAATTGTTGAAAAATGATTTTTCCAATATTCATTAAAAGCATTTTTAATCGTCCGCAGATAAAATTTTGAATAAGGATATAGCCCTTCTTCTGTAAATCTTTCTAATGCTTTTCTTTTAATTATCAAACTTTCTTTTGCTAAGTCCATCAAGTCGCCGAGGGTTTTAAAAAATTCTTCTTTATTTTGGCTTTCATATGCTATTTTAGGAAGATTAATAGTCACTACTCCAATTGAACCTGTAAGAGGATTTGCCCCAAACAAACCTCCCCCTCTTTTTCTTAATTCTGTTTGATTTAATCTCAACCTGCAGCACATGCTCCGTGCATCTTCTGGCTTCATATCAGAATTTACAAAATTTGAAAAATAAGGAATTCCATATTTTGCAGTCATCTCCCAAATACAATCATACTCAGGATTTTCCCAGTCAAAATCTTTTGTTATATTATATGTTGGAATAGGAAATGTGAACAACCTTCCTTTTGCATCTCCTTCCATCATCACCTCGGCAAATGCCTTATTAATCATATTCATTTCTTTTTGAAATTCGCCGTATGTTCTTTCCTGAAACTTTCCCCCAATTATCACTCGTTCTTCTTTCATATATTCTGGGATTTCTAAATCCATGGTTATATTTGTGAAAGGAGTCTGGAAACCCACCCTTGTAGGAACTGCCATATTAAAACAAAATTCCTGAAGACATTGTTTAACTTGTTTGTAATCTAAATTATCATATCTTACAAAAGGGGCGAGGAGAGTATCAAAATTTGAAAAAGCCTGGGCACCAGCAGTTTCTCCCTGTAATGTATAGAAAAAATTAACCAATTGCCCCAAAACAGTTCTAAGATGTTTGGCGGGCTTTGTCTGGACTTTTCCAGGAACTCCTGTGAATCCCTGCACAAGCAAATCTTTTAAATCCCAGCCCACACAATAAGCTCCTAAAGTTCCCAAGTCATGTATATGAATATCTGTATTTTTATGGGCTCTTCTTATTTTTTCCGGATAAATTCTGTTTAGCCAATAATTTTTGACTATTTTTTCTGAAATATAATTGTTTAATCCTTGCAGAGAAAAACCCATATTAGAATTTTCCTTTATTTTCCAGTCTTTTAATCCGACATAATCTTCAACAACCTGAATTGTATCAAATATTGCTTTTACATCCCTTAAATCCTGATGGCTTTTTCTGTAAAGAATATATGATTTTGCTGTTTTAGCATGTCTTTCTTCTATCAAAGTTTTTTCAACAATATCCTGAACTTTTTCAACATTGGGAATTCCTTTCCCAAATTCTTTTTCAATCTGCCTTATAACTAATTCTCCTAAATATTCTGCTCTTTTCTTATCTGTTCCTCCTACTGATTTAACTGCTTTCCAAATCGCAGTAATTATTTTTTCAGGCTCAAAGCCAACAATTTTCCCGTTTCTTTTGCGAATTTTTGTGATCATTTTTAAAATTTGTAAATGAAAATCTTTGATTTACTTTTTCTTATTTTCTTAATTGTGCTTTCTACCATTTTTATAAATTTTTTATCTCCTGTTTAAAATCTTGAACATCCTGAAAATTTCTATAAACCGATGCAAATCTTATGTATGCAACATTATCTAATTTTTTTATTTTTTTTATTACTAACTCTCCAATAACTGAACTTTTAATTTCTTTTTTCCCTCTTCGCCTTAGTTGTTTTTCAATTTGGTTTATCATTTTATTAATTTTTTCTTTTGAAACAGCCCGTTTTTCAAAGGCCTTGTTAATCCCTCTTTCAAGTTTTTCTCTGCTGAATTTTTCTCTGCTTTTATCTTTTTTAATTACATGTAAATCGCTTTTTTCTATTTTTTCATAAGTTGTAAATCTTTTTTTGCACTTTAAGCACTCTCTTCTTCTCCTTATACCTTCAGGAGATTTTCTTTTATCAGTTACTTTTAATGCTGTGTTTAAGCAGTATGGGCAGTTCATTTTAGATGGTTATCAGGCGTAATTTTTTGTGAATAAGACAATATACAATATTTTGTATATTAATCCCTCTTTACTACTATAACTTGTATAAGCAAGAAAACTAAATATAATTAGTATTTAAACATTTAGAACTATTTTGAAGTAACTATTTCATTAATTCACATTTTTTGCAAACATTTTTCCTTGAAGGCTCACCGCAAATTTTGCAATATTTAATTTTAATCTTATTTTCTTCGCTTTTTTTATCTTTCACAAAAATTTTCTCAAAATTATTCAAAATATTTTTCTTGTCTTTTTCAGACAAGGTATTTACAAAATCTCTTACTTCCCCCCTGTATGATTCTTGAGAATATTTACATTTTCCTTCAATAAAAGGTATTTTTTTTTGAATGGCGTATTTTTTAACATCTTCTTCAAAAACATAAAATAAAGGTTTTATTCTTGGAACAAATTTCTTGTCAGAAATGTTTTTTGTAACAGGTCCAGAACTAAAACTCATCTTCGGACTTCCTTTCAAAACATTCATCAGACAAGTCTGAGCTTGGTCGTCTAAATTATGTCCTGTTGCAATTTTATCTGCTTTTAATTTTCTTGCTGTTTTATTTAAAATCCATTTTTTAAAAACCCCGCAAACCGCACAATTATTCAATCTTTTCTTTTTTATCTTTTTCCAAACATCTTGCATTGTTTTCCCTTGCTCTTTCTTCATATCATAAACATGCAACTTTATTCCCAGCTCCTCACAAAGTTTTTTCACCGCCCCCAGGCATTTTTTACTATACTCGCTAATCCCCAAATCAATATACAATCCTTCAATATTATACCCAAACTTCTTCAATAAAAAAGCCGTGACAGCAGAATCTTTTCCTCCAGAAAGTGCTACTAAAATTTTTTCTTTTTTGCCCTTTGTGTTTATATCCCTTCTCACAGAGGGTACCTCGTTAGAGGTTCTCGTGCCGGGAACAAAGTGAGGCGGTACACCCTTGGGTGTGGAAAGTTTGATTTTCTTTAATGTTTGTTTAACTTGGCTTTCTACAGACGAGTTAGCTAAAATCTTTGATTTTTGTCTGACTTGTGTTTCGAGTTCCATTAACAGGATAATAAGAAAGAGTTTTAATATCTTTTTAATAAATATATCTTGCCGCCAAAATAATTATTAATTTGAAATTTTCTTAGACAACCAACTTTTTATTACCCACCAAACTGCAAAAATTATAAAAGCAATTTCAAAGAAAACAATCTGATAATAAAAAGGCACTTTCCCAAGATATGCAATCACAAATGCAAAAGGAGTTATTCCTATAATAGTTGCTAATAAATAATTTTTTAATTTTATTTTTGTAAAAATTCCAAGTGCATAACTCAATACATCTACAGGAAGAATTATTCTAAATAATACAACACTCCAGAATAAATGTTCTTGAGGTATTTTCTTTTCAAGATTATGTATTTTTTCTAAAGAAATAAATCTTTTAATAATTTTATACCCATATTTTCTTCCAAGAATAAATGCAATCCACGCGCCAATTGTCCATGAAAATATGTTTATGAGCCCGGTAAAAAACCATCCCCATAAATTTGAGGCAACTGCGATTAAAGGAAGAGTTGTAACCGGAGCAATAACAATTGAAATTATTTCTATAAATATAAAAACAATTATGCCCGCAAAATCATTAACAACCAGATTCTCAAAATAATCCAGATTCGTCTGCACGACATATGAAGCCCAGATAAATAAAACTATAACAATAATTATTTCTATTAATCCTTTTATTTTTTTATTCATAATTTATCAAGCAAAAAAGAGTATTTAATATATTACTTAGATTTCTTTTTCTTCTTAACAACCTGAAATCCTTCCCAGCTAATTATCAAAGCAAGAACAACCAATGCTCCGGCAAATATGCTTAACACCCAATTCCCCTCAACAATAAAACCTGTCTTGCTAAACAAACTATAAAATAAAGCAGAAATCGTTGTCAGCATCATAAAGATTGTAGGAATTATCAAAAACTTAATGTTTCTTTTTTTCTGCACAAAATACGCACTGATTGTTATCAATACAATAGCAACAATTAACTGATTAGATGTTCCAAACATTCTCCATAAATCTGCATAAGCATTTGTCACAGCAAGAATATAAGCAGGAACAATCGCAATAATTACTGCAACTATTTTATTCTGGAAGATTTTATGTTTAATGTTTTCTGAAATCAACATCCTGCTGATTCTGCTTGAAGTGTCAAGTGAAGTAAGAATAAACTGGTTTACTAAAAATGCTCCAATTAAGCTGGCTAAGCCAAAAGATAAAAATGGCACGCCAATTTTAGAGACAATACTTCCAAACCCGTTGCCAAATGCAATTACCCATCCCTGGTCAAGCGAACCTAAAAAATTCAGATGGCCAGTATCCCAATTTAAACTTGCAACAAACAACACAACCAAAAGTGCTAAAATACCCTCGGCAATCATCCCCCCATAACCAATAAACTTTCCATGCTGTTCTTTTGCTAATTGCTTTGAAGTTGTGCCAGAGGCGACTAAGGAATGAAATCCTGAAGCTGCACCACAGGCTACTGTAATAAAAAGTATGGGCCACAACGGCAAATTACCTGCCACATACACTGGAGCATTAATCACAGGACGCACAATTAAAAGCGAAACAAATCCAAGCAGCATAAACAAAATTAACTGAATTGATGAAAGGTAATCACGAGGTTGCAAAAACATCCAGACAGGAATCAGTGAAGCAAGCCCTCCGTAAGCAATAAGAATTGTTATCCAGACAAATTTAGAAACAGCTTCTGAAAAAGGAAGCGAGATTGGAAAAAGATACCCTATATACATAAAAAAGAACGCCACAGCAAGAGCAGCAAGACTTGAAATCAAGGGGTTTGCCTTAAACTTGTAAACCGCTATCCCTAAAATAAACGCAATAACACTGATTGCCAAAACAGGAATAACCAGCATGGGCTGGGCAATAATGCTGTCTGCAGCAGAAACAGAAAACACCGCAATAATCAGTGTAAGAAGTATCCAAATCATAAGAGCGAAAATCTTCCCTGCCTTGCTGCCAAGTGACTTTTCAGTGATCTTGGAAATTCCTTTTGCCTTGTTTCTGACAGAAATCATCAAAGACAAATAATCATGAACAGCCCCGATAAAAATCGTCCCAATAATAATCCACAAACTTGTCAAAGCCCATCCAAAATAACTCACAGCGAGGATAGGACCAATAATCGGACCTGCACCTGCAATCGACGCAAAATGATGCCCAAAAAGAAAAAACTTGTTAGAAGGATAATAATCTATTTTCCCCTTATTCAAAACCGCAGGAGTTTTTTTATTAGTCGGCTTAATCTTTTTCTCAATATATTTTCCATAAAGAAAATAATTTCCAATAAGAAATAAAATTCCCACAACTGCAATTAATGCTGCGTTTACCATCTTCTTTTATTATGGGCACGAAGGGAATTGAACCCTTTTCTCGCGGGCTGGAGCCGCGTATAATACCAGTATACTACGCACCCTTCAAATAACAAGAAATATTTACTTTTAATAGCTTTCTAATTGTGTTGATTTTTATCCTTTTTATAATATTAACCACCAATTCAAAACCCTCAATGTAGAAATATTCACTATAACTTCTATCTAAACAAAACAGATACTTCCTTGTGTTCTTTGTCAAGATATTTCTCCCAAGATTTTAACTCTTGATTTTGTTCTTTTTGAGTGTAATTAATTCCATAGATGAAATTAGAATATGCATTTAATTTATTCTGAAGAAAAAGTTCATTATTTGATGATTCTCTAAACTTATTAATTAAACTGACAACATTATTTATTATGCTTTTCCCATCTTCAGGGATATGTTTAGAATATTCTACATTTATAGGGTTATCATAGCGATCACGTCTTCCTACAAAAGTTCCCAATTGAAACTCCATCTCTCTAATTAATTCATCAAGAGAGCTGTTTTTAAGATTATATCTTCCTTGCTCCTTTACAAAGTATCCTTTTGAACTATGTCCGATAAATATTCTTCTTTTGTTTTTTGTCATTTTTATTTAATTTGTTTTTATTTTATAGTAGTTATCTAAAATAGTGATATATAAATTTATGTTGTACATATTAAGTACAATTAGAAAAGAATTTAAACAGCAAAATTATATAATAAGTATGATTAAAACACAATTATTAAGGAAATTAGGATTTACTAATAACGAAATTGAAATTTATTTTATCTTATTAAAACTAAAAGAAAGTTTAGCGTCAAAAATTTCTGAAGAAACACAAATCTCCAGACCCCATGTTTATGATTCCTTGAATAAACTTATGAATAAAGGACTGGCGTCTTATATAATAAAAAATAACAAGAAACATTTTAGAGCTACCAACCCTGAAAAATTATTAGATTATATTAAAGAAAAAGAAGCTGAACTAAAACAAAATGAGAAATCTATTAGAAAAATTTTGCCTGAACTGAATTCTCTTTACAAACCTTTAAAGGAAAAACCCATCGTGGAAGTGTATGAAGGGAGCGAGGGGATAAAGACAATATTGTTTGATATAATTAAAGTTAGAAAAGAAATGATATCTTTTAATACTCTCGGTAAAGAATTTTTTGAGCATATCCCCGAACATGTTATAAAAAGATATATTAATGAAAGAAAAAATAAAAAAATAAAATCAAGACAATTTTATACAGACGGAACAAAAATCTTTAAACATTCTATGGTCAAATATAAAAAATTACCTACAGAGTCTAGTCAAGTAACTCTTTCTGTATATGGAGATAATGTTGTTATGTTTGTTTTGAGTGAGCCAATCTTAGCAATCAAAATAAAAGATAAAAATGTAGCAAAATTATACAAAAATCAATTTGAGATTATGTGGAAACTGATAAAATAATTTTCAGATTAAATTAACCAATTTCTTTAAACCAACCATAAATTCATAATGTAATTTTTTCATCCCAACTTCTTAATATCCTTTATTTCTTCATTACTAATTGAACAACCTTTAAATTTAACAGCCCAAAGCAATGCATCTAATAATTTTCCGTCGCCCATTCTCACAAGTTTTTTCTTGTATGCAATATAAACCAATTCAGCAGACCGAATTATCTTGAACTTTTTAAAAAACTCAAAATTGTTGCCCCGTTCTTTTTGCATTTGGGGTACACCTGGCGGTGATTTTTTAGAAATTATCTTGGTGTGCATTTTCTTCTCTAAAAAACTTCCTAATTTCTCAGGACTCTCAACAAGCATCCGTGTTGTCCTCTCATCAATCGCCACAACATTCAAAATATTTTTTTCAGAAAGAATTTCACTCAACGCCAAACAGGAAATTTCCCCTGCACTAACTAATTTAATATCCTTGCCTTTTCCCTCAAACATACTATTCGCAATATTTAAAATTTCTTTTGTGTTTTTTTGAATTCCTTCCACATTTGCTATCTCAAGAACCCCTTCATCTAAAAGATGCTGAATCTTCAACGCCTCCAACTTAAACCGAGTTATTGTCATTGGTATGTCAACAACCTCTCTTTTCACATCCTGCGTAATCAAAAAACTTCCATTAAAAACTTTTTTCAAATCTCGCAAAATATCCAAAATCCCATTCATAGCAAAACTAATCAAAGTGCTTGAGTCAAAGATTATTGCACGGTTCATCTTAACTTCTTAGGAACATGACTATTATCGTTCATGCTTCTAAGCCTCCAATTTTTAAATTTCTCTATCCAATAAATAATATTAATATTGGTTTCTCTCTGTCTAAATCCAATTGTTTTCTTAAGGTCAATTTTCATAAGAGAGGAAATTATCACTCGATTCACAAACCCGTGGCTAATTAATAAAATTGTTTTTTTCTGATTAGGATTAGAAGTTATTTTTTTTAGAAAAGAAATGAAATTTGAATATTTCTTCTTTTCATCTGCTTTCCACTTTTTTTTATCTTTCAGAAAAATTTCTGCATTAAATTCCCTTAATGAAGTTTCTATTTTTGGTTTAATTTTAATTTTTTTAGAAACAATTTCCGCTGTTTGTTTTGCACGGAATAAATCACTACAATAAAATTCCTCTATCACAAATTCTTTCAATCTTTTAGCAAGATGTTTTGCTTGCTTTGTTCCTTTCTTAGTTAAAGAAGGGTTTTCTCCTTCAGATTCTTTTTCAGCATGCCTAACAAATATTATCTCCATTCAAAGATCCCCTCTCGTTCGACTACACTTCTTATTCCGATGACATAGACACCATCCGGGTGTGGGCGGGCGAATGAAAATCTTCATTGGAAGATTTCCTTCACAAGTTTAATTCTCTCTCTAACTCCTAATGTCTTAGTTTTATGAGCATCTAAAACTCCTGTCTGCCCTGCATAATTCGCAAGTTCCCAGACTGTAATTCCCAAAAGTTTCGCAGTGTTCTGCATTGAAACACCGTGCCCGTAAATCTTCGACGCCTTGTTAATGCTCGCCTTCCTAAAAACTTCCTGAATATATTTTTTCATCCCCGGAGAAGTCTTCCCAATCTCCGCACGCAATTGTTTTAAATTTTTCTTCAGCAAGTTCTCATCTTTCTTTGCACTTCTCATAACCTCATCAATCTTTCTAGTCACAACATTTAAATTCTCAACATATCCTCTCTCCAAAATCTTGCCCAAAGAATAAACAATCACAGCAACAGCAATGTTGTCTGCATCTTGCGTCCTCGACGCAGTATTATTTGTCTGGTCACTCAACTGCTTAAGTTTCAAAGTATCTTTATTTTTCAAGGCAACTTTTGTCTCTTCAAGAATCCTAAGAATATTTTCAACCTCTTCCATAATAAATTATAGAAAAGATGATTAATAAATGTTAACTATTAACTTCTATTATTATTTGTTCACATCTTTCGCGAATAATTTTTTTCTTAGTATCATAATCTTTCAAAAAACTTCCAATGATTATCCCATCAGCAAAATTTAATTGCTCACAAACATTATTTTTATTCACTCCTGCTCCTGAAAATAAATAATTATCTTCCCCAATTATTTTTCTGACAATCTTTAATTTCTCAATAGGTGTTTCAATTCCTGTTCCCTCACCAGTTGTCACAATTGCTTCACATCTTGGAATAGCCCTTTTTAATTCTCTAACTAATCCCTCACCTTTTTCCTGTGTCTTATATTTAAAATTAATTCCTCCGAAAACAGAAACATTATTGTAATGCGCTCTTAATTTATTATATTCTCTCCATGACATATCTGCAGGATGAATACTATCAATTTGTATAAAGTCTGCCTTATAATTATTCACTAATTTAAAACTTAAATTTGAATCCCCTAAAATATTAACCCCCACCCTAAATTTGCTTTTATGGTTTTTTGCTCTTTCAACTAGTGTTGCAATAACATCATCAGCACACCCATGATAATTCTCAATTATTGCTCCACTAAATCCTTCTTCCTCAAGAAGAAAAAGTTCCTCCAATGCCCCTTTCTACTCTCCCTTCAATATCCATTCCTGCAAGATGAATCATGCCAATTATAGCTTTAGAATCTCCAAATAAATCATAAAAAGATTTTCTCATATAAAAATATACTGTAGTGGTTTAAATTAATTATTGTGTTAGATGTTAACTTTTTATATTCCTTTTTCTTAACTTATCCATGAAAACAGTAGCAGTTCATGACGGAACTTTTCATGCAGATGAGGTTCTCGCTGTAGCAATTCTTAGATTGCTCTACCCTAAAATAAAAATAATCAGAACAAGAGATCCTGAAAAATTTAATAAGGCAGATTTTAGAGTTGATGTCGGAAGAAGATATAATCCGAAAACAGGTGATTTTGATCATCATCAAAACGAATTTAATGAAAAAAGAAAAAATAAAATCCCTTATGCTTCAGCAGGATTAGTATGGAAACACTTCGGAATGAAACTTGTTAATTCAAAAGAAGGATTTGATTATATTGAAGAGAAAATAATTCAATTACTCGACGCAGAAGATAATGGTGTTCAAACTTATTCTAATGAGATTGTTCATCCTTATACATTGGGAAATGTTATTGTTTCATTCAATCCAAACTGGCAGAAAAGAAATTCTGATAAAGATAAGTTATTTGAAAAATCAGTTTTATTTACAAAAAATTTATTGAAGAGAGAAATAGATTTTGCTAATGGTATGATAAAAGCAAATAAAATAATTAAAGAAGCAATTTCAAAATCAAATGGAGAATACATTGTGTTAGACCATTTGATTCCATGGAAAAAAACCGTCATAACTAAATCAAATATTAAGTTTGTTGTCCACAAACAATCTGATGGGAATTGGTTTGCTTCAGCAGTACCAGTTAAAGAGAATAGTTTTGAAAGCCGAAAGCTATTTCCAAGAAAATGGGCTGGATTAGAAGGTAAAGAATTAACACAAATAACTGGAGTAGAAGATTCTATTTTCTGCCATAAAAACCTTTTTGCTGCAGTAGCAAAATCAAAGGAAGGGGTAATTAAATTAGTTGAAATGGCTTTGAAGGAGAAAAAATCATGAAACAAATAATCTTAGATAGCAGTTTCATCCTAACATGCATAAAACAAAAAATAGATTTTTTTGAAGAACTATTTGGAACTCAAATCTTAATCCCTGAACAAGTAATTAATGAAATTAAAAATTTAAAAAATCCAAATTCTAAACTGGCATTAAAACTTCTTGAAAAAAACAAATTCAAGAAAATTGATTTAGGGAAAGCCCATGTTGACAAATTAATCATTAGGTTTGCAAAAGAAAACCCAAAAACAATTATCGCGACTTTAGACAGGGAAATAAAAAACAAAACTAAAAATCAGAAACTAATAATTAGAGGGAAAAAAAAGTTGGAAATCATTTAATCTCTAAGGAAATCTTTAAAAACCAATTTCTATTCTAATTTTCAGAAAATGTTCTGTTTAGTTGAAGTTGAAGATTATATAAGAGTAGAGCCGAAGTTGTTTGGTTTGCCTACTCAAGAGGCTGTTGAAAATCAGCTTCGGGAAACTTATGCAGATTATTACGACAAAGAAATGGGAAAAGCAGTGGCAGTTATTGCAGTCCTGAAAGTTGGAAAAGGCGTAATCATTCCCGGGGACGGCGCAGCATACTACAATTCAAAATTTAAACTGCTTGTCTGGAAACCAGAATTGCAGGAAATCGTCTACGGAACAATTTCAGAGATTACAAACTTTGGCGCGTTCATGGACATGGGGGTAATGAGGGGAATGATACACATCAGCCAGACAATGGATGACTATGTAAGTTTCAGCAAGTCAAATTCACTGCTTGGAAAATCAACAAAAAGAAATCTAAAACAGGGAGACTTATGCATGGCAAGAGTTGTTGCAATCAGCCACAAAGGAGATGAACCAAAAATAGGACTGACAATGAGACAACCTGGTTTAGGGAAACTGGAATGGATTAAAGAAGACCAGATTAAAAAAGAAAAAGCTGAAAAAAAAGCACTGAAAGCAGAAGACAAAGCAGTAAAGGGGAAAAAGAAAAAATGAATATCGCTTATGATTGTGGAGAAAATATAAATCATTGTTTTATTAGAGTGTCGAAGGAAGACCAATTAGTTGGAACTGCTGAAATTAAAAGAGGACTTGGAATGACAATACTCATTGCAAAAGACAGAAAAGGAAATAATTTAGCAGGCTATTGCCAATATTCAAAATTATTAGAAGAAGAAAAGAAATATGCAGAAGATATTATCATAACGAACTATAATAAACATCAAGGAGGACTAAATGAAACAAAAAGCATGTAAAATCTGCAAGAAAATCTATGAAGGAGACAAATGCCCCAGATGTGAATCCAGAGAATCAACAGAAGGATTCAAGGGAAGGATTGTTGTGAAAAATCCTGAAAAATCAGAAATAGCACAAAAATTAAATATCAAAGAAAAAGGAAACTTTGCAATCAAAGTGAGGTAGTTTTATGGAAATAATTAATGAAAAAGAAAACAAACTTTTCAACAGAAAAGAAATTCAAATAAATATTGAAGCAGAAATTACACCAAGTCATGAAGAAGCTAAAAAATTAATTTCTGAAAAATTCTCAACCCAACCAGAAAACATCAGAATAAAAAAAATCTTGGGAAAGTTCGGCTCAAAAGTTTTTGAGATTTCTGCAAATATTTATTTTTCTGAAGAAGAAAAAAATAAAACTGAAATTTTTTCAAAAAAAGAAAAAGAAAGAGAGAGAAAACCTGAACCTGCATCGCCTGGTGTACCCTCAAATACTGAATTACAGGGCAAAAAAACCGAAGCTCCTGTTGAAGAAAAACAAGAAGAAATTAAAGAAAAATCTAATGAGGTAAATTAAAATCGCAAAGAAAAAATCAAAACCAAAAAAAGGAAAAAAGCCGCACAAGAACAAGGCAACTAGCAGGAAGTATACTAAATATAAAATAGATGGTGATAAAGTTACAAGAGAAAGATTTTGTCCAAGATGCGGGCCTGGAGTTTTTTTAATGAAATCACAGGGAAGAGTTTATTGCGGGAAATGTCATTATAGTGAGTTTGAGGGTAAAAAAGAAACAAAACCTGAATCTAAAGTTGAGGAAAAGAAAGAAGAGAAAAAAGAATGATTTTATTTCTATTAATAATTCATTGGCAATACTAATTCTTTAATGTATTTTAATTTATGTGAGCTTTCCTCGTTTTTATGGGCAATCAAAAAACATGCTGTTTCTTCATGAGTACAAAGTTCTTCTCCAAAATTATAAGTGATATGAATTTCTTGCCACTTACCATATAATTCGTGTAGCAAACAACCCTTACATTCTTTTGTCTCGTTTTCTTTTTTACAAGCATCAAATATCTTAATTAATTGAGGCCATTTCATTTTAGCAGCTAAATTTGCTTGAGCATTATTACCTTCGATATTATTTTTCAAAGTTTTTATCTTTAATATTACCTCACACTAAAATTATGATTATAACCCTGGGAGTTGCATAAAATTTATTGAAAACCATAAATCCTTGAAATTTTTTTCAGGGAGGGTTTTAAGTATTTATTATAACCCTGGGAGATTCTTCAAGCCAGTCAAAACAGATAGCTTGAAGCCTCTCCTGGGGAAAAAGAGGTGATAGTATATGGAATACCCTGGACTATTTAAATCTTTCGTTTATGTTACCCTTAAAAAATGACAGGCTGAAATTAGTTTAAAGTAGTAATTAAAATTACTTCTGTAAAATACACCACTAAAATTAGGCACTACATAATATTTTTTTAGGCACTACAAATGCAAATTCTTCTCACAAAACAATTATAAAACCAAATTAATTATTTAGCTAATGGAAAAAGATGTGAGGGATATGCGATTTCCGTCGGATTGCAATAGAGAAATTGCTTCACGGAACAGGAAGCAAATCAAAGATTTTCAGTCGTCCGCCGAGGACATCGAACGAAAGGGAGATTCCAAAGAACCGCCAGGTTCTTTTGTTCAGGAGCAAATCCACGACATTTTATTCAACAGGGAAATCGGTTGGCAAGAAATCATCTACGACCTAATCAACACAGAACAGCTTGACCCGTGGGACATAAACATAACAATTCTAACTAACAAATACCTTGAAAAAATAGAGCAATTTGAAGAAGCAGATTTCTTCATCTCAAGCAAAGTCCTTTTGGCAGCTGCACTTCTCCTTAGAATCAAATCTGAAATCCTGTTAAACACTTACATCAAAAGCATAGACGAAATCCTCTTTGGAAAAAAAGAAAAAAAGAAACATGTCCTTGAAAGAATCGAACTTGACGAAGAAATCCCAGAACTAATTCCCCGAAGCCCAATTCCTCGTTACAAAAAAGTTACATTAAAAGAATTAATTAATTCATTAAACAAAGCAATCAAAACCGAAAACAGAAGAATCAAAAAAGAAATAATCCACAAAAACGCATTAAGGGAAACAGGAATCTTTTTGCCAAAAAGAAAAATCAACATCCGCAACAAGATAAAACAAATCTATGAAAACCTGTTAAGTCATCTTGGCGAGGATAAAGCCAGGAAAAAAATTTCTTTTACAGAATTTGCCGGAACAAGCAGGGAAGAAAAAATAGCTTGTTTTTCTCCGCTTCTGCATCTGGAAAATCAAAAAAAAATCTGGCTTGAACAGGAAGAGCATTTTGAAGAAATTCATCTCTGGCTCAAAAAAACTTATCTAAAACATAATCCAGACCCATTTGCAGATTTAAAATACGAAATAGAAAAAGAGATAAAAACCGAGGACATCAAACGAGACAAAGAACAAAAACAAAGATTAGACAAAATAAATAAAGATTTTGTGGAACTTATTTAAAAGGAGTTTAAGAATATTTCAGCACACATAATTTTAAAAAAAGGTTTATTTTATTTCTTTTATGAACAGCCTTGATAAAAAATTAAAAAGAAAAGGGTGGAAAGTTGTTGATTGTATTAGGGATGAAGAACTCCCAGTAAAACTTTGTAAGATTGCCTTGGAAATTGCTAGAGGGAATTATGATACTGTAAAATTAATTCCATCAGATATTGCTAGGGAAGGAGAAGAATGGATTCCAAAATACCCTTCCCATATTTTATATGCATCTGGCAGTAAATCTTTAAAGAAAGAATTAGATGAAAGAGGTGTGTATTTTTATCTTTCTACCTTATGTGTTCATCAACAAACTGGTGAATTGAGAAAAATGCCTATTAACCTGATATAAACAAATCTTAAAAACTTCCTCTCTTTGTTTTTCTTATGAAATCAGCAGTATTATTTTCAGGAGGAAAAGATTCCTGCTATGCAACATATTTAGCAGGAAAACAAGGTTATGAAATTTCCTGCTTGATTTCTGTTTTTTCTGAAAATAAAGAAAGTTATATGTTCCATACCCCGTCAATTTCAAAAGTAAAAACACAGGCAAAAGTCATGGAAATTCCATTGCTCATAAAAAAGACAAAAGGAAAAAAAGAAGAAGAATTAAAAGATTTAGAAAAAATAATTTCAAAAGCAAAAGAAAAATTTAAAGTTGACACAATTGTTACAGGAGCAATAGCGTCGGTTTATCAGGCATCAAGAATTCAGAAAATCTGTGACAAATTAAATCTAAAGTGTTTTAATCCTTTGTGGAAAAAAAATGAGTTAGAATATTGGGATGAACTTTTTAAGAATAACTTTGAGATAATGATTGTGGGATTAGCATCTGAAGGGTTAGATGAAAAATGGTTGGGAAAAATAATTAATAAAGAAAGTTTTGAAGAATTAAAAGAATTAAAAAAGAAATTTAAATTTCATTTAGCATTTGAGGGAGGAGAAGCAGAAACTTTTGTAACAAACTGCCCTTTGTTTAAGAAAAAAATTAAAGTCATTAAAGGTGAAAAAATTTGGGAAGGAAATAGCGGGAGATATGATATTCAAGAGATTGAGTTGGTTGGGAAGTGATTTTGTTATTGATAGATTCTGTTAAATTGAATTACTATAACTTATTTATTTTAGCGAAGGTTTTTTAAATAACAACAGCTTAATAAAAATATGAAAGTTACAAATTCCAAAATCAGTTTATTTATTCAATTTCTATTAATTATTTTAGTTTGGAGTTCTCCTTTTTGGCTTGACTGGAAATTGATTTTTATTGGAATTTTTATTTATTATTTTCAACTAATTATTCTTAAAGAAGATTTTTTCACAAAAAGAAATTTCAATACAAAAGAGAGAGGAGAAATGACTTTTTATTCTTTCATTTTGGAAAAAATTGGGATAAATATTGATAGAAAAAGAATGCAATTAGTTTCGGATTATATCTTTCCTTGGGTAATTTTCGCTGTTGCTTATTATTGGCAAATTTTTCTTGAAAAATTAATTTGGATTAGTTTCTAATAAAATTTTTACTTTCTTTTTTTACATTGATTTTATAACATACATTTCAGAATTATTTTCTATACACAATCACAATATCTTCATCTGTTCCTTCTGCTTTTCTCGCTTCATCAAAAATATTTCTTGGAACAGGCATAAATTCTTTAGGATTATTTAATCCATGATTGTGAACATACACATTTTGTTTATCAAATCCAACAATAGGAACAAAATGTCCTTGATAACCTTTTTCTTTTCTCGCTTTTACAATATTCCAATCCAAAAGAATAATTGGAACACTATCTTTTTTTACAAATCCTAAAAGTTCCTTTAGGGATAGTATTTTTTCTTGAACATTTACTCCTGCTAATTTTGCATCTTCCACCAATTTTTTTGATTGCTTCAATAAATTTATATCACTATATTTTCTGTAAAAATCGTGTTTCATATGCTCTTCATTAAATAAAATGTGTTTTGAATAAAAATCTGTTTTAAATCTTGAAGATGCAGAAGCCGTCGCGATTTGGATTGTTGAAATTCCTTTTCCTTTTTTTATTCCTGTTTTTACTTCCAAAACATCCACTTTTTCATCTTTTCCGAAATAGGCAAGAATCATTCTTAATGCAGTTGGTCCGCAATTCAGTGGTTTTGTTTGTTTGAAAAAAGGTATTTGTAGTTTCATAATCATAACAAGATTAAAATCATTTAAATAATTATTTACTATTTCTTATAAGTTTTTTTCTAAACCCTCAACAAAACCTCTCTCCCGGTTTTCATAAACTTAATCTTAAACTTTTTTTTCTTGACTTCCTGTGCACCAACAAAAATAACTTTTTTAATTCCATAATAATTCGCATACTCCAATGCTTTTGACGGCTTTCCAAAAAAAACAGAAACATTCTTGCCTTGTTTTCTAAGTTTCTCTGCAAGCTTAATTGCCTCCTTATCCTTTCCAAGAGAAACAATCAACATTTTTTCAATGTTAATAATCATATTTGTAATTTTCATTAATCTTTCAATACACAACGAAATCCCTGTTGCCTGAGTTTCTCCGACAAGATATGAACCCCCTCCGCAAATCGTTTCCTTCATTCCTTCTCCTTTAATTTCAAAAACACTGCCATTGTAATAAGAAAGTCCTCTTGCTAAAAAAGGAGAAAAAACAATTTTCAATCCATACATCACACACGCATTCTTTAACTTTTTAATCTCTGAATAAGATTTATACTTTTCAAAAAACTTCTCAGGTTTCTTAAAAACATCCAAAACTTTCTCAGCACCAAACTTCTTCAGATTTGCCCTGACTTCTTTCTCAGGCAATTTGTCTAATTTATCCAATTCCCTGATTACTTCTTCTTTTTTCCTAATCCCCTGCTCTTCCAAAATTTCATTTAACAATTTCCGATTATTCACATAAATGACTGACTTAATTTTTAACTTGTTTAAAATCTCTTTTGCCACAGCCAAAACTTCTGCTTCATTTTTTATTGTAGAACCAATAACATCAATATCACAATGGGTAAACTGCCTAAACCTATTCCCTGTCGCAGGTTCGTCCCGAAAAACAGGCCCAATCTGAAATCTCTTGTAAGGAAGTTTTTTGTTTTTTGCAATTCTTTTCAACTGAAAAGTAAACTCATATCTCAAAGCCAGTTTCCTCCTGCCTTTATCTGTTAATTTATAAACATCAGAAACAGCCTCGTCATTTGGATTTTCCCCTCTCACAAATTCCTCTGACTCAATTATCGGCGTCAGAACCTGCTCAAAATTATACTGCTCAAAAGTTCTCCGAATAACCTCTCTAATCACTGAAAATTTCTCAGCATCTTTTCCTGTAAAATCCCGAAATCCTTTAACTATATCTATTTTCATTTCCATTCCCCTCCACATTCTTCTTCTATTAAATAGTACTCACTATAAATACATATTGGAATTTTTTGTTCCTTCAAAGGATCAGTACAAAAAGGGCAATCTATTCTGAATGTTATTTCTTTAACACCAATTGTTAAATTCTCATTCATCCAATTTTTGAAAATAACAAACCGAGAAGTTTCATACTCTAAACTAGTTAAATTTTGTACAATGAAAAAGCCATGTTCATTTACATTTGGCCCCTCTTCCCCTCTTCCAACAAAAGAACTATTCGGAGAAAAAAGAACCCTAGCATAAGGAGCAACAGCTTTTCCAAGATTGGTAATACCAATAGAGATCATTCTACCCTTTTCATTAAAATCCTCTAAATTATATTTAACATATCCTTGTGAGGAACTTAGAAATAAATCTGCCTTATTTGATTGTGAAGTTCTATCTAAAATCTCTGCTTGCTGTTTAGAAATTCCTATTTGTGTCGCATCTAGTTTAGCTTGTTCTAATAAAATATAAGATTGCACCATAAGAACTAGAATTGTTACAACACTAAAAATAATTTTAATATACAAATTTCTATCTTCTTTGTCCCCCCTCATAATCATGTCCATACAAGCAAACATTAAAAAGAGAGCTAAAGCAGAAAACATGAATACAAAAGCCCAATCTAAACTAAGAAAGGATCTTAATAGAAAAGAGATTACTAAACTAATAGCGACTATTATTATTAGTCCTATCAGATATTTTTTTTGGAATCTATTTAGATTCTCTACTGATAAAATATTTTTCATTTCAATTCCTCCTTTGTTTGAGGGTGGAAGCCGGGAGTTGAACCCAGACTTTGCGGACCACAACCACACGCGCTACCATTACGCTACATCCACCATAATTTAACAAAGAAAAATCTAATTTATAAGGTTTTTCAGAAATAAAGTCGCAACTAGAAAAAACCTTCCTTATGATGCCGATAATTCCTAGTATTTATCATAAAACTACCACAAAAAAAGCATTTTTAAACTTAACTAATTATATATTTTTATGATTAAATATTTCGTCGCAGGATTCCTCACAAAACTAATCACAGGTGTGGACGACACTCTGACCCAAATTCCTTTAATCTCAAATTTCACACAAACAAAAAAAGGAAAGATTGCATATTCAATCGGAATAATTCTTGCAATCTCCCTCGCAGTTTTACTTTCTGTGCTGTTTATTCAAATCCTGATAAAAATCCCAAATTACAGATATTTTGCAGCAGGGTTAATTTTTATTTTAGCGATTATTATTTATTTTGATATCTTTGACACTGAAGAAAAAAAGAAACTAAAAAAGAAACTAAAAAAACTAAAACCAATTTCAAGGAAGAGATTTTTGAGATTAATCTTAATTGGTTTCCTCGCATCCTTCGCTACAATAATCGACGACACAATTGCCTTTTCTTCAATTTTATTTCAAAATCAAGTTTTTGTCATCTCAGGAATTTTCCTCGCCGCATTTACAGAAATATTTTTAATCCTGACTTTCTCAAAGCAAATAAATAAACTAAAATACAAAAAAGAAATTTCAACAATCGGATTGATAATATTAAGTTTTTTAGTTTTTTTTGGAGTGATATGAAAAAATACGAATTGCTCGCACCAGTGGGAAATTTTCCAATGTTAGTCACAGCCATAAATGCAGGAGCAGATGCTGTTTATTTCGCATTAAAAGAATACAACATGCGCGCAAATGCAAAAAACTTTATGATTAAAGATTTGAACGAAATAGAAAAAATCTGCAAGCCAAAAAAAATTAAAAGATATTTAACTCTAAACACAATAATCTACAACAACGAAATAGAAAAAATAGAAAAAATAATAAAAAAAGTAAAAAATAAAATTGATGCAATTATCTGCTGGGACTTTGCAGTCATTAATCTCTGCAAAAAACACAAAGTGGCTTTTGTAATTTCAACTCAGGCTTCAATTTCAAATATAGAATCTGCAAAATTCTACAAAAAACTTGGAGCAAAAAAAGTTGTATTAGCAAGAGAATTGAACCTAAAACAAATCAGGGAAATCTCAAAAATAATTGATGTGGAATGTTTTGCACACGGAGCAATGTGTGTCTCAATTTCAGGGAGATGTTTTACTTCACAATTTTTATTTAACAAATCTGCAAATAGGGGAGAGTGCATCCAACCTTGCAGAAGGAGCTACATCGTCAAAGACAAACAAGAAGGCTACGAACTAAAATTAAAACACAATAAAGTTCTCTCTGCAAAAGATTTGTGCACCCTGCCTTTTATCGAAGACATGAAAAAAGCAGGTATAACAACTTTCAAAATTGAGGGCAGAAACAGGGACCCAAGATATGTGGATACTGTGGTAAAAATTTACAGAAAAGCATTGGACAGAAAATTATCAAAAAAAGAAATTAAACAAGGATTAAAAGAACTGAAAAAAGTTTACAACAGGGAATTCTCCTCAGGATTTTTCCTCGGGCTCCCAACTTCAGACGATTTTTCCACAGTAGAGCACAGCGCAGCAACAGAAAAAAAACACTTCGTGGGAAAAGTCTCGCATTATTTTCCAAAGATAAAAGTTGCAACAATTAAATTAGTTTCAGAATTAAAAATCGGAGACGAGATTTTAATCATCGGGAAAACAACTGGCTTAAAAAAATCAAAAGTCCAAAGTATGGAAATAAAAAATAAACCAGTACAAAGAGGGAAAAAAGGAGATAAAATAGAAACAAGACTTCCTCAAGTAAGAAAAAACGACGAAGTCTATGTAATCAAAAAATAAAAATTTAAATTATTGGAATTATACAATACAACAATATTCTCCGCCAATTATTCTTATTTCACCACCAGTACAATTACCATCTTCAGTTGTGACAGTACCTCCTGCACCTGCACACGTGTTAAAAATATCGCTAGTAGCCTGCTCTGTTTCTAATTGTCCTTCTTCTAAAACATTTTGAACAACATACCATACTGCTCCTATTGCAACCAAAACCAAGGCAATAATAATCAGCATTGTTATGACATTTGAAATACCTTTCTTATTTTTATATATCATTCTTACCTCCTTTCAATAATTTATAATTTAATAGATAATAATCTTTTTAAATATTTCTAATCTCTGTTAAAGCTATCTAAAAGTTTGAAATACTCGTTCTTATCAATAGTTTTATCTGATTCTGACAACCCAATGTTTTCAGAAAATTTCCAAAATGCCAACGGCTTGTAACCCTTTTTCTTCAATGCCTGAATCGTCGGTAATCTTGAATCCCCCCACCCAGAATATTTACCCTCTTTAATTCCTTTTGTAATTTCACTCGCAGAAAGTCTCAGTCCTTTAATATGCCATCTTCCCAAATAAGCTTCCCAAGGATATTTTTTTCCCAAAACTTTATAAATCATTTTTTGCCTTTTTGCATTATCCCTGTGCTCTTTTGCTCTGATAATATGTGTCATTTTCATTTCTATATCATCAACAGTAACCGCCAAATTCATCAACGGCCAGACACGATATTTTTTCTTTTGCAATGGATGTGGAGTTTCATTAATTCTTGCCAACGGAAAATCTCTCATCGCAGGATTCTTGTGCTTCATTCCTTCAGAAGATTTAAATCTTAAAACAGCCTCGCCAACTTTAAATCCTTTTTTCTTGCCTTCAGTAGAAATCTTCTTTGAAGATTTATCAGGGTACGCCCGTGGTGCTAACATTCTTTTCCACCTTTCTAAATTTTCCTTAACACTTAATTTTCTGCAAGGACAATTTTTTTCCTGTTCAACAAATTTTCTAAATTCATCTCCAGAACAAGTGCAAACATAAGCTGCTTTTTTATCAATCAACCTCCTCACATATTTGTAATAAATTTCCATTCTTTCAGACTGAATCACAATCTTCGCTTTGTTGTCAAAAAGCCATTTTGAATCTTGCTCGATTAATTTGTAAGCTTTTGGATAAATATTTTCTGGGTTTGTATCCTCTATCCGAACATAAAACTTCCCACCATACTTCATCACAAAATCAAAAGAAATACACGCAGTCATTGCATGTCCAATATGAAATGCCCCAGACGGCGACGGTGCAAATCGCATTACAACCCTGTGGTTTTTTGCACCAGAAAGTTCAGGCAAGCCCTCGCGAACTTTCCTCTTTGAAACTTCTTTTTCTAATTTTTCAAATTCTTTTTTCTGCTCCTCCAAACTTAAACCATTAACTTCTTTCACTATCTCAGAAATTTTCTTAATGTATTTTTTAACATCTTGCTTTTTTAATCCCTCATTAAACAGCGCAGAAATCACTGAGCCAATCTGTGCTTTTCCGTTGTATGAAAGTGCGTTTTTTAAGGCGTATGCGTGGGTTTTTTTGTTTAGATTTTTCATTTCAAATTCTCCTTTAATTTATTTAATCCAAGTGCATCATCTAAAACTCCAAAATTTTTTATGTTAAAACCTTTCTTTTTTATATTTTTAACATGTAACTTAATAGCTTCTTTGTATGTAAGTTTCTTATTAATTAAAATTTTTGTGTATTTGACAATTTTAGGAATTTTCTTATCCAAATTTTTTGGATTCATATGAGGGATTTTTCCCCATTTTCCACTAAAATTTCCAGTATGCTTAGAATATTTTCCTTTCCCAACATAAGGATATTTTTTATCGTCAGGAAATACAGAATAAAAAGGCACATCATTAAAAAAATATTCTGGCCAGTCTCCACCAGAAATTGCTAACCAAGGAGTATTGACACATGGAACTAAAAATGCAAAACCAGTGTGAGGGGCAATAAAAATATTACACATTTTTAATAAAGCCAATTGATTCCATAAACCAATATCATAACAATCAATAACATTATCTAATTTCTTTAATTGTTCTATATTTTTCTTAGTGTATGCTTGAGTATTGGTTCTGCCTTTTTTTGACTCACTAACTCCAGTTAAATAAATTTTCAAATTATGAATTTCTTTATTTAGTGATTTAATAATCTTCATCCAAGTTTTTATAGAAGGGTAATAAGCATAACCTGCAGAACCACCCAACATAATACAAATTTTAGAACCCTTGTGGCTGTATTTTTTCTTTATAAAATTTAATGATTTCTTAGGCAAGTTTAATTCAATCTTGCTATTTGGTTTATATTTTAATTCTTTAGGATATTTTTCTTTTTCCCAAATATTACCCTGCCACCTTACATCAAAAACTTTTTGAGATAACTCATAATAATTCACATAAGCTTTTTCTATGGACCATAATTTTTTTCTTCCTGCAACTTCATCAAGAATCCTGAAGTCATGAAGAACATAATCCCATTTCTTTGGAATTGCCTCAAGGGATTTAGCTTTCTCTCCGTTCTTCAAAATATCCTTTGTATCCACAGCATAAAATTTCTTTATCCAAGGACAAGCTTTTGTTAATTCATAAGTTGTTTCTTTATTCAAAGCAACATGAATTTCAATATTTTTATTCGCATTGTAAAACCCTTTAGACATTTTTAATGCTTCAAGAACATGTCCAACAGGAGTGTAATAAACATGGTTTATTAGTATTTTCATTTTAGTCTCTCCATAAACTCTCAAAGAAATCATCATTAATAAATTTAATCATAATTCCTAACACCTGACTTTCTTTCCAAAACATCTATCCGTTGCTGAAGATGGTAAATCTGGTTTGACAAATCTTCTATCTTAGTTGTCATGTCTAAAAGTCTTTTTGCAAGTTTTCTTTTTTTCTCATCAACAGAAGAAACATTGCCCCCGAATATTCCATCCTGCATATCAGGGGGTACACCTTTAGGTGCTAATCCGGAATTTGCAGATGAATCATTTTTGGAGATAGTATTTGCAATTGCACCAAAAAACCCAAGACCTCCTGCATTTTCAGAAGGACCCGAGGATTCCTGTAAATCCTGCTCCATCTCTTCAGTACGCGCTTGCTGTCTTTCATATCTCTTGGTTAAATCAAGAATCCTATTTTTCCTTTTAAACCATTTCATAAGAAATAAAATATTTTCATTTATTTAAATTTAACTGATGAAACATTTTTTAAATAAGTTTAATTTAATATCAAAAAGAAGAAAATGAAACTAACAAAAAAAGAGGCACAGAGAATATCTGAAGAATATTTCTTAGGGGAAATAAAAAAGATGGAAAAACTAGAAGGTGGAAGAAATAATTTGAACTATCTGATTAAAACCAAAAAAGGAAAATATGTGATAAGAATAATACAAAATAAACAAAACCGAGAAAGAGAATTAATACAATTAAAAGTTTTAAAATTTCTTCAAGAAAAAAATTTTCCTTATGAAGTTCCAATACCAATCAAAAATAGAGAGAAAAAAGTATTTTCTAATTGGAAAAAATATTTGCTTTGGGTTTATTCTTTTATTGAAGGAAAGACTATTGATGAGAGAAAAATTTTATCAATAAATAAGATTAAAGAGATTGCTAAAGTTTTAGCAATTTACCATAAACAAATAAGAAAATTTCAAATAAAAAATTTAAGAAAAAATAATCCACCAAAATTTTATCTTCAAGAATATTCAAAATTAAAGAAGAAATCAGTAAAAAACAAAATAGATAAATACTTTCTAAACAACGAAGAATTTTTTGTAAGGTTTATTAAAAGGATTAATTCGCTTAAAAAAACAGGGGAAGAATTAATTGTCCATACAGATTTATCTCAAAAAAATATTATATTTAAAAACCAGAAGATAGTAGGTATAATTGATTTTGAAGTATGGGATGTGGCTCCAAAAATTCTTGATATTGCTTACACTTCAGAATATTGTTGTAAAACAAAGAAAGGATCTAGTAAGAAGAGATTAAATATATTTTTAGAAGAATACAAGAAACACAACAAATTAACAAAAATAGAAAAAGACAATGTTCCATTATTTATCGCTTATGATTATAGTATAGGTTTTTGGTGGAACTATACACAATATAATACAACTATTAATAACAAGCTAGATGGAATGAAAGCAATGAGAAATAGACTTAATGATTTTTTACAACAATTTCCAGAATTAAAAAAGATTAGAAAGGTTTAAAAATTCTGAAATAATAAATTTATTATGAATAAAGAAGCAAAATTAGATAGAGAATTATTTCTTTTTAGACTTGTCTCTATTTTTAATCTTCTTAACCTAGACTAAATTCTCCTCATTGTAGGGGAGAACTATGTAAAATTTCTAAACTTAATAAAACTCTAATATGGCACTTCCACCTGATATCCAAAAACAGAAAATAAGAAAAAGATTGACTGGCTTAGAAGGAAAAGCCAGACTAAATGAAATTAAAAAAATTCTTGAAGAATTGCCGGGCTATAAAACAGGAGATTATGGGCAAATAAGAAAATCTTTGATGAAGGAGATTGAAACAACAAAAACTCGTTCTAAAATAAAACATCAGGATTGGTTGGGCGTGTCAAGACAAGGACATAAACAATTTTGTTTAGTTGGAGCACCAAGTGCAGGAAAAAGTTCCTTGCTTTCAAAATTATCGGGGATGAAGATAAAAACAGCAGAATATGACTTTACAACATTAAAACCTATTCCTGCAGTTGTAAAATTAAATGGGGCTCAAATACAAATAGTGGATTTGCCGGGATTAATTGAGGGAGCAACAGAAGATGCAGGAAGAGGAAAAAGATTAATTGGAATTGTTAAAAACACCGATGGAATTTTATTTATGATTGATTTGGCAAAAGATTACTCTAAAGCTGAAAAAGTTTATAATGAATTGGTTAAGGCAAACATTCAAAAACCAATTATTTTTATTGGAAATAAAATTGATTTACCTTCTGCAAATGAGAACGCGATAAAATTAAAAAATAAATTTAAAGATTTAATTCTCTTGTCCACTTTAACAGGAGAAGGCATAGGATATTTGAAAAAAGAAATTTGGGAAAAATCAAATCTTATAAGGGTTTATACTGAAAAAACAGACGAGCCAATGATTTTAAAAAAAGGTTCTTCTGTTGAAGATTTGGTAAAAAAAATTCATAAGAATTTATTGGAAAAATTCAAAACAGCTATTATAAGCGGGCCGAGTGCCAAGTTCTCAAATCAACGAGTTGGATTAAATCACACTTTGAAAGATAACGATAAAGTTGAAATAGTTTCTGAAAGATAAGTTTTCAAAAGCATTTTTAAACACAAATCTCTTAATTAAAACATGGGGGAAATTGATGAAATAATAAATAAGGTGAGTCCTTATTACAAGGCAAAAGCTGAACCTGAGGCAGAGCACAAAATCGTTTACGATTCTTCAACAGAAACCTTGGAGCCTGTTTATTTTTGGATTTTGGATTTCATGAACAACATGATGGGACTTTCAACAGAAAAATTAGTTGACAATTTTACATCATCTCCTGGCTCAGGGCATTTTGGAGAATTAGGTCAAAGAGCAACAGTGATGCAGCAGCAAGGACAAAACATGCTCGCGCAAATAAACACCATCCTGAGAAGTGTGTTAAATATAATTTATGATTTAAAAGAATTTAAAATAAGACTTCAAAGTTATGACGATTTAAAATCAGAAGGAAAAAAAGAAGCTGCACGACAAAGTTTAAAGCAAATCTGGTTAGACAAGGTTGACATGCAGAAAGGAAACTCAAGTATAAAAGCAATGGCTTTGGGACAGGCAGGATTCCAAACCCTGCTCGACGCATTTTTAGTAGTCAATGACATAAAAGGAGCTGAGAAACTTGATTTAAACGACAGGGTGAAAAGAATTGTTTCTGCAAGAATACACGAATTTAATATTTGGCTTACACAATCTGAAATAGAACTAAGAAAAAGATATGAAATGGAACGAATTTATTTAGGCAGTCAGGTTAATTCATTAAAGCTTTACTCTCGGTGGGCAAAACCTTATCTAAAAGCAGCACAGCAACTTGAAATGAAAGAGAGCAAAAGAGAACCTGCATTAGTAAAAACATTCAATACAATTTTACTTGAATTAACTTTATTAGGAAAAGACGGGGTAGATGTGAAAAAATCCGCAATTGCAGGGGACTTGCCAACTGACTTTCAAAAACTAAAAACAAAAAGAGATTATTACAGCTGTGTTCTGGTTGATTTCAATTTCAGAGGAATACCCCAAAGAGTGGCACAAAGAGGAGACTACGCCTTCGGAGGAAGAGCAGAAGTAACTTTCAAGGCTTATGCATTAAACAGCGAAGAGTTGGATAAACTAAATTATGAATTAGACAAGTCAGACATAGGAGATGTTCTAAAATTAATAGAGGGTTCAACATCAGAAAGTCTGGACCAGTTGCAGAAAGAAATTGATTTTTTCCTGAAAGAAAAAGAAAACCAGGAAGAAAAGGAAAAACCAAAAGACCAGTCAAATCCTTTTCTGGCTTTAATCGGGCATTATGATAAAAAAGATAAATCAGAAAAACAAGATAAGTCTGTACCCAAGGGTGTACCCTCTAAAGAGGACAAAGACAAAGACAAGCCAGTCAAGCCAGACAATTGGATTGAAAAAACTCACCTCAGAGCTTTCGCAGCAGCAGAAGCAGTTGACAAAGTTTTCACAATTTTTGATGTTTACAAAAAGTCACATGGAATGGAAAGCTTCACATAAATTTTATTTAACAAAATGGTAAAAACAAGAGGATTAAAAGAAGCAATAAAAAAATTAGGAAATTTGGAGAAAATAATTTCTAATATGTTAAAGAAAAAAAAGAAAATCAGAATTTTTGAATCTGGTTGTGGTTATGGACAAATTATGATTGAGTTAAAAGAAAAATTTGGTGATAAAATAGATATTGTTGGAATGAATTACAAACCAACTAAAAACGATACAGAAGCGATAATTAATTTTACTAAAACTGAAGGAAAGAAAATAATTCGTGATTTAAAGAAATTAAAAATAAAAGTTATTTTGGGAAATGCAGGGAAAAAGTTGCCTTTTAAAACAGGTTCAATTGATTTAGTTTATAGTCAAACTTCTTCTTATCTTTATGAGGATAAAATGCACTTTTTTGAAGAAGTTGCAAGAATATTATCAAAAGAAGGTATTGCAAGAATTACCCCTGCACACTTCAAAAAAAATCTTCCAAAAGAATTTCAAAAAATACTTATGATTTATGATAATGGAACTGAAATTCTGTTTGGGAAATTAATAAAAAGATTTAGAAATATAAAATTGATTACCTTACCAAGCAAAAAACAAGTGATAGAAATTAAAAGTGGAAAATTAAATTTTGGTCTTAAATTAGAATCAACCATTAACACTAATCATCTCGCAAAAAAATGGTTTGGAATAGTTTCAGTTTATTCTTTTAAATGATAAAGAGTTATACTTGAAATTTAGAAAACCTTATATATTTCTCTAACTTCTCTAAACTATGCCAAAAGAAGTAAATGAATCAAAACAGGAAGACAAAGAAAAAGAGAAACAAGATGATTCTGAATTAGAAGAACTAATTGAAAAACCAGAACAAAATGAAACAGCACCTGAAGGTGTACCTTCTGATGAGGCAGACGAGGGCAAAGAATCTAATATTGACCAAAATCAGTTCAGGGAATTTTTGCAGACAGAATCAACTGCACCTGTTTTAGAAGAAATCACAGGAGAGCAGGAATTAGGCGGTCGGGTTTTTTTCACACCTGGGATGGACACAGATGTACAGGACGAGGACAATGCTTTCAGATACGACATACAAGCAAAAGAAGATGAGCCAAAATATCACGGAGATTATTCTACAGCAAGGCAAAATTTGGAAGAAATTGACACAGCAAAAATCGGGAGAGACATTGGGCAACCTCAAGTTAGGGAAGCTGGATTTGTGCATGCTGTTGAACAAACTGATTCTCCAATGCAGGAAAAATATCAAGAAGCACAAAAAATTGACATGGAAAAAGTCGGGAGAGAAAATCTTTTTGAAACAAGAGTTAAGGAAGTAGAACGAAAAAAATTAGACTATGTTATAAAATAAAAACATTAATAAATACCCTTTCTTTTTATATATTGGAGGACCTATGTGATTTCCCTTGGATTGCGAGCGATTTCCGAGGCTCAACAAAGTTGAGTCATCCCAGTGGGATGGTAGGGACAAAATGAAAATAATAAATAACCTGTGTGAAGTCGGGAGGAACTTTTGAATGGCAAAAGCAGGTGACTACACAATCAGCAATATTTATCAGGGAAGTTATTCCAGTTTCACACCCTACAATACTGAAGCAACAGCAGGAAGCATGGGACTCACAACAGACCCCCGAAATGCAAATATACTGCAGGAAGTTTCTTCAAAATTATCAACAGGTGTAAAACACATTGAAATTGAAGCCGTTTCCCTAGATATGATTGACCAAATTCCAAAACAACAAATGGAAGAAGTCAGAAGATTAAAGGAACTAACAGGCATAGAAGTTTCAATGCATGGACCAGTTATTGATACAACAGGAATCACACAACAAGGATTCAGTGAACTGAGTAGAGAAGGCTCTGAAAGAAAAATAATCCAAACTATTAACCGAAGCCATGAGCTTGACCCAAAAGGGAATATAATTGTCAACTTTCATTCTGCAGAAGGAATCCCTGGAACAGAATGGAAAAAAATTCCAGATGCAGAAAAAAAAGGTAAAGCGAAAAAATTAATTGTAGTGAATAAAGAATCTGGAAAATTAGCCCCATTAGAATCTGAAAAAAAACATTATCCAATAATGCATGATGATAAAGGAAAATTAATCCCTCTTGAAAAAGGAGAGGTTCTTTCTCCTGAAGTAGAATTGAAATTACTTAACAATTCAGAATGGATAAATAATTTAACTAACATAGAATCTTTTAAAAAACAAGCAGATGAAATAATGTCTGAGGCAGTAACTCCTTTAGCACCTTTATTAACAGAATATAAAAAAGGAGACAAAATAGAATTTCATACTCCAAAACAAGAAGCAGCATTTCAACAATTGCAAAGAGCGGAAATATTTTTAAGAAACGTTGAATCTAGTTTTAACGCAGTATATGATAAAGCTTACAAATATTCAAATAAGAAAGAAAAAGAAAAATTAAAAGAAATCTCTAAAGAGTGGATTAAAGAAATGAAAGGAATTGAAGAACAAGGAAATACCTTAAATTATCCTATGCTCAAATCACAATTATTAGATAAAGCTCTTGGGCAGATAAGACAGGTTGCACCACCTGAATTATATATTCCTATAGAAAAATTCGCAACAGAACAAGCATCAAAAACTTTTGGCAATGCTACTTTTGAATCCTGGAAAAAATTCAAAGATAGTTCTCCAATTGTCAGTATTGAAAATCCTCCTGCAGGTTTTGCACTAAGCACAGGGGAAGATTTAAAAAATTTAGTTAAAGCTTCTAGAAGACAATTTGTAAAAAACGCAGTAGATTCTGGAAATCTTTCTAAATCCGAGGCTGAAAAACAAGCAGAAAAATTAATCGGAGCTACCTGGGATGTCGGGCATATTAACATGATAAGAAAGCAGGGGTTTGAAGATAAAGATATTATAAAAGAAACAGAAAAAATTGCACCTTATCTCAAGCATGTTCATCTTTCAGATAACTTTGGTTTTGAGCACACAGAACTTCCAATGGGAATGGGAAATGTGCCTACTAAAGAAATTATGGAAAAACTTGGCAAGAAAGGATTTGAAGCAAAAAAAATAATTGAAGCAGCACACTGGTGGCAGCATTTTAAGAGCCCTCCTGTCCAGGAAACTTTCGAAGCCATGGGTGCTCCAATTTACAGCGACGGCGTAGGTCCTTACTGGAACCAGTCATTAGGATTTCAGCAGGATTATTATTCAGGATACGGCATGATGCTTCCTTCAGTCAATTACAACATGCAGGGCTCTGGATTTTCAATGGCATCATTACCCACAGAACTCGGGGGGCAAATGCCAGGAGCACAAGGCGGAAGAATGTCTGGAAGAGGCATGGAATAATTTATAAATAAAATTTTACTACTATAACTAAAAGAAAGATGGTGACAAAAAAGAAAACTTCCAAGAAAGTAAAAAAAATTTCTAAGAAGAAACTTCCAGTTTTAGTCAGCAAGAAGAATAAGTCAAAATCTATAAAACAAAAAAAAGTTGTGAAAAAAAAATCCACCCGATTTCCCTCGGAGGCTCTTAAAGAAGTTGCCCACCGGAACAAAAAGAAAAAATCCAAAAAAATTAATCCAAAAGATATCGCTACTTTGAATTTAAGATCAGAACATGATATTGCAATGGATTTTGCAACAAAAGCATATAAAAAATTTAACAGAGTAATAAAATCAATCATCCTCTTTGGTTCATCAATAAAACAGACTTCAACTGCAGATTCTGACATTGACATAATAATTTTAATTGACGATGTTTCAATACACTGGGACCAAAAATTAATTGCATGGTACAGGCAAGAACTTGACAAATTATTAAAGGCAAATCCTTATGAAAAAAGCCTGCATATTAATACAGTCAAGTTAAGCACTTGGTGGGAAGATTTAATGAGAGGCGACCCAATTATCCTAAATATTTTAAGACAAGGGAAATCATTAATTGATCTTGCAGGATTTTTTGAACCATTAAAATATTTGTTAATCAAAGGAAAAATAAAATCCACTCCTGAAGCAATTTACAGTTGTCTTCAAAGAGCACCAGTACACATACAAAGAAGCAAGTCTGCTGAATTGAATTCTATTGAAGGTTTATACTGGGCAATGGTTGACTCTGCACATGCAGCACTCATTGCTGCAAACATTTCCCCACCTTCGCCAGAACATATTGCCCCAGAACTAAAAGAAACTTTTGTCCCTGGAAAACTAAAAATGAAATATGTTGTTTGGTACAGGGATTTACTAATTCTCCATAAGGACATCACTCATGGAAGAATCCACGACCTTAAAGGCGCAGATATAGATGAATGGCAGGATAGAACAGAAGAATTCTTGGGAGTCATGGCGAGGTTGGTTAATAAACTTGTTAGTTAAAAAGGCATTCCTTTTTCTCTTCTTTCATTTCTTCTTTGATCTCTGGCTTCATTTTTCTGAGGTTTGTCCTCATCTTTTTTTCCTTTTTTATACATGCCTTCAAGCAATGCCATATGATAAGGTTTTACATTTCTTTCCCAAACATCATTTTTTTCTTTTTCAGAGTAATCTTCTTTTTTAACTTCTTTTTCAGCCTCATCTAAACTATCTTTGAAAACTTTTTCTAAAAACGTATGCTTAATTTCTTTATTCTCATCATACATTTTTGCTTTTAATTCTGCGTCAGCATTAATTAAATACGATTCAAAAAGTGTGCTCAAATCATTTTCACCATATCTTGCAAAAGAAATCTGAGCCCACATAGGAGCTTTACTAATCTTTTCCTGAACATAAGCATGCATTTTATTAGGATCTTCCCTTGCTCCAGCAAGATTTCCCAATTCATTAATAACATCAACAAATTCATCATGTTCTCCGTCCCCTGTTTTATACAATGGCACTTTTTGTATTAATTCAGAATAATCTTCAGGTCCAAGTTTTCCATAAAAAGTTGGAGAATTATTTTCAGCATATCTTGCAAGATTATTAGATTCTTCAGATAAAGTATCTTCTAAATCAGAACGCGGGGATCTTTTTGCATTAAAATAATAACGAGGATTTTTACGAAGTAATCCCCCTGCATCTTCCCATACTCCTGTATTCTCTGAATCTTGAGTAAGAACTTGAAGCCATTTATTCATATCCTGAAAATTTTCATAGTGTTGAATAAGGTTTTCACCATCATAATCTTGCTTTTGGTCTATTGCTTTGTAAAAATTTTCATTTGTCATTTTCTTAATCTTTCCAGACATTTAATCTTTATAAACCTTTCTATTTGTAACTACTTTAGAATTAAACTTTATTTCTTAAACTTTTCATACAAAGCTTTAGTCTTGCCCGGGAGCTTGGACTTGATTTGCTTGAATATTTTTCTTGTAAATGCAATTGCTTTTTCATTTGCCACAGCAACGAAGAAAATCTTTGAACCTGGTTTTAAAATCGCTGCCTTTCCTGTCGCCTTGCCATAAGCCAACTGCATGCCTGTCTGCATTCTGTCTGCCCCTGCTCCTGTAAGCATTTTGTTCTCTCGCTGAATATGATGCGGAAACGGAATTACCTTAAACAAATACTGCCCTGAAAGTTCCTTGTCCAGTTTCTTATTAATAAACTGCCTGCACGCCTCAAACGCATTGTGCCGAATCTGAACCTTCTCTGTTGAAATCAAAGTCAGGGTATGTGGAAGTTTGCCATTGTTGTAAAGCCCTTCCTTGCCCATTGCAAACTTCACAATCTTCTGCGGCGGCACAGTCTTAATATACGACTTCTGCCTTCTCTTGCTAACCCGGGTAAACGGAAGAACTTTCTTCTTAGAATATGCTGTTGCTTTTCTTAAAGTTGCCATCAAAAGACACCTCGCGGTTTCTTTTGTAAACTTCCCTTTTTGTTCAGGTGGGCGATTTCTTTAAGAGCCTCCGATGGAAATCGCGAACAAACCGTGTTTAATTTAATTAATTGAATTTTCATGTTAAACTGCCCCCTCCGGAATTTCTGAAAAATGAATAAGCCCAAAATTTGATTTATATTTATTTTTATTAAGCAAATTATAAACTTCTAAAATCTCAATTGGGGAAAGCTGAGGTAAATAACTCCTTAATGTCTTTCCTTCTTTAAAAAACGCAAATCTCCAATCATAATTTTTATTTTCTAATTTTTCAATTTCTCTTATTGAACGGATATCTTTTTGAATAAAATCTCCTTCTTTAAATACATCTTTAACTTCTTCTGCAAGTTCTATTCCTCTTAATTTCATTTTATCTCCACTTCTGTTGTAACTGCCTGACCTGGTAAACCCTTTTCAAAAATCGCCCTTACAACACCTTTATTTCCATGAGCACCTGAAACTTTGCCTTTGATTATTTTTCCTGCAGGAGACTTCCACACAACTTCTTTGCCAACAAACTTCTCAGCATCTGCTCGGCTTTTAATTTCTTCCACTTCTATTAAAAAATGTTTTTCCTTAATTGTGTGTCTTCCCCGTCTAAATTGTACAACTTTTCCTTTAACCATAATTAATTTTAGAAGAAATGCGTTTTTAAAAGTTGTTGTTGATTAAATAGATAAAATTTTTTCAAAACCCTTGTGCTTATAATATAATTCATTTCCTTTTCCATCAAAATTAATTAATGTATTAATGTATAAAACTAATAGAGGATTGTTGTAAAGAAGATTTTCTCTCTCCTGAAACTCTTGTTCGTTTAACATCCTTACTCCTTCCCATTGTTTACAGAAATCTATATTAAAATTAACCCTCCACCCATAATCAAATCTTTTTGAGGGTCTCAATCTATTAAAAAAACTTTTAGTGATTAATGCCATTCCTTTATAGTTTCTTAACTTATTTATAGAAGACGTTTCTCCATAAATTATTAGAGTGCCATTTGGATGTCCTCCCCATTTTAACATTAATCCAGGTTTTACTTCAGGACCAACTAATTCATCTAAATGATTATCTTTTACCATATACAATCACTTAAATTACTCTTTATAAGAATTATTATACTCAAAAAATTATTTCCCCTTCCCAGCCAACTCACACCTTTGATTATACTCAATTAAATCATTAATCAAAATGCTTGTATTTTTTCTTGCCTCTTCAACTTTGTGAAAATTTAATTTTCCTTTTTTAAAATCTGTTCTTGCCTTTACCAAATCTTTCAAAATCCTCAGGTGCTGGGCAGTAAACTTCCCCTTTTTCACAAAATCTTCCTCAAACTCAGAAATCAAAACTGCCTGAGCTTTTTTGCCCATCCCAGCTTTCAACAAACCAAAAACATCATGGTAAATTTGCTCAATAACTTTCTCCTGCGCCCCTTTCTCAATCTGCTTTCTCAACTCCTTCAGGGTCTTCAAATAAGCATCTGTCTCTTTAACCATCTCGTCTATTTTCTTCCCGGAAATCTTAAACTTTGTGTCGTGCTCATACTCCTTAAACAACTTAACTGCCTTGACCAAAATTTCCATATCTGATTTCTTAATCATTTTCTCTTTCTTCACAAAAATATCTTCCATCATTGTAATTGTTTCTTTGTGGGTCGGAGGCGGAAGCCCATACAGCATAATCAATGCCTGCGACGGATTCAACACGCTATAATAAATATCCATCATCGCCTCTAACAATCTCCTGTTAACCATTTCTTTTGTCTTCTCTGCAGTTTTCATAAACATATCAATTGACTCTGGCGACGGTCTTAACTTGCCCATTTTCAACAACGCCTTCCACGGCATGAACGTTCCCCTGTCATAAATCGGAATCCCGTCACGGATAAAAGTAAAAATAACCGGATTAGCATCTTTGACAGCGTCCCAAAAATCTGTCAAAAGATAAGTCTGAATATGCAGTTCATTTTTCACCCCAGCCAAAGCAGTAGCCTCGCCAACATACTGGTAAATTATTGACCTCAGTCTTTCCTTCAACTCAACCCTCGGCATACGCTTCACGTCGGTGTCATTAATAATCACATAAACATCTAAATCAGATGTTGGTGTTGCCTTGCCTCCGACAAAACTTCCCGCAATAACATAACTAACAACATATTTCTCAAACTTCTGCAGCACTAGGGATTTGTGAATCTCCGCCATCCTCAACGCCCCTAAAAATCCCTTGTCATAAAGTGGAAACGACATTGCAATGGCCCCTGCCAAATCAAACTTAGAATCCAGACACATATCCCAAATATCAATCGGAGTTTTAATCTGCAGCCAGATTTTATGCTCCTTATTAGAATTCAGTTTTTCTATCTGCTTGACAATTTCCTGCGTCATCTTCGGAATTTCCTTTAATTTTTCTTCAGGCACAATCATATAAAGCTGCATGTGCTTCTCGGTTTCCTTGGGCATCTCTTCCTCTTCGATAAATTTTTTAATTGCCTGCGGCGGAAGAACACTCAGCGACTGAGTAAAAGGATATTTCTTAACAATAAAAGATTTCAGTTTTTCTAATTCTTTTTTCGTCTTCTCAACATTTTTTTTTATTTTCTCCGGACTTTCAGCATTAGGAATCTTTTTTGAATATTTTCTGTCGAGATTCATTTCCGGGATATCTTGATTTTGATTTGCCATTTTTGTTATAACTGAAAAAGAATAAATACGCTTTTAAATGTTTTTGTTAAGAAAATTTCCGAAAGTTTAATTATTTCCAAAATTGGATAGCAGTTTTTGTTATGAATTCTGGACAATAAAAATAATTATTTTGAGATAGTTTTTTATACTTAGGTTTTTTTATTTTTTTATGTTGAATGTGTTTAAGCAATTTAAAAAAGAGGACATCCCCAAGTTAAGATACGGAATTTTGCATTCTCAGGTTGGATTTTCTGACGGGGTTTCTATTGTTATGGAGCAGGTGGAGAAGGTGATGAGCAAACATCTTAAAATTCCTAAAAAAAATATTTTTTATTTAGTTGGGAAATCTAAATATAAATCTCCTCAAATTTCTGAGAACGAGATTTTATGGCAGTGGCATCCAGTTAATAAACTGATGCTTAGGCATTATCACAAAGGTTGTGGAGGGTCTAGAAGTGAAAAAATAGAAAAAGCATTAGAGTATGCAAAAAATGTTATTGGTGATTTTATTGAAAAGAATAAAATTGATATAATAATTGTTCATAATTCTTCACATCCAATTAATTTCATTAGCAGTATTGCTTTGTCCAGACATTATAGAGATTTTTCTAAGAGGGGTAAAAGAACCCCGAAATATATTCTCTGGTGGCATGATTCACATCTGGAGAGAAAGAGTTTTCAAAATCCTGCAAACGATATTGAGCAATATTTATTAGAAGGGGTTCCCGGAAGATATGTTGAATATATTATTTTTATAAACAGCCTTCAAATTGGAAGGGCCAAAGAGTATTTTGCAAAACTTGATAAAATAAAACCTGATTTTTCAAAACAAATATTTTTGAACAGAAATGTTGTTTATAATACTACAGATACTTTTATTAAATCTTTTAATGATCTAAAATCTAAGGATTTTAATGGAAAGGTTACGCAGTTTATCAGGGATTTTAAAATAAAAGAATTGTTGAAAAAGTATGGATTAAGATTTCCAGAAGTTTTATTTTGTTTACAGCATACGAGGATTTTAGACAGAAAAAGAATTGATTTTGCACTGCAATATTGTTATGAATTGCTTTGTAAACTTAAAAGGAAAAAAGATGTACGGGCAATTTATTTTTTAATATCAGGACAGCACGCGGAGGGGAATCCTAAAAAAAAGCTGATTAAATTAAATCAAAAATTGTCAAAAATATATCCAGAGTGCAAGGTGTTTTTAGTTTTTGCCGAGGATTATTATAATAAAACTAGGATTATTTTTGAGGATTATCCTAGAATTTTCGCAAAACTAAAAGGATTTTCAACATTTTTCAGCGAGGTAGAAGGTTTTGGGAATAATTTACTGGAGGTATTAGCATCTGGTTTGATTCCGGTTATTTATAAATATCCTGTTTTTAAAAAAGATATTGAAAAATACAGGCTGAACATGGTTGCTTTAAATAAGTATGAAATTGATGAGGAATCTCTCTTGAAAACAATGGAAGTAGTTACAAACACTAAAAAAAGGAGAAAAATGATTGAGGATAATTTAAAGATATTAAAAAAGAATTTTCCCCATAGGATTATGGCTTTTAGATTGCGTCAGGCATTTACTAAAAAGAGAATGCATAGTTGATGTTTGAAAAAGTTCTTGATAGCACTTTTTGTGATAAACTTTGTTACATGCCTAAAAATTTAAGCAATTCATATACTAAAAATGCAGGCCATACAATTGCTTTTAATACCCCTAAAACTCCCATCCAAAATCCAGTTGCAGTAGAGATATAATAAATTGCTGCTCCAATAAAACCAAAGCCATAAAATGCCCCTCCACAACCAGTATTGCATACATTTTGTTTCATATTTTTTCTTTTCATATTTACCTCTTATTTATTTAATAACATGGTCCTAAGCAGAATCGAACTGCTGTTTCTTCGGTGTAAACGAAGTGTCTTAGCCACTGGACTATAGGACCTCAAAAGACACCTTGCGGTTTCTTTTGTAAACTTCCCTCTCTGTTCAGATTAGCGATTTCTTTATTGCAATCCGATGGAAATCGCAGGGATATTGCAACTATTATTTTAGTCGCATAAATTTTATATAGCATGTGTGCTTTTAAGTTTTACGCGTGGTTAATTTATTGATAGAATACATCGTTGCCAACGATGTGAGCCGGGTTTCCCACAGGGATGACCTCTAACGAGGCCTCAATTCCCTCGCGACTATATTTTTTTAAACTATCTTTTCTAATTTCTTTTAAGCGTGAGTAGTTTAATGGTAGAACGTAACGTTGCCAACGTTGAGATCGGAGTTCGATTCTCCGTTCGCGCATAATAACATAGTAAATATGGGAGTCTGAGGGTTCATTTTCCCGGCGAGCGATTTCCGAGGCTCAACAAAGTTGAGTCATCCCAGTGGGATGGTAGGGAGTAAATTTAATATTAATAACCCGTGCGAAGTCGCGAGTTAGCGCATTTCCTTAAATCTTTTAAACCCTTTTTCCTAATATTAAACAGAGGTGAAACATGGTTTTTTATTTTCCAATTTTAGGTGCAGTTGCATTAGCAACAGGGCTTGTAGTGCAAAAAACACTTTTACGAAAAAGAAAAATCAACATCAAGCTTTTCCAGTCAGCAGAATTCCTCGCAATTACTTTAGCACTTCTTCCTTTTGTTTATTTTTTCTGGAAAATTGATGCCCAGGCATTTGAACTCGGAAATACACTCATCTTCTCGTTGGTAATTATTCTTTCAATCGCCGCGAACCTTTTTACTTATTATTCAATGAAATGGGAAAAATTAAATAATCTGGAACCTGCAAAACTCCTTGAACCATTATTTATTATTTTGCTCGCAATTATTTTTAGCTACTTGGTAAGCGAAACCCTTTTTGAAAGAAATATAAAAATAATCATCCCTGCATTAATCGCCAGTGCTGCAATAATTTTCTCGCACATAAAAAAACATCATTTGCATTTCAACAAATATTTCATCGCAGCAATCCTCGGAAGCTTTTTCTTCGCACTTGAATTAATAATCACAAGACTAATCCTTGACTTCTACTCCCCGACAACATTTTATTTCTTAAGATGCACAACAATTTTCCTAATCAGTTTCATTGCATTTAAACCAGACTTCAGCAAACTAAACAAAAAAGTAAAATTACAAATTTTCGCATTAGGATTTCTCTGGGCTTTTTACAGGGTAATAATTTATTACGGCTTCCTAAAACTCGGCGTAATCTTCACAACACTAATGATAATGCTTAGCCCGATATTTATTTATTTGTTTGCATGGAAATTCCTAAAAGAAAAATTAAGCTGGAGAAACATCGTCGCTGCTTTAGTTATAGTTGGGTGTGTTTTGTATGCTATTTTGGGTTGATTTAATAATTTTATTAAAGAGGAATCAATCCTTGTTCATAATCCTCTTTCAATTGTCTATATTTTAAATAGATACTCATATCTCCTAATCGCATACCAAACATTGTATGATATTGGACAGCTTTTTTGAGTAATCCACGATATTTTGGTTCAATACTTTCCCAGTCGGTTATCATCTCATTAGCTATTTCAGCTATCCTCCCTTCTTTTATTGTTCTATCCCAAAATTCATTTTCATCTATTCCCATCTCAATACCCTGGCATCCCAGGCATGCCCCCTGTCATGGAATTCATGCTCCCTGTTTTATCTGTTGAAGCAATAACATCATCAATTCTTAAAATCATAATCGCAACTTCTGACGCAGAATTAATTGCCTGACTCTTAATTTTGTACGGCTCAATAATTCTTGCTTCCAGAACATTTTCAACTTTGTTAGTAAACAAATTAATTCCGGCATTTTTTTCCCCGGCATCATGCCTTGATTTTAATTCTGTTAAAATATCTATTGGATCAATTCCTGCATTTTCTGCCAAAGTTGTTGGTATAAATTCCAACGCAGATGCAAACTCTTCAACAGCGAGTTGTTCTCTTCCGCTTAATGACTGGCCAAAATGCCTTAGTCTGTGCGCAAGTTCAATTTCAATAGCACCTCCCCCTGGAACAACCAACCCGGTTTTCATGGAAGAGGCAACATCACCCATGCCATCTTTTAAAGCTCTTTCAGTTTCATCAAGAACATGCTCTGTTCCGCCATGAATTAAAATTGTTAATGCTTTTGGGTTTTTGCATCCTTTAATATAAGTTAAAGTATCTTCGCCATGCTTCACTTCTTCAACAATCTGGGCATAGCCTAATTCCGGCGAAGCAAGCTCATTTAAATTACTCACGATTTTTCCCCCGGTTGCCTTGGATATTTTTTCCATATCGCTTTTTGCAACTCTTCTGCATACATAAATATTTTTTTTAGATAATAAATACTGCGCAAAATCATCAACCCCTTTCTGGCAAAAAACAACATTTGCTCCGGACATCTCAATTTTCCCAACCATGTCTTTAATTGATTCTTCTTCCTGCTGAATAAAACTCTGCAACTGCTCAGGAGAAGAAATTGAAATTTTTGTATCTATTTCAGGATTTTTTAATTCCAAAGCAAAATCAACCAAAGCAATTTTCGCATCATAAACAACCTTCGGCATATCAGCTGAAACTTTCTCCTTGTCCAGAACAATTCCGGAAATCAATTCTGTATCTTTAATGCTGTTCCCTTTTGATTTTTCTATTTTAATATCATTTAAATCAATTTTCCCATTATGCTGAATTTGCTTTCGTTCAATGTCCTCGGCGGACGATTGAAAATCTCCGATTTGCTTTTTCCCGAATTCAGTGAGGGAAGTTTGAAAATCTCCGATTTGCTTTACAGCCTTGACAATAATCTCTGCGAACTTTTCTTTCAGACCCTCGGCACCTTTGCCAGTCATAGCAGTCATGGCAATTTGTTTTAAAATGTCTTCATCCTCGGGGCTAATCTTTAAAGAAATCTCCTTTAAAATTTCCTGGGTTTTTTCTGCTGCAATTCTATAGCCTTTTGTAATAATAGTTGGATGAATTTTTTTATCTAAAAGTTTTTCAGCATTTTCCAAAAGTTTTCCAGCAATCATAACTGCTGTGGTAGTTCCGTCCCCAACCTCACTTTCCTGCGTCTTTGCAATTTCTACCATCATCTTTGCGGCAGGGTGTTCAATCTGCATTTCATCTAAAATCGTCACGCCGTCGTTGGTAACAACAATATCATTTGTCGGAGAAACCAACATCTTGTCCATGCCTTTAGGACCAAGAGTAGTTTTAACAATCTCTGAAACCATCTTCGCCGCTAAAATATTATTTCTTTGGGCATCCTTGCCCATTATCCTCTGAATATCTTCTGGCATTAGAACAACTGGTTTTTCTGTCATTTAACATCCTCTAAATTTTTTAATTTAACACCAAATTTTTTTTCAAAAAGATTTTCTCCTTTTTCTGAAAGTTTTTCATAAAATATAACATAACTATTTTTATTTTCTCTATTATAAATGACATCAAACATATCTCCATTAAAATTACAAACTTTTGTTTCTACTCCTTCTTCTCCGGGTATTTTATATCCAGGAAAACGTTCAAAAAAATTTTCTGGTAAAAGACTTCCATCAGGATTAAATAATAAATATTCTTGGTCAGAATTATTTCTTTGTTTAAAATACTCATCAGCCATCTCTAAAAATAAAAATCCACTTATTTAAACATTATTGTCCTCAAACAAATAGGTTTTTGTCGGGCAAAATTTATAAGCAGGCAAATCATATAAAACCATGGGAAGAGTATTAGTCTCTGATATCATGACAAGGGACCCAATAACTATTAAACCAAATTCTAATTTATTGGACTGCGCCAAAAAAATGGTGCAAAAAAAAGTCGGAAGCCTTTTGCTTGTAGAAAAAAAAAGGCTCGTCGGATTCATTTCTCACATGGATATTTTGTGGGCATTAGTAAAAAAATCAAAACAAGACTTATCAGAAATTAAAGCAATTGATATTTCTTCAAAAAAAATTGCGAAAATAAGCCCCACGCGCACAATTGAAGATGCCATCAATAAAATGAAAAAATTGAAATTTGAAAGGCTTCCGGTGCTCCACAAAGGAGAGCTTGTAGGCATGGTAACTATCAGGGATATTTTAAACTTTAAGCCGGAATTTTATCCAGAACTTGAGGAGTTCGCGGAAATCAGGGAAGAATCAAACAAACTAAAAAGAATAAAAAAAAGAGACCTGATAATCGAAGGCATTTGCGAGGAATGCGGAAACTACAACATCCTCCACACATTCAACGGAATGCTAATATGTGAAACCTGCAAAAATTCTTCTTAAGTTGTTTTACTTGCCCTGTTGGGGCTGATACCCTTAGGGTATGAAACAGTATTGTTAAAACAGCCCCGTAGCCTACACCGCATGTTCTTACGCTATATTTCATAGACCCAATTCGGGGGTTGGAGTGGAAAATATTTGCAATTTATTTTAGCAAATGTTTGAGAGCAAACTATTTAAATAAGATTTTATTCTTTCTGTAAAGAGGAATTAAAGTGGCTGAAAAAGACAAAATATTTTCAAGCAGCATGAAGTACAGAGGAATCTTTTCATTTAAAGATTTTTATAAGTTTTGCTACGATTGGCTTACAGAAGAAACAGATTTAGATATTTCTGAAGACAAATATTCAGAAAAATTAATTGGAAATTCAAAAGACATAGATGTTAAATGGACAGGCGAAAGAAAAGTTACAGATTATTTTAAGTTTGAAATAAAGGTTGAATTTCAAATACGTAAATTAACAGAAGTGGAAATAGAGCAGGGAGGAGCAAAAGTAAAAACAAACCAGGGTGAGGTAAAGGCCAAGGTAACAGGAACTCTTATCAGGGATTATGATGGAAAGTTTGAAAAAGATGCCTTTAGAAAATTTCTAAGAAGCATTTATGAAAAATGGGTTATAAAATCAAGAATAGACCAATTTGAAGAAAAACTCTTTGGCGATTGCGACGAGTTCTTGGGTCAGGCAAAAGCTTATCTGGCTCTTGAAGGTAAGAGGTAATCCATCACAGAAATCTTTAAATAGAATTCATGTCTTTCTTCATCATGAAAAAAATAGCCTTGTTATTAATACTCTTGATTTTGCCTTGTGTTTTGGCGATAAATCTAAAAGTTGAAAAGCAAAGTTCAGACGAGGTCATGGTTATTGGATTAAAAGACCCGACTGTTTTTGATTTAAGAATAACTAATTTAGGGGCAACAGACAGTTTTGAGTTCTATAATTTGTTAGGGTTTGAAATGTTTCCTGTTGGAACAACTCCAATAAGTCAGGGGCAGACAAAAAACATTGAACTAAAAATTTCCCCAATCGGAGAATTATCCTCAAGAGGGACTTATACTTTTGATTATTTTATCAAGGGACAGGACTCTTCAGAAATCACACAGGAACTTACATTCAAAATAATAGACTTGAAAGATGCTTTTGAAATCGGCGCAGGAGAAATTGATTCAGAATCAAACTCAATTGAAATTTACCTGCATAACAAAGTGAACTTTGATTTTGAAGAAATTAACATAAAAGTTGCTTCTGCTTTTTTCGGGTTTGAAGAAACTTTTTCCCTTGCTCCAAACAAAAGAAAAGACTTTACTGTGCAATTAAACAAAGAAGATTTCAAAAAACTAACAGCAGGATTTTACACACTGAATGCAGAAATAAATGTAGAAGATGAAAAAATAGAATTAGAAGAAACTATTAAATTTACTGAATCAAATCTTTTGACAACAACAACAAAAGACTATGGTCTTGTTGTTAATACAAAAATAATAACAAAGACCAACCAAGGAAATATCCTGGAAAAATCCCAGACAACTTTGGAAAAAAACATTATCTCGAGGCTGTTCACAAGTTTCAGTCCTGAACCAGATGTTGTTGAAAGGCGGGGCTCTACTGTATATTACACTTGGAGCAGGGAAATAAAACCCGGAGAAAGCCTGGAAATCATAGTCAAGACAAACTGGCTGTTCCCTTTCCTGGCAATATTTTTCATTGTTGCAATAAGCATTCTGGCAAAACAATATTCAAAAACAGATTTAACACTGAAAAAAAAAGTTTCTTTTGTGAAAACCAAAGGAGGAGAGTTCGCATTAAAGATTACTATATTTGTAAAAGCCAAAAAATACATTGAGAGAGTCAGCATCATAGACAAACTCCCTGCATTGACAAAAATCTACGAGAGGTTTGGAGGAGAACAGCCAACAAGAATAGACGAGAAAAACAAAAGAATAGAATGGGTTTTTGAAAAATTAGAACAAGGAGAAGCACGGGTTTTGTCTTACATAATTTATTCTAAGATTGGTGTGGTTGGAAAATTCGCTTTGCCCTCGACAACTGCAATATATGAAAGACAAGGCAAAATAAAAGAAACAGAATCTAACAAGGCGTATTTTGTTGCTGAGCAGAGGGTGGAGAAAGATGAGGGGGAATAAAATCATTTGGTTATATTTTTAGAGATAAAGGATTATCTATTTCTCCAATTAACATTATGCCTGGTAGTAAGCATAGAAACATTATTTCTCCACCAACAGATTAAAACAAATAACCCAATTAAAAATATCCCAATACTTAATATAATCGCCCACATAAAAACCTCTGAACTACTTAAAAAAGCATTTGTGAAAGATAATCTAAATAAAACTATTGAAGCAAATATTAAAATTATCCCTGTCGCTATTGGATGTCTTTTTGTAAACCAGTTTAATTTTTTGAGTGTAGAAGGTTTTCTATTTCTTTTTGGTTTATGATAACGGCTTCTTCGTGATTTTTTTCTATTTCTCATATTTAGTTTAAGATTTCTTTATTTTTATAATTTTCGTATTAACTATTTTAAAAAAACATAACCTATTACAATTAAAATAATTAAAACTACTATCCCCCACTTAATTATTTTTTCTTTCTTTTTTCTTATCCCTGCTTTTTCATATGCTTGTTCAATTCCCAAACTTTCTTCTTGTGTTAATTTTGGCTGGTGCTCTTTAGAATAAACAAATTCTTTTAACCCACCTGTGTGTATTCTTGATGTCATTTAGATTGGTCTCCCAAGAATTATACAATTTTATAGTTTTCTATGAAGAAGAAAAAATTAAGAATAAATTTCATCCCATAAAGTTTCAAAATTCTTTCGAAGATCAACATTAACTGAATCTGTCAAATGAGTAATATATTTATCAAAATCTATCTTAAGTGCAGTTAAAAAAAGGTGTGGATTAATAAGAATAGATTCTCCATCTACTCCAAGCAAGATAGCATTTGCTAAATCTGAATTAATTAATATTTTCTTTCTTACCATCCCATCATGAAAAAGGCCGTGCCTCACATCATTAACAAGTATCTCAAGTGCTTTTTCATGTTGAGAGGGAATAGTAAATATTCTCCTTAGAGAATCTTTAATCACTTCTTTAGACTCACTAAAATTAGTCTTCTTGCCTCTTCTAAATTGTTCTATTCCTTCTAATTGGCTCATGCAAATCATTAGAATAACAAAACCACTATGGAATTCATCTTTGAGCAGTTCGGCTATATCCAAAAACCACCCATTAACTCTATCTTGATAAACTGCAATCTTTGTATTTAAATCATTATTGTACTTATTCACAACAACTTCTTCCTTCATTATATTAGTACTTAATTCGGGGTCTAAAAAAAAGTTCGGGCTTATCGCTGTTCTAACCATACTTTTCTTAATTGATTAAATGTATTTAACTTTTATTGTGATATTAAATATACAATAAATCCACTATTTTGCACGAAAATAAAATATCCCTCCACTACAACTCCCGACCCCACTCGTCGTCAATATTGATTTATTTTTCTCTCCTCGTGAAATCGCTCTCGTTTGACGACCTTGGCGGACGAATGAAAATCTTTGATTTGCTTGGACTTGAATTCTGGGGATGAAAAATCTTAGGCATTAACCTGTTTAAATCTGGAAAAATATAATGAGGTCTCGCGACCCCATATTATCCCTCCGCCCAGATTTGAACTGGGGATCTCCCGGGTTCTGTTATGGCTTTTGGGGTTTCATAGTAATCATTATTGAATCTCCACCTTAGTTATTAACTACAGCCAGGCGCTCTACCACTGAGCTACGAAGGGATTATCCCTTTACTCCAATACCCTATACTTGGACAAGGGATATAATAAACAAATACAAATTATTTTTAAAACTATTGATTAAGAGAACTTTGGAAAATTTGGCTGTTCTCTCCTGAAAATATTCTTTTGTTTTTTTCAGGATTCATCTTTGCCTTTTTTATTATTGCAAAGTTGCCTAGTAAACCTTTGTGCTGTTGTTTATCCTGAATTCTCAGGAAGTCATCTTCGGTATTCTATTATCTGCGAAGTTGCCTAAAGCAAATTCTATAAAATATCTTTCCAATCCCAACAATCCTTTAGGCTGACCACGCTTTAATTCGAAACTGAAATTTCGGATTCATGGGAGATTTTATCTCGCTTGGACAGTCTAATGAAAGACATTTTAAATGTCTTTTACAGCACGATAATTCTTAAATAACATAATCTTCTTAATCAATTATGGATAAAAAAGAGCAGATGATTCTTGAAGCATTCCTCGGACTAATCCTAATCATCCTCCTCGTCATAATGATTTTCCTATTTACCTCAATAAACTCAGCAACAGGAAGCACAACAACAATCACAAATTCTTTCAACACAAATAATTATTACAACCCCTACACTTATCCAACAATAAAACATTATCCTTTTTACACAAAAACATATTACAAAAAAAATTATCTGGATTATGATTGCCACGCCTACAAAAAAACACTAAAAGGAATTTTAGGAAACAACATAGAGCATTACATTGTTTATGTCAGGAACCAAGATTACAAACCAGGATACTTCCGTGTAAATTACTATTTCACAGATTATTACGGCGACACAAAAACCGAAACAATGACTTATTATATCAAACCAAAACAAGCAAAAGAATTCATCTACAAAAACATCTACGAAGACAAATACAAATTTCACGATTGGAACTACGAAGTAATCTCAAGAACTTCAGTATAGAAATATTTAAAAATAACAATTATATTAAGAAAATATAAAATGAGGTAAAAAGAGTAATTACTCTATACAACAATGGAGGAAAATTTAGAAAAAATCCACGACGACGAGGACGAGTTTTTAGATGACCTTGATTCATTAGATCTCGGCGACTAATCCACTTCCAAACTAATTCTGTTATTATTTTTTTCTAACTCAGGAAAACTATAATCAATAAAAAAATCCAGCTTATTAACATTTATTTGTTTAATCCAAAGATTACTAAAACTTATTATTCGCCCATACCCTATTCTCAATGCATCAAGTTTAATTTCTTTCACAAGTTCGTCATCAGCATAAATCAAAATTTTAGATTCCATGGAATCCCTAAGCCCGTCGTTCCTAATGCTCATGTTAACATCAAGATATTTTCCACGCATAACTGCAGACACGTTTTCCAAGGTAAGGTCAGGTTGACTTGGAGTTGAATATAATTTATTTATCAAATCTATTTGATCCTGACCAATAGTTTGTTTGCATTTACTAATATAATACATAATATTGTCAGGGTTCTCTGAATGATCAAAACCCAACGCATGCAAAAGCTCGTGCAACGCAATATTCGGATTCTCACAATTAGACTCTTTAATCAGCAAAACCTTTCCCTTCAAAATAACATGAAACTTATCCACTTTTGTTATATACACCGGTCCCCCCTCTCCTGCAACAAACAACCCATCCTCAATTTTATTCTTGCTATCACAAGTTACAGAAATCTCTTCGTTAGAATTCACTAAATAAAAATTCAAAATACTCAAATCTGAAATAATATTAAATGCTTCTTCCATGTCATTCTTTTTTTGCAACGGACAATCATAAATCTTATAAGAAATTTTGGAATCAGAATACCTCATGTTCTGATAAAACTGCATATTGCCTGATTGATTAACATCCAAATCAAAGTTACTTGACTTACTCCCAAACTCTATTGTCCCAAATGGAATAAACCAATAAACAATAAGAATTCCTATGCAAAAAATAACAAATATAAAACTTAAAAATATTTTCAACCCCATATAATGTCTATTTTAAAACACTATATAAATTTGTTGTAAAATAAAAAAATAAAAATTAATTAACCTATTTATTCTGAATCTTCACTAGGTGTTTCTGCAGGTTCTTCAGCAGGCTCTTCTTTCTCATCAACTTCAGGAATTTCTGGTTCTGGAACTTTTTTAGGTTCTTCACTCGGAGTTTCTTCCTTAGTCTCGTCTGAAGTTTCACCAGAATCTTCACTCACTTCTGGAGTATTAGTCTCTTCCTCAGAAGATTCATTTGTTTCGTTTGTTTCTTCTTCCATTTTAACCTCATATTTAATTTAGATAAAACAAAAAAGAAAACTTCTTTTTTAAAGCTTTTGAATTCTGAATTGTCTATACTTTATAGAAATGAAATAAATCATAGAAGCAAACAAAATCCCTGTTGTATCGAGGAGAAAATCAAGAAAAGTGCAGAACCTTCCTGCAACAAAAAGTTGATGAACCTCGTCTAAAAGTCCATAAAAAATTGCTATGATAATTGTTAAAGCAAAAATATAATTTATTTTTCTAACAGAAATAAACAAAAAAAAAGCAAAACAAAAAAAAGCAGAAACATGATAAAGCATTGATATTAAATTTGTTCCTTCTTCACCAATAGAAGGAAATTCAAAAGCAATAGAAGACAAATAAAAAATCATCACTGCCCCAAAAATTGTAATCAGCCAGGATAATTTATTATGCTCCTCAAACCATTTTATCATAAAGAAGAATATTTTAATTAATTTTTAAAGATTATTATAATAGAAAGCAACTAATCTCTTCCTCCTCTCAGTCTAATCAACTCCGCTTCATCCTCTGCAATTTTCTTTTTCATCTCTTTTATCTTTTCTTCATTCTTAATCTTCTTAATATCTGCCTGAGCTTCTGCAATTTTCCTCTCTGCATCTTCTATGACTTGCTTATAATCTCCAATATCCTCTTTTTTATCCTCCAAATTTTCTTTTTTTTCTTTTTGCAACTCACTTAATTTTTTAATCTTAATCTCTTTTGGGCTTGCATTCATTTTATGCTTAATACTTGCCACAACAAATCCAACAATGACAATTAAAAATAAAAAACCTCCAACATAATAAAAGTTCTTTTTTGATAAAATCCCTTCCCCGCTAAAAACTGAAAAACCAACAGTTTTAGGAACATCCTCACCTTCTATCAAATCTACTTTCTCATCTTCGGTTTCATTAGTAGTTTCACTTACTTCTGTTACATTTGTCTCATTAACTATTGCTGTTCCATTTTCAAATCCTGGCGTAGGAATCAACTCAAAATTTTCAGGAGCAGCTTCCAGATAAACAAACCCTCCTGAAGGCTTATCTAAAAATTTTTCTCCGGAAACAAGAGTCTCACCATCTTTTTTTACAAAAACTTTCAGATGAAAAGTATCGTCAGCTATATCAAAGTTGTGAGTAATATCCCCATAATTATTTGAATTCCCAATATACCTTTCCAACAAAGTAAAAACCTCTATACCCGCGTCATAAGCAACCATCTGAACTTCTGAAAACGGAACTGTCTTGATTTTTACCTCAGTATTTGCAGCAATTGCCAAAGGCATTATTAATAAAAATATGAACATGACAAAACCAAAAATCAAAATCTTTTTTTCCATTTTCAAAATATAAAAGAAATAGAGATTTATAAATA
>JAGLYK010000016.1 GCA_023132255.1 Candidatus Pacearchaeota archaeon
CTAAACAACAACATACTTGAAGACGGAGAAATAAAAAGAAAAAGAGGTTTGTTAATCTATCCCTCAACCAGACCTTTAAACAGGACATTAGAATTCTGCTCAAATCCATTTATTCCGGGAGTAACAGGAAATGTAAAAGGCGTTCTTGAATTATTAAGAGAAATTGGATTAAATCCAATCAGCGGGAAATACAAAAACCTGATAGAGTTGGATTCAGAAGAAATGAAAAAACTGGTCACTGCAATAATATTAAGAAACCCCAAATCAAAACACAAAGAGATGATTGGGGATATCTTCCTGATAAAATTATTCAACAGGCTCGAGGACGCAAGAGAATTAAGCGCAATGATTAATGCCTGCTCAAGATTTGGGGAGCCAAGTACCGCAATACAATTGTGCATGGAAATTTCAGGTGCAAAAAAAAGAGCTGAATCAATACACGCAAAGCATAAGCAATTTATTATCTCCGGCTTGAAATTTGTAGCAGAAGCAGAAAAAATAAAAGGAGACAAATTTGTAATAATCAACGCAAAAAACAAAATAAAAGACACCATCACAGGAACAATCGCAAGTATTCTTTCAAAATCTTCTTTATATGAAGAAGGAACAATAATAACAACCATGGCTTATTACGACGACAAAATAAAAGTATCTGCAAGAACAGTCGGGCAGAACGGACAAAATCTTAGAAAAATGCTTGCAAAAATAATAACAACAATCGGCGGGGAAGTTGGAGGGCATAAATTCGCAGCAGGATGCATAATTTCACAAAAAAAAGAACAGGAATTTATTGACAATCTAAAGAAAAATTTGGAAGTTGAGGTTGTGAAGATTTAAACCAAATAATATTTATGTAATTTATTTTAAACTCAAAAAAAATTATTATCTTATCTGCTTCTTCCTATCCCTTTCCCTTTAAGAACAAGATAAAGTTTCTCATTAACAGAAAATTTGCCCATGAACTCTGCTTCTAGATTATAATTTTCAATCTTTTGAATAGGTAGTATATTTTTCACTGTCGCCTCAAGTTGGATTTTTGTATCACCAAGTAGAGGTTTAATAACTTTATAATTCCCTTTAGGACTAAGTGTATCATAAAACCCAATTTCTTCCCCAAGAAGATGGATAGCATTCCATAAGGAGAAATAAGCGTCTGATATATTAACATGAGGTGTGGGGGCATTCAATCTATCTCTAATTGAAGGTACAGATGACGGAAAAACTACTTTTGTTATTAACCTACCTTCACCATTCTCATTATAAATTTTTGATTCTCCAAATAAATAATGTGGTCTTGGAGCTTCAATTAATTTTAATTCATTAAAACTATCTTCTATAACTCTCATAAAAAACAATAGGGTAGAGAATAATTAAATCTATGTTGTCAGAAGATAACAACATTTATATAACACAAAAATCTTTTCTTCAGATGCAGGAACAAAAGATACTTGAAGAATTTGGACTTAATGAAAGAGAATCAAAAATTTACTTGGCACTGCTCAAAGAAAAATCATGCACTGCCTCAAAATTAGCAAAACTGACAAAAATAAATCGAACTACTGCTTATTTAGAGCTGGAAAATCTCATGCAAATTGGATTAGTTAGTTACACAATCAAAAATTCCAAAAGATATTATCAATGTGCCTCCCCAAAAAAATTAGTGGAAATTTTAGAAACAAAAAAGAAAAAAATAAAATCCATCCTCCCAAAATTAGAAAACTTTCATAAAAGTGTAGAACATTTTAAAATTGAAACTTTTGAAGGAAAGGGTGGCTTAAAAACATTTTATCAGGACATTTTAAACAACGCAAAAGATGTCGTGGCTTTTGGTGTAACAGGATTGGCATTTGAAATATTAGAATTTGAATTTCCTCATTTTATAAAGGAATGTAAAAAAAGAAAAATTACTGCAAGATACATAGCAAATCAAAACTCCAGAAAATTATTAAAAAAACTCCCAAAAAACTTTGTAAAAATAAAATACCTTCCAAAAATATATGATGCAGGGATTACCACAATAATTTACAAAAACAAAATTGCAATCCAATCCTTGCAAAAAGAAAATATTTACATTGTTGTAATAACTGATAAAACATTATATGCTGATTATAAAAATTATTTTGAATTTATGTGGAGTTCAATTTAATCTTTATGGGATAATCTTCGTTTTTCTATTAACCATTTCCAATCTCAAATTTCCTCTTCCCAAAAACTTTAAAACCCTTCTCTTTCTTTTCTGTCTATGGCAAACTTAGAAGTAGGCGACATAGTAATGTGCACTGTTGATAGGATAGTTGGAACAATTGTATTTGTAAAAATAGATGGAAATGGCGAGGGAGGTATAATCCTGAGCGAAATCGCTCCAGGGCGAATCAGAAACCTAAGAGAATATGTTGTCCCAAAAAAAAGAATTGTCTGCAAAATATTAAGAATTTTCCAAAACAGAATTGATTTATCCCTTAGAAGAGTTACACAAAAAGAGCAAAAAGAAATAAAAGAACAATACAAACAGGAAAAAAGTTACACAAGCATTTTAAAAAGTGTTCTAGGGGAGAAAGCAGATAAACTAGTCAAAGAAATTTTAAAACAAGGAAAAATATATGAGTTTTTGCAGGAAGCAAAACAAAATTCCAAAAAATTAGAAAAACTCGTCGGAAAAAAGGATTCTAAGAAAATTCTAAAGATCATTGATTCACAAAAACAAAAAAAAGCAATCATAAAAAAAGAAATCTCTTTAACAACAACAAAACCAAACGGCTTGGAACTAATCAAAAACATTTTCAAGGATATAGCAAATGCTGAAATAAAATACATCTCTGCAGGAAGATATGCTCTCCAGACAGAATCAACTGACATAAAAACCGCAGACAAAAATCTAAAAGAAATCCTGAAAGATATTGAAAAAAAAGCAAAAAACAACAGCATTGAATTTAATATTAAAGAAAAGTAAAATAGATTTTAATTGTATTTTTCAGTGAATTTTCAAAAGCAAAAACCTTAAATACCCTTAAAAAAACTTAAGAATATGGAAGACAAAAAATCTCTATGAGATTTTTAGCTTCGTCATTTTAAAACATTAAAAATGAACAAAGACAAACAAAAATTTGAAGTTGTTATTGTGGGGATAATTTTTGACCCAAAAGAAAAGAAAATCTTAATTGGAAAAAGCGAAAACGACCCAGTATTGCCGGAAATAACATGGTGCTTTCCAGGAGGAAACGCAATCTATGGAGAAGATGTTGATAAAACTCTTAAAAGAAATGTTAAAGCAAAAACAGGTTATGATGTAAAAAATCTTGGAGCAATATTCTCAAAAACATATCCTGAAAAAGAAAACTTATTGGCAGTTTATTTTCTAACACAAGTTTTTGAAGGTGAGGAAAAACCAGGAGAAAATTTAACAGAATTAAAATGGGTAAATCCAAATGAATTAGAAAACTATTTTACAACTTCATTCCATAAAAAACTAAAACAATATTTAAATGAGCTTGTATAAAAAATTATTTTTATGAAATTAAAAAAGTGCAAAACCTGTAATCTTTACACCTTAAAAGAAATTTGTTCTAAGTGCAATAAAAAAACTTCTGATGCTCATTATAAATTTGTTAGAGTGGGGAATGCTCCAAAGTCAAAATAACTTCTCCTGCGCTTCCCCAATCTGTGCAACCCCATACTCTCCATCATAACCTGGCTTAACTTTTATATTCCCCTTCCTGTTCTTTAAAATCAAACCAACTAATTTTCCATCAACACTTTCTTTAACAAAATCATTTCTTAAAACATTTAACAAAATATTAAACTCATTCTTAAATAATTTTATCAAACTATTATAAACTTCCCAGACTTTTTTACTCTGCATGCTAACTCCCAACCACAAGGAAATTATTTCATGCAAAGGAAGAATTTTATAAAAAGGTTTTTTTATTTTTGGTGAAGAATTTTTATCACTTAATTCATCCACCCTGTATTCAACTCCTAATGTCAAAGACTTGCCACACTTTGGACAAATTCCATTTAATTCTTTTGTCTTTTCAGGAGAACAAGAAAAACCGCAAACCCTGTGCCCGTCCCAGTGATACTTTCCATAACAAGGATCTGCTTCAATAGTTCCAATAAAATCATTCTCTCTAATTTGCCGAATCAATTCTTGATATAAATCACATTTTTTAAAAATCGTCGCCTCCCTGCCAAGCCGAAAAGGCCAAAAACTATGCGCATCTGAAAAACTTATAATTGATTTATTTTCCAGTTCTTTTATTTTCCAATTCATTTCAGGGTCGCTGGAAATCCCGGTCTCAATCGCATGAATATTGTCAAACTGCTTTCCAAATGCTTCTTTTAAACTATCAAAACCAGACATGCTCCCAAAAACCCCAAACCAAGGGGTCCAGATGTGCGCAGGAATAACTTCAATATCCTCGGAAATTCTCATCATATCCTCTATAAATACCTCACAAGATATCTTAAAAATCGGCCGACCATCATAATCTCTTCTTCCTTTTGTATCTAAATAAGCATGAATCTTTTCAGCAATTCCTATACTTGGAATTAACAAATTCAAATGAACTCTTCTTCCTTTTTCTTGAGTATAAATCAAACTAATCTCTCCTGTAATTATAAACGGAAAATCCTTATAATAATAAAATCCTTTTCCATTATTTTTTAATTTCTTAATCTCTTCAAACCATTGAGGATGAGTAAAGTCCCCTGTTCCTAATAAATTAAGTCCTTTAACCTTCGCCCACTTAACCAAATTTTCAAAATCAATATTTCGGCTACACGCCCGAGAAAACCTGGAATGAATATGCAGGTCTGCAATCATTGAATTTTTATCTAACATAAATATATTAAAAATAAGCTAGTTAAAAATTTATCCTAAACATTTACCAATCATGGACGTTCAAGAAATTGAAGAAGAACATCCCAATCTTCAGAAATTTCTTTTAATCTATCTCCAACATATTCTGTAGATCCCCCACAAGCATCATAATGTCTTATATAGCCAGTAGAAACTATTTTTGCTGGAAGACTTCTTTTTTCGGGTTCGCCTATAAAATCTTTGGTCCCAAAAAAACTTGCCCAAAAATTATAGGTTTTAGAACAATACCTAACATTTCCTTTTTCCAAGGGTAACTCTGATAAAGCTCTTATTTCAGCATTAGTTCCCATAATTAAAGTTTTACCAAGTTTATCTGAGATATTAACACTATTTATAGGAGGGTCTGCATACATAGAAACTCCCTTAACTTTTTCTAACCACTCATCTGTCTTAGATTGTCCTTGAATTTTTTCTGTTGTCATTATAACATTCAACATAACAAACCATTTTTAAAGATTTATATACTTCAGAACATATGTTATAGAACAACCTCCTATCATTTATTTTTTTTAGAATTATAAATAATCCCCGCAACCACTAAAACAGCAACCATCCAAAACCACCATTTCTTAAATAAAGAACTATCCTCTTCCTCATCTTCTGTAACATCCCCTGCAGATTCTTCTTTCTCCTGCTCTTCTGCTTCAGTTTCCACTGTAATTAGCTCATTAATAGACTTAACAGTTATGTTTGCTTTTCCATCTAAAATAGAATTTAATGTTACAACAACATCATAATATTCATCTTCATCCACATCAAACTTTCTTACATCCCCAATAGCAAGAGTTGCTTCCTGAGGCGTGCTTGACACTTCAATTTTAACAGTAGTCTCTGTCAATTCCAACACCCCTGCCTGATGAGTTGTGCCTCCAACCTTAAACTTTATTCTGCCCTTCGTAGCCAATTGCTGGGTATAACCATTCGTAAACTGGTTATCGCTTATAGAATATGATTTTGTCCATTTCAATGCAGTTGTGGTAGAAGAAGTGCTGTCAGTAGCAGCGTCTGATGTAACAGTATAAGTTGTGGTGGCATTATGTATATTACCTGCATAATCTGTAATAGTACAGTTATCTGTTGTAGTAAAAGTCCCAAGTGTGGAATTAGTAGTAATAGTTGCAGCAGATGTTGTCAATGAAGTATTAACTCCAGAACCGCTGTCTGTCCCAGTGCAAGTGCAGGTAACTGTGCCCCCGCTATTTACCGAAGAAGGACTGCAGGTAAAAGTTGCCACAGGGGCGGTATTATCTATCCAGACAATATAAGTTGAAAGATTAACCCCCACATTATTAGCACTATCATTTGCCCAAATATCAATTGTATGATTCCCGTCAGCCAAGCCAGTAAGATTTAATTGAGTTGTGTTACACCATCCACCTGAAACAGCAACTGTTTCATTTGTTCCATTAATATCAAAAACACAGTAACTAATTCCACTTCCCACCCCAGAATGTGCATCTCCTACAGAAATATTAAGTGTTAAAAGAGTTGTATTTTGCTTGTAGGTCAAATTTGTATATCCTGACCCAGTCCAGTTTACTAATGGTGCTGTTAAATCAACATACATGGAAACGTTTGTAGAATTGTCCCCTCTGGTACCATTAGCTAAAAAAGCAGAAAAAGAAAAAGTATAATTTGCCTCTGTAGTATTAGTCCAAGTATAACCCCAACTAGAATTATCTTGCTCACCATAAACACTTGTATTAGCATTATCTGTAACAAGAGCAATATTATCATTCATCCATAATGCAACAGTCCAATTACATATTGGAGATATTGAAGTTGTATCATTACTCCAGTTAATTGTAAAATGCCCGTCACTATCAGCATATGCACTTGAATTTGATTCAAAAATAATATCAGTAGCGTGCATAGCAATAACAAAATACAAACACAAAACTAAAATAATAATTCCAAAACTATACAAAAATAAATTAAAATTTTTTTTACCTAAGTTATTCATTTTCACCATCTTTTATTACTTTAATATACAGATTTATATTTATAAATGTTTTCTAATCTCCAATTAAGATAAAACTAACTTAAAAACAGTGTCTAAAGTCACTACGCAAAATTTATAAAATAACTTTCAAGATAATTCTTATGGAAAAAACATTAGTTTTAATTAAACCTGATGGGGTAGTCAGAAATCTTATTGGGAAAATTATCATGCGTTTTGAAGATGCTGGTTTGAAAATTATCGGAATGAAAATGGTCTGGGCAGATGAAAAATTCGCAAGGAAACATTATCGGGAAGACTTAGATGAAAGATATAAAGAAGTTGAAATAAAATATGGGAGAAATGTAAGAAATGAATTAGTAAATTATATTAAAGAAGGCCCAGTAATAGCGTTCGTATTGGAGGGAGTTGATGCAATAAAAGTCACAAGAAAAATTACAGGAACAACTTATCCTAATGAATCTCCTTCAGGAACCATCCGAGGAGACTTTGCACACATCTCAAAAGATTTTGCAAATGCAAATAATGTCATGGTCAAGAATTTAATTCATGCATCAGAAGACCTTGAAGGTGCAAAAATAGAAATTGCCTTATGGTTCTCTTCAAAAGAACTTCACTCTTACAAAACAATTCAGGATTTCTTTTTATAAAATTCAAACCTTCTCAACAACTCCTTTGTCTGTTACAAAAAACACACATTCATTGTCAGGTAAATTCGGACTGTCAATTAATTTTGCAACACGCGAACCTTGTTTTCCCCGGCGAAGATACAGGCGAAATGTCGAAGCATGCCCCAAAATATTCCCCCCAATAGGGGTTGTCGGGTCTCCAAACATCTGAGCAGGATTTGCCATAACCTGATTTGTAACATAAATTGCCAGATTATGCTGTTCTGCAAGTTTCATCAAGTCATGAAGATACCTGTTCAATTTCTGCTGCCTGTCTGCCAGTTGTCCTCTTCCAGAATACTCTGCCCTGAAATGCGCAGTCAAAGAATCAATAATCATCAACTTAATTGGCTCACCATTTTTAATCATCTCATTAACTTTTTCTAAAAGCAACATTTGATGGTCAGAATTAAAAGCACGGGCAACCATTATATTTTTCAAAACTTTTTCAGGGTTCGCCCCCAAACCTTCTGCAATCTGTTTTATTCTTGCAGGACGGAAAGTCCCTTCTGTATCAATAAAAACACACTTTCCATTTGCCCCGCCTTTTTCTAAAGGCAACTGAACATTCACAGCCAAAGTCGAACCAACCTGGGTCTTCCCGCTGCCATAAGCACCAAACGCCTCGGTTATTGCTCTGCTCTCAATCCCTTTTCCCCCAAGAAGTTCGTCAAAACTCTCCGCTCCTGTTGTAATATTAAAAACATTCTCTCTTTTTTTCGCAAACTCAATCCCGTCGGAAAAACCCAAATCCAGCATATCTCTCGACGCATGAATTGCTTTCCGCGCAACAGCAGCACTAACACCAGCAGCATCACCCAAAGCAGCAGGACTCATCACAGCCAGACTCATCATGTCAAAAATCCCTGCATTCTCCAACTTCGCAGCAACAGCAGGTCCAATCCCTGGCAAATCAGTCAACTGGGGCTCACTTGTTTTTTCAGATTTCTCTTTTTCCCCGGAAACTGCTTTCTTAATTTTTTCTGTATCAGTTTTAGTTTCTTTTTTATTAACCATAAAAACAAAAAGCTCTTTCACTTTATAAGGATTTATAGCATTAGAAATATAGTTTAAGATATAATTTATTTTTTAGAAAGTTTCCAAAGAAAATTAAAATACGCCAAGTGAGATTTTGCAATGTTTTCATCCCTGATCACAACACAAAAGGGACTATCCCCAATCATATAAGTCATAGATACAACATTCCCATATATATTTATCCATGCGGGAGTCTGTATCTCTTTTGGAAAATATCTCAATTCAGTTAATTTTAATTTAGCTCTTTTTTTTCCAACATCTCTTGCATCAAAATTATAAATTATTTTAGTTTTTACTTTCTTCTGAATTCTTTTTTTGCTCCAATCATGGAGAAAATAACCTTCATACTTTACTGAAACCTCTCTTGGAATCCCAAAAACATAAATCATGTCGCCTTCTTTAACTTCTAATAACATTTTTTCAAAAAAAGTCTTTATCCCTTTAACACCCTCATAAACTTCAGCAACAGATTTTTTCTCAGCCCGAGCTAGCTTGCTCTTTAACTCAGGAAGCTTTTTTTTAACTTCATTCTCTTCTTGCTCTATTTTTTTCTTTTTCTTCTCTAAAAAATCAATTATCCTTTCTGGATTAGCTGCATTAAAATGCTTAACATTATTCTTAACAATAGAACTAACCAAACCTTTTCTAATCAACCCTTCTAACACAGAATAAATTTTAGATATAGACACCCTGGCTTTTTTACTAATCGGGCTGACTGTGCTAAATCCCAACTCAAGCAAAGCCAGATATACTCTTGCTTCTCCAGGAGTCAATCCAATTTCTTCTAAAATCTTTTCCATAAAAATCCAGAGATTTTAAAGTATTTAAATATTCCCCCTAAGGGGGACATCATGTTTAAATAGTATAATAAGTTGTCTCTACTATAAAGTAAATAAACAATACAAAAACAAAAAATGACAAACGAAATAAATAAAATTCAAACAAGAAGAAGCAACTTAGTTGCGACTTTAAAGAAAGCTGAAAGGAGGTATAAATAAAATGGAAGAAGAAAATATCCTTGTATTTTCAGATTACGAAAAGGTTTACGCATTAGATAAAGACAATCTTATTGAAGTAACTTCAAGAAAAAACCCTATTAAAGTATTATGTTCACATAATGAAAAATTATACGACATGGATCAAAGCAAAATTTATGAAACATTAACTGGGAAATAAATAAAAGTGATATAGGTAAAAAAGATTTGGGTATCTTCGAGAATTTGTGTTCACATAATGGGAAATTATATGATTCAACAGGCAATGTAATAAGAGAAACAGAAACAGGGAAAGTAATAGACGGAAGTGGATGGTTTGTTAATAATCTGTGCTCATGCAATGGAAAAATGTATCATACCGAAGGGGGTAAAATTTATGAAACAATAAACAGAAAGCAAGTAACCTCAAGAGAAAACAATATTGAAGCATTGTGTTCACATAAAGGTCAGCTATATGATGTTTCACAACGCAGTGTTTATGAAACATTTACAGGAAAAAAGATAACTTCAACTAACAATTGGATTTTCTCACTATGTTCCCATGATTATTTGAAAGAGGGGCAATCTATAGAAGATCTTAACAAAAACCTAACAAAAATATACCAAGCAATAACAAGACACGGGGATTACGAGATAGAAGAGGGGGGTTTAAATTTATCCAGACAAATTAGAGATATTTGTTCTCACAAAGGAATATTATATGATGTAAGTGCTTATGGCTTACTTGAAACCTTAACAGGAAAAGAAATTATAAGTGGGAAAAATCATCAGGATCTCCGAGCCATATGCTCACATCCAAAAAAGGAGTTATTAAAATATTGGGATAAAAAAATTAAATTTAACTAAAACTTTATAGGAAAGATAAAAACAATCTTTCCTCTTTTTATTTTTTATATTGTTCACCTTCCCTACTACCTACTACTAACCAACCTAAAAAATTCTTTCTTAACTTTTTCAAAAGTTTCCTTATTTACTCTCGCTATCTTCTTCTTAATAATGCTTTTATCAATAGTAAACAATTTATCAACTTTAATCCTGCTCTGCACAGGTAATTTTCCTTTTAATAAACATTCATCACCAAGAAGAACAGAACATTTTGCATCTTTCAAATTAGAAGTAATCCCGCAAATAATAATATCTTCAGAACTCTTATTATATTTATTAGAAGAAATAACAAGCACAGGTCTCTGCCTAATAGTGCGCAAATTAGAAAAAGGAAAAGGCACAATCAAAATATCGCCCTGTTCAAATCGTGTCCCAAATATCATCCTTTTTATTGTCCCATAATTTAGCAGCAACTTTTTCTGAATGTTTTAATAAATCACTAAAATCAGATTTCTTTATTTTTTTCAGGATAATTGATTCC
>JAGLYK010000017.1 GCA_023132255.1 Candidatus Pacearchaeota archaeon
CAGGAATAGAAATTTGCCCTTTATCAGTTACTTTTACAATTTTTGCTTCCATAAAAAAGTAAGAAAATCCTTACTTAAATAATTTTTGGTTTTGGTAATCTCTCCCTTTTTTTTCTAAACAACACCAAGAATTCTCCACATCAGCAACCCCAAATCACCAATAATAAAACAAACTAAAATAATCACTTCACTTCTTCCACCTGTTCTAATTTTCCATGAAGATTTTTTCTTTAAAGGATAAAAAGGTCTTATGCCCCTGACAGTAAAACTATCTGCAAGCAAATGCAAGCCATAACCCAGAAAAAAACCCAAACTTATAATTGGAAAAAACAAAACCAACAAAAAAGTAATTAATAATAGAAAACTAAAACTATGCATCATCCCTCTGTGCCTGACAAAAAACTGCAAAATCCTCAAACTCTTGTTTTTCCCTAAAGTTGAAAACTTGGAATCAGCATCAGGAATAAAAGTCGCAAGCAACGCGACCAATACAAATGCAAATTTATATTCAACAACTGAAATAAAAACCAGAATAAAAAACAAAGTTATTGATAAATGTGTTCTGATTAGCATAGATAAAAAAAGAAGAAATAGGATTTAAATTTAACTGAATAAAAAAGTTGTTGTGGTTGTGGGTAGGTAGGAGAGAGGGGGAAGAGGGGTTGTGGGGGAAAGGTTTTTTAGGAAAGGGAAAATCTTGTTAAAATAAAGACATATTTTTAAGATATTCAATTGTAATTAATGTTAGTTTAAATCCAAAGATTGCATCAATTTCATCTTTTCTTTCTGTGTTTGCATGATTTCCTTTTTCACTTAAAAAAGAATAAAGCCCTCCTTTTAGAAAACGATTTTCTAATGGGCTAATTAATCCTTTTTTTTCTAATACCGCTGTATGTTGCCCAAGCGTTCCAGTAGGAACCTTATTTCCTTCAACTTTTTCTCGTATTACTCGGAGCAGTTCTTCAATAGATTCTCTACATTTTCCACATGATACTTCGGGGTCTTTTTTTATATTTGTTTCCGCCTCTTTAAGATATTTTTTTGAAGCTAAATATGTCCTTCCATTAAGGTATTCGTAGATTTTTTCTTTAAAATTTTCTTTGAATGAAATACCTTGTTTAATTATTTTTATTCTTATTGAGTCTAATATTTTTTTCAAAATCCTAATTGTTTTTTTAATCTCCTTTTTTTCAAAATGATGTTTTCCTTTAAAAGAATAGAACACATTGAAGTTCTTTTCTAATTCTAAAAAGTTATTTGGAAAATCTCTTTTTACATCTTCTACAAAACTTATCCAAAGATGATATATTTTATCTATTTGATCTTTAGTTTTTTTATCAGCAATTGTTTTTGATTTTTTGTCTATACTCTTTTCAAAAAATTCGATTTCTGTAAGGAGTTTCATTTTTTTAAGACATAATGCCACTTTTTATTTATCTTTTCTCGAATTAGTTTTTTTCCTAAAAGCACTTTTCTTAGATATGCATCGGTATCTTGTCGTCTATTAAAAAAACCCCTTTTCTTAATTTCTTCTACTACTTCCTTAGATTTTTTGTGTTCATTAAAAAAACCATTTTGAACAAGCTTCTCTATTTCTAGTCCTATCTTTGAAGAATATTTTCTTCTTTTCGTTATTTTTGCTCCCAGGAATTTAAGGTTAATTTCCGATGAATCCTTACCTTCGGCCATCTCTTTTAAGATAGAGAGTCCTTTAGCGATACCCTCATTAGTTATTCTGTAAGATGTTTTAATACTGCCTCTTTTTCCAGATTTATGGATTATAAATCTATTAACTTTTTTTATATGCGTACTTAAATTTGAAAGAGATATCTGATGTTCTGCCAATATTTCCCTCATCTTACTAGAATTAACTTCTAAATCTCCATAACATATTTTTTTAATTGTAAGATATATAAGGAAGAATAATGATTGTTCTTCAATTGTAGAATCTCTTTTTATATTATATAAAATTCTTATTTCATCCCCTAAATCAATATAATCCTCTAAAAGATTCCTGTCAACTCCTGTTTTCGAAGCTAACAATTCATAAGAATTTTTTTCAGAAGTTTTCTCTGTTTTAACCCACAGTGCCTGCTTTTGTGGAGCATCTTGTTTAAGGAGATTATTTAAAATAACTTCATAACTCTTTAGTTTTATGTCTTCATCCTCGATATTTGCAACAGCTTCCCTTGCTATTGCAATGACCCGTTTTAATTTTTCAGGATTCATTTTGTAATTTCTGTTCTAAAAATTCCTCTCCTCCTTTCATCAATTTATATACATACGTCTTGCCGCCCCCCAGCAAGGTTTTACTTCTTCTATCAACTTCTAATTTTGCCTTCATTAAAGCCATTGAAACTGCAGGACCAGATGTTTTAATTCTGAAAGCTTCTGTTAATATTTTTGCAATTTGAGAAGGGGTTAAACCATCAATATTTTCTTCATCCCTGTAAATTTTTAAGATAAACAGAGATCTTTCTAAGACCTTTTCCAATTCATAAATTTGGGGGTATTTAGTCCTATTTATCAGGGGCAACTCTTGCAGGTCTTTATCTTCATGGATACTTTTAGTTTTTTTGATGGTTATTCTTTTTTGTGTATTGCTTTTCTCTTCGTCAAGTAATCTTGATAAGATAGTCTTAAACCCCTCAGTCTTTAGAGGTTCCTCTAACCCTTCGACCGCCCGCCTTGCGATTGCCACTTTCTGTTTTAAGATATTTGAATCCATGATTAATCTCTAAACAAAAAAAGGTTTTTAAGTGTTTTGGTAGGGAGGAAATAAAATATAGTTTCATTTTGTACCTCCATTTCTCCCTTACTTGTTGTTGCTATGTTGTTCATATGCTTACAATATCTAATCATATTATGTGTATTTTACACATATTTGTTAAAATAAGTTTATGCCAAACTAAGCAGCAAAGATATCTGTTTCAACTGAGGAATAATATGAGATATTTCTAATCTCTAAAAATACGTTTTTATTTACTATAACTCTTCTAATAAGACTAAATAAAATTATCATAGTTTCATTTTATACCTCCATTTCTCCCTTACTTGTTGTTGCTATGTTGTTCATATGCTTACAATATTAAATCCCCTCAATTAAAACTCAGAACCATAATCCCAAAAAATAGAAAACTCTCCCCCTCCACCAAAAAACATTCTGCGGGCGGTTCTTAGAAAACTTTTCCCCTCCACTCTAAGCACTCTCAATCTCATCTTCTGTAATAAGCCTAATCTCAACATCGTCTATCAAAAGTTCTGGAACCATTCCAAACACCCCGCCTGTGTGAGCTTCAAATCTAACCCAACCAGAAAAGAAAGGGTTCAGAGTATCTTTATGTTTTGCTACAAGTTCATTGTCTATGTAAACATTAATAACATCCCCATAACCTCTTATTTCAAAATCATGCCAACCATCATCAAGCCTAAAATCCATCCTCTCAAGTTCTCGCCAGTCTCTGCCTATCTGTTTGTTTAAGTTATATACTCCTACATAATTCATACCAACTAAATATCTTCTTGCACCATCTGTATAACCCTCACTACGCCTAAAATCAACATGCACAGAACCATCTATCATCTTAAATTTAAATTTAAAAAGATAATTATCCCATATCCTATGGACATTTGCCCTCTCAACACCAACCAATCTCATAACTGTATTGCCGTCTTCTACTAATGTTTCTCCAATTCCATCATACCCAACTCCTCCATTTGAAAAAGTCCATTTGTCTAAACCGCTTTCAAAATCATCAGTAAAATGACATTCTTCATTTAACATATCCTCAGCACTATTACAAGTTACCCATGTTTCTGGTTCTTTAGGATTTAATACATCAGGAATATCCTCTTCTGTAATATCTAAATCAGAAGAATATCTTTTAAGATAAGCATCTGTTAGGGCTTCTACAAATTTATTGTTTGATTCTGGTTTACCACCTGACGCAATTAAATAAGCCTTATTTGTCCAAGCCAATACTTCTCCATCATTAATATCAATTATTTTTTCTCCCTCATATTCTCCAAAACTATAACTTCCTACTTCCCCTCTGCCTAAAACCCATATAAGAGAATTTCTTACTTCTTCTTCACTATCAAATGGACAAACTATTACTCTGCCTGTTGAATAATCAGCCGCGCAACATTTTATTGTTCCAATATTTTTCCCCTCTTCTGAATATACAGGAACTTGCGCATGTTTGTCTGCACCATAACTTGATTTAATATATTCATTATCCTTTATATCTTTTTCAAGAAGCAACTTAGAACATATTTTTAATCCAGGTCCTTCCTCTTCTTCATTTTCATCACCTCCAAACATTTTCTTAAACCATTTGAGAATTTTTTTCATTAAACCTTCACCAACACACTCCCCGGAAATACACACATTGCTTTTACATTCAAAATTATTATCACATTGCTTGTCTATTTGGATTATAAATTCACCATCATCTGAACAATAGTGCCCCTCTTTTCTATAACCCATTGGATAGCATTTTTCATCTAATTCACAGCCATTGCATTGATAAAGCATTTTATCTTTTGAAATTTCTTTAGGTTCTTTTTTATCTTCTTCTATAGGAATACAACTTCCCATCCCACATGGAACTGGTCTTGATTTTTCTCTTTCTCTAATTTCAATCTCTACAATATCTTCAACAGAACTACAACCAGCATATTCCTCTGTATACACTTTAAATTTAATCTTTCCCAATGCTGACTGCTCTTTTTCTACTATTGGCTGAAACCTAAAATATCCTTCATTATCTGTTCTATCTGAACCAGCAGTATGCCACTTAGTATCATATAATTGGTTATAAAAAACATAATTAGGAATAGGATTTCCTTGTGAATCAAAAACTCCTATTGCAATTTTAGCAGTATCCCCAATATAATAAATTCCTTTATCAAATGTTACTTTTAT
>JAGLYK010000018.1 GCA_023132255.1 Candidatus Pacearchaeota archaeon
TGATTCAATTTCTTTAAGATTTTTTATTTTAAGACAGACAACACTTGCATTTTGTTTATCCCCTTTAATTGACAAAGAAAGCTCTGCTTTATTTCCTGAGTTAATTAAGGAGTTTTTTTTTAATGGTGTTGGTTTAATCTTGCCCTTATTTCTTAAATGCATGTAACCAAAAAAACTTCTTTTGTAGCCTTTTTTGAAAACTATGAATGCGACGAATCCTAGGATGGCTATTATGAAAACCCAAACAAAAGGATGCCTTATTAGTTTTATTGCTGTATTTGATGCTTCTTTTATGTCAATTGCTTTTCCTGTGAGAAGAACATTTTTAGTTATTCTGCTTTCTCCTTCTGTAACTACTTCTACTTTATATTCTCCTTCAGGAGCACTTAGCTTGTACTTTTTGATTTCATCCACTTCCAGACTTACATTTAAATCTGTGGGTTCGTCGCCTATTTTTACTAAAATAGTATCGTTGTACAAAACATTTCCGATGTTTGTCAGGATAAGTGTGTTGTTTATTATTTCAACTCTTACATCTTTTTTCTCCATGATATTAAAAGTTGATTCAGTTATGAACTCGTTTGAAACAGCGACGACTTTCCATTGTTCTGGGGGCTCGTTGTATGCCACCGGCAGTTCCAGAAACTCATCTGTTGATTTTTCAGTTTGCTCTAAAATTGTGTTATCGTTTCTTTTCACAGTTATAATTGCTGTTGAGTCTATTTTTTCGCCTGTCTGGTCGTGGAGGATTGCCTTTACCCTGAGGTTTGTTCCGGGTTCTACTTCTTGGTTTTCAATAATTATTTCAAGACTTGTTGCCAGTTGCAAAACTCTGATGCTGTGTTCAATTGATTCCTGGTTTGTTATTTCCCCATTTGCGTCTTTTTCATAGACAATTATTTTCATTGGATGCACTCCTGCTTCTGTGTCCTTTGCTAAAGGTATTTCTACAGAGAAGAACCCGTTGCTGACAGCGTCTGCTAAAACCCGGCTTGTTGTTGAAGTTGTTTCGTTGCTTGTTTGGTTTGTTACCTGAATTGATAAGAATTCAATTTCTATGAAACCTTCCACTTCTTCCTGATTTTCTTTTACTGCAGAGCCCTCAACAAATACACTGGTGCCTGGATTGAATTCTGTTTGGTCCATGTCCAGATTAATTTTTAGATTGCCTGATATTCTGAATTCATTTGTGAGGACAAATTCTCCTGCGAGCGAAGCCTTGATTTTGCATTTACCTGTCATAGTGCCTATGACATCTTTAGTGAGAACAACTGAAGAGTCGAATTTTTTTTCTTCTCCTGATGAGAGTTTTACTCCATTTTTGTAGAAATTAATTATCGGACCGTTGCAGATTAAGTCCATCTGGAAATTTCCGACAATATTTGTTGTTGCTTTTATTGTCGCAGGGATTTCTATTATGTCCCCCAAATTGTAGATTTCTTCTGGCTGCTGATTAATTATTATATCTGCAGATGCCAGAGAAGTGAGCAGGATTACAGACATTAGGAAAATTATTGTTCGCCTCATTTAATATTCAGTTAATTATTATTTATAAATATTTGGGAGTTTTTGGTAATGTTTAAAAATGGGAATTGTTTTAAGGAATTATGAAAGCAAGTCAAAGATTTCCATGTTTCCCTCACGGAGTTCGGGAAAAAGCAAATATAAAATTTCCATTCATTCGTATTTCGAAAATACAAAAGAGGAAATCCAAATGAGAGGTAAAAGTTTCGAGGTGACGCCCTGGGAAGTTTCCGGGGATGTTGATTATGATAGGTTGGTGAAGAAGTTTGGAGTTTCTAAAATTGATAATAAATTATTGGAGAGAATAAAGAAACATACTGGAGAATTACATCCAATGTTGCGAAGAAAAGTGTTCTTTGCTCATAGAGATTTGGAATTTGCCTTGGAACATTATAGGAATAAAAAGAATTTATTTTTATATACTGGTTGCGGACCTTCTGGACCTATTCATCTTGGGCATGCTTTTGTTTGGGAGTTTACAAAATGGTTGCAGGATAAACTTGGGCTTGAGTTATGGTTTCAGTTTACAGATGATGAAAAATTTTTAGTCAAAAAATCTTCATACGATGAAATACAGAAATGGATGTACGAAAACATGCTTGATGTGATTGCAATAGGTTTTGATCCTAAGAAGACTCATTTCCTCGTTGATACTAAGCACGCATCTTTGATTTACCCAGAGGCGATCAAGGTCGCTAAGAAATTAACTTATTCTGCTGTGAAAGCGACTTTTGGGTTGAAGGACAGCGATAATATTGGGAAGATTTTTTTCACAAGCGTGCAGGCAGTTCCAGCGTTTTTACCATCGATTATTAAGAAAAAAAAGATGGCTTGTTTGATTCCCCATGCAATAGATCAAGATCCTCATTTCCGGCTCACAAGAGACATTCTTCCTAAATTGGGTTTTTACAAACCTGCTTCAATTCAGTGTTCATTTCTCCCACCTTTAACAGGAAGTTCAGGCAAGATGTCTTCATCAACAGGAAAATCAATTTATCTTACAGATTCTCCTGCAGAAGTCAAGAATAAAATTAACAAGTATGCTTTTTCAGGAGGGCAACATTCTGTTGAGGAGCATAGGAAGAAAGGAGGCAATCCTGATGTTGATGTGAGTTTTCAGTATTTGAAAATGTTTTTTGAGCCAGATGATGAGAAGCTGAAAAAGATTTATGACGACTATAAATCCGGGAAAATGCTGACAAGTGAATTGAAAAACATTTTAATTGAGAAGATAAATGCTTTTTTGAAAAAGCACCAATCAAACAGGGAGAAGGCAAAAAGCCAGATAGATAAATTTCTCTATAAAGTTTGATTAGTCCATTCGTCCACCGAAGCGTCGTCGAACGAAAGCATCAGGAGAAAAGAAAATTGATGAATTTATGTATAAATAATTTTATAAATAACCTTTTTCTTTATTGAATATGAAAATACTTTTGTTGCACTGTGATTATATTAAATTCAAGCCGTTGAAAAAGGCGCTGAAAAAAATTGAGGAGCTGAAAGACAAGAGTGAAAAAAAAGTTGATGAGTGCTTGGTTGTTTTGAGTGCTGTTGAGAAATCTGATTCTGATGTTAAAAAAGTTGTTGAAGAACTTGTGAAAAATGTCAAGGATGTTGGGTCGCAGGTAAATGTGAAAAATGTTGTTTTGTATCCTTATGCGCATTTGTCAAGTAATTTGAGTTCACCTGAAATTGCTATGAAGGTTTTGGAAAGGGCAAAGAATGAATTGAAAAAATCTTTTAAGGTTGTTAGTGCTCCTTTTGGATATTACAAGGAGTTTGAGTTGAAAGTGAAGGGGCATCCTTTAAGTGAATTGTCGAGGGAGATTTGTGTTGGAGCAGGGAAAGAATCTGTGGCAGATGGCAAAGAGAGTTATGATTATAAGCAGTTGTTGAGGGAGATTTCAAAGACAAAACTTGATACTTCAAAATTAAAAGATAATGACCATAGAATTATTGGGCAGCAAATGGATTTGTTTAGTTTTTCAGAGACTGCTCCAGGCATGGTTTTTTGGCATAATAATGGATTGATAATTAGGAATGAATTGATTAATTTTTGGAGAGATGAGCATAAAAAAGCAGATTACCAGGAGATTTTCACCCCCCAAATTTTAGATAAAAAATTATGGCAGATTTCCGGACACTGGGAGAAGTATAAAGAAAATATTTTTTTAACAGAATATGAAAAAAGAGAGTTTGCAATCAAGCCTATGAACTGCCCAGGCGGGATATTAATATACAAAACAAGACCAAAAAGTTACAAGGATTTGCCGTTAAGGGTGGGGGAACTTGGAATAGTTCACAGACAAGAGCTTTCAGGAGTTTTAGGGGGTTTGTTTAGAGTTATTCAATTCACACAAGATGATGCACATATTTATTGCACAGAAGAACAGATATCTCATGAACTTGAAAAAATTATTGATTTGGCAATTTTCTTTTATAAAAAATTTAAATTGAAAATTGATCATATTGAGTTATCTACTCGTCCTGAAAAGAGAATAGGGAGTGATAAAATTTGGGATCTTGCAGAAAAAACTTTGGAAAATGTTTTAAAGAAAAAGAAAGTTAAATTTATAATTAATAAAGGGGAAGGGACTTTTTACGGGCCTAAAATTGATTTTCATGTGAAAGATTCTTTAGGCAGAAATTGGCAGTGTGCAACTATTCAGTTAGATTTTGCTATGCCAAAGAGGTTCAATCTGGAGTATAGAGGTAAGAATAACAAAAAGAAAAGATCTGTTATGATTCACAGAACTATTTACGGAAGTTTAGAAAGATTTATTGGAATTTTAATTGAACATTATAATGGAAGACTTCCAACCTGGCTTGCGCCGATTCAGGTTCGGGTTTTGAGTTTTACAGACAGGAATGAGAAGTATGCAAAGAAAATTATAAAACAGCTTGGAGAAAAGATTTTGAATCTGAGAATTGATTTTGATTTCAGGCAGACAACTGTTCCTGCGAAAGTTAAGGATGCTGAGTTAATGCGTGTTCCGTATATAATTGTTGTTGGGGATAGGGAGGAGAGAGAGAAGACAATTGCTGTGAGAGTGAGAGGAGATAAAAAAATACAGCAGTTTTCTGTTGAGGAGTTTGTTGAGAAGTTGAGAAAAGAGATTGAGAAAAGATTATGATTTATTACAATAATTCTTTTAAAGGATTTTATTTTTATGTAGAATATGGCGAGTGATGAAGAATCTATAATTATTGCAGATGAAAAACAATCAGCTAGGGCTAAATCCAAAGATGGTCTTTTAGAGATTCAATTATTTAATGGAGGTTTATTAGAAGTAGAATCACCTGGAACTGTATCTATTCAAGTTGAGAGAATTGGCCCTGATTACAAACTTTCTCCTCCTGAGGGGGCAGTTTATCGAATAATAACTTATATTTCTAGGACAGAGGTGAAAAGCATTCTTCCAGGGGCTATTTATATTAATTCTAAGGGAGAATATCTTTTACCTGGTGGAGAAAATTTGAATAAAAGAGCCAGAAGAGATTAATTTTTAAATGGAATTTCTCTTATTTTTTCATGAACCTGCAATTTTATCTTGAAAAATTATTTGCGTCTGAAAAGTTTAAGAGCTTTGTAAAGGAAAATCCAAGTGCGTATTTTTGCTCTGGTTTTTTTTCAATTGACAAGGAAGATAAGGGAAATAAAATTCATATTGATTATGTTATTCCTGAGACAAAAAAGATATTTAGTTTTCAGCTGGAAAATATGAGTTCTGCACCCAAGGGTGTACCGCCTCACTCTGTTCCCGGCACGAGAACCTCTGACGAGGTACCCTCTGTGGAAGGGGATATAAATATAGAGGGCGCACTCAAGAGTGTACCCTCTATAAAGGGGGATATAAATATAGAGGGCATCCCTGTTGAGCAAAGCGGAGATGTTGTTTTGGAAAGAATCTCAGATAATATTGATTTTGATTTTGAAGAGATTGAAAAGATGATTGTTGAGAAGATGGAGGAGAAAGAAATGAAAAATAAGATTCAGAAAATTCTTTTGTCGCTGCAGAAAATTGATAAGAGGGATTTTCTTGTTGGAACGATTTTTATTTCCGGGCTTGGCATGATTAAGATTAAAATTGATTTGGAAGAAAAATTAATTGTTAAATTTGAGAAAAAATCTTTTTTTGATATGATGAAGATTATTAAAAAAGATTAACTTTTTATAGTTTTGATTTTGCTTATTCTTATGCCAGAGAATATAATTATCCCAAATCCAGATGATTTAAAAGAAAAAAAGAAAAAAATCTTAGAAGATGGGGCAGATAAATTTCATGTCCTTGCTGATTTTGACAGGACGTTAACAAAAGCTTTTGTTGAGGGACAAAAAACTTCCACTGTTATTGCACAAATTAGAAATGGGAATTATTTAACTCCTGATTATGCTTCAAAAGCCCATGAACTTTTTGATAAATATCATCCAATAGAAATTAATCCTAATATAAGTGATGAAGAAAAACATAAAAAAATGAATGAATGGTGGAAAACTCATTTTGAATTACTTATTAAATCTGGTTTAAATAAAAAAGTTATGGAAGAAATTGTAGCGAAAAAAGGCATTGAATTTAGAGATGGTGCTTTAGGATTCATTGATTTTTTACATAATAAAAATATTCCTTTAATTATTATGTCTGCTGGACCTGGGGATATGATAAAAGAATATCTCAGACAAGAAAAAAGATTATATGAAAATATTCATGTTATAGCTAATTTATATGAGTTTGATAAAAATGGAAGAGTCACAAAAATTAAAGAACCCATTATCCACTCATTGAACAAACATGAAACTTCTATTAAGGGTTTGCCGATTTATAATGCATTAAAAAAAAGAACGAATGTTTTGTTGTTGGGTGATGGTATTGGAGATATGGGGATGATCGAAGGTTTTAATTATGATAATTTGATTAAAGTGGGGTTTCTTAATTATAATGTTGAAGAATCTCTTGAAAAGTTTAAACAAGGATTTGATGTTGTAATTACTGATGATGGAGATTTTGGGTTTGTCAATGAATTTTTAAAAGGACTCTAAAAAATAAAAATTCACAAAATCAAACTTTCTCAACAATAAAATTTATCATCATTTCTGAATTGTGAGTTGAAATTATTTTAAAGCCTGTTTTTTTAAACAAATCATGGACTTCTTTTTCGTCGTAGAGATAATAATATCTTTTTCCTTTATCTCGCCAGCCAACAAATTTTTCTTGTTGGGAATTCCTAAATCTTTTTGAGTTTTTGTTCCAGACACCAATTTCTGCTTTTGCATTTTTTTTCAAAACTCTGAAAAGTTCCTGCACTGTTTTTTCCCTGTTTTTTTCTCCTTTAACACAATGAAGAGATGCAATGCAAATTGCAGAATCAAAAAAATTATTTTTGAATGGAAGTTTTGTTAGGTCAGAAACAAAAAATTCTGCGTTGATGTTTTTTTCTTTAGCTGTTTTTTTAGCAAAATTAATCATTTCTTTAGAAAAATCAACAAGATACATTTTCCCAAATTTGATTTTTTGCAAATGCCTGGCTGCACCGCTTCCTAAATCAAGAACATTGCCTGTTTGTTTTTTCAAAAATTCAATTGTATGTTCTGTGGGCTTTGTTTTAAATTCTGCCCATTCAGATGCAATATTGTCCCAGACTTTTTTTTGGTTCATGAAATATAGAAATAATTTAAGTTTAAAAATGTAAATAATCTTTTGAGATTATGAAAAAGCCAATGAGGACGATTTCAGGGATTACTCCTGTAGCTGTGATGCTGCCTCCTCGAAAATGTGAGCATGGGAATTGTATTTATTGCCCGAGTTTGAATGTGCCGCAGAGTTATACGCCGAGGTCGCCTGTTGTGATGAGGGCGATGCGTGTAAATTATGACGCATATAAGCAGATTAAAGAGAGGCTGAAAGTTTTTGAAGCAATGGGGCATGCCACAGATAAGATTGAGTTGATAATTATGGGCGGGACTTTTTTGGAGTATCCTAAGAAATTTCAGTATGAATTTGTCAAGAGTTGTTATGATGGTTTGAATGAAGAGAAGTCCCAAAGGGATGACTCTGGTGGGCCTTCTAAAAATTTGGAAGAGGCAAAAAAGAGGAATGAGGAGGCGAAGCATAGGTGTGTTGCACTTTGTATTGAGACGCGTCCAGATGTTTGTTCTAAGTTTATTAACAGGATGAGAAAGTGGGGGGTGACCAGAGTTGAGTTGGGAGTGCAGATTATTGACGATAAAATTTACAAGAAAGTCAAGCGAGGGCATACTGTGCATGATGTTGTCGAGGCTACGAGAGATTTGAAGGATGCGGGTTTTAAAGTTGGTTATCATATTATGCCTGGTTTGCCCGGGAGTGATCTGAAAAAAGATATTGAGTTGTTTAAGAAACTTTTTTCTGATGAGAGATTTAAACCTGACCAGTTGAAACTTTATCCGTGTCAGGTTATGCCTGGTTCTGAGTTAGAGGATTTGTATTGGAAGAAAAAATTTAAGCCATATACTAAAGAGGAAACTGAGAAAATTTTAATTGAAATGATGAAAGCTGTTCCGAGATATTGTCGGGTGATGAGGGTGATGAGGGAGATTCCACCGGAGTATATTGTGGCAGGGACAATTAAAATTGACTTGCGTAAAAGTATTGAGGAGGAGTTTAGAAAAAATAATGTTAAACTTAAAGAGATAAGATACAGGGAAATTGGATTTGCACTACGAGATTCTAAGGAAGTTAATTTAAATTTAAAGTTAAAAGTTAGTAAGTATAAAGCAAGTGAGGGAGAGGAATATTTTTTAGAGATTGTGAATAAGGATAATATTTTATTTGGTTTGTTGAGATTGCGGATTTTGTCACCCAAGGGTGTACCCTCTGTGAGAGGGGATATAAACACAGAGGGCATAGGGATTGTTCGGGAATTGCATGTTTATGGACAAAGTTTGAAATTGGGGGAAAAAATTGAAACGACCACGCCCAAGGGAGTACCCCGAGAGCATGTCTTGAACTCCATGCTCTACAAGGGGCAACATCGAGGTTTTGGAAAATGGTTGATGAAGGAAGCAGAGGAGATTTGTCTTCGGGAAAAGATTAAAAAATTAAAAGTGATAAGTGGTGTTGGTGTTAGAGAGTATTACAAAAAATTAGGATATGTTTTGGAAGATGAATATATGGTCAAGAAATTGTAAGGTTTCTAATTAAGTGAATATTTTTTATAAAGATGTATTTTAATTTCCTAAAAGTAACAAAATATTTATAAAGGAAAGAATTCTTTGAATGAGGAAATTAAAAATTTTGTAAAAAAATGGACGAAGAAGGTGATTTAGATTATGGAAAGAAAATTAGATTCACAAAAATTGAAGATAATGCAGATTGCACCAATTTATATTCCAATTACCCCAACATTAAAATATGGGGGAATAGAAAGAGTAGTGTTATCTTTGGGAAAAGCTTTTTTAGAAAAAGGACATAATGTTATTACTGCTGCCCCTGCAGATTCAGAGCCTTATGGAGAATTGCTCCCCACACTTTCTGTTAGTGAATGGACAAAACCAAGAATTAATGGTGAAAGCCCTTTTGCTTATGAAAATCATGTGAATAAAATAATTGATTATCTTTTGGAAAATGAAGTGGATATTATTCATGATCATACTGGAAATTTTGTCTTGACGGAAAATTTTAAAAGAGCATTACTTAAATCTAACAATTTAAGGAGAACTCCTATTGTTGTAACCCCCCATGAACTAAAAAGATTTGCGAAAATGTCCCCTCCAGATGCAGACAATATAATTTTTACAGCTTTGAGTGAATATCAAAAGAGTGTTTTTTCAGATTATGTTCCCGTGGTTAAATCAATTAATAACGGTGTTTTTGTTAGGGATTACCTTTTTAATGAGAAAAAAGATCCTTTTTTGTTTTCTTTGGGAAGTATAGAGAGGGATAAGGGCCAGGATTTAGCCGTTAAAGCTGCTTTAGAAGCTGGGTTTCAGTTGAAGATTGGGGGTCCGATTGCTGAAAGAGATTTTTATGACTTAGAAATTAAACCTTTCTTGGGTCAAATTGAATATATTGGTGAATTGAATGATGAAGAAAAAAAAGGATTTTTTTCTAGAGCTACTGCTTCTATCCTTCCAATTAGAATTGGGGATTGTTTTACTTTAACGAGAATAGAATCTTTGGCCTGTGGAACTCCTGTAGTTACTTTGAATACTGGATCTGCTAAAGAGGCAATAGAAGACGGCAGAACTGGATATGTTGTTGATTATAATGAAGAAGATGAAAATAAATGTGTTGAGGGGTTAGTAAGTAGTTTAAAGCATATAGGTTTGATTGACCCTTATGAATGTAGAAAAGTTGTGGAGGAGAAATTTGATTGGCCCTTAATTGCTGAGGAGTATTTAGAGTTATATCGGGAGAGGAAAAAATGTATGAACCAAAAGCAACAATAATGATTCCTGCATATAATGTTCAGGATTTTATTGGCGAGTCGCTCAAAAGTGCAATCAATCAAACTTTTAAAGGAAATTATGAAATTCTGGTTGTTAATGATGGAAGTGTTGATGATACCCAGGGGAAAATAGAGTGGTATAAAAATAAATCTGAAAAAATAAAGCTCATTAATCAAGATAATCAAGGGACTTCTGTTGCTAGAAACAAACTATTAGATGAGGCAAGAGGGGAGATTTTATTTGGACTTGATGCAGATGATGTTTTGAGTTTAGATGCGTTAGACAAAATCATCTTTCTCTACAATAAATTTCCTTTTGTAAATCATATTTACACAGACCAAAAAGAAATTGATGAGCAGGGTAGAGAAATTGTTGTGAGAAGAAGAGGGAAGATTCATCAATTTTCAAAAGATCTTAATTATAATTGTCATTTTCAAGGACACCTTAAATCATTTAGAAAGAATATTATTGGTGACACTTGTTTTAATGAAATCATTAAGTCTGCAGTTGATTGGGATTTTTTTCTTAATTTATATCTTAAATTAAATATCTTGCATTTTCCTGAAGTGCTTTATTCTTATCGCATGAATGAACAAGGAATAAGTTTTACAAAGCGAGAGCAAGTTAGGGCTAATTCAAAATCATTAGTTGAAAAATATTTGAAAAAACATAATGTTTATGAAGATAGAGATTTTGAAGTTGTTCCTGTTAAACTAAAGGATTGTTTAACTTATTATGATCATTTTGTTGGAGGAGAATCAACCATGAATCCTAAAGCAAGAATAGTTTTAGAAGAGTATCTTTTAAATGGATCGTGAAAGATTTTTTTAATGAATGGAAATAATTCCTTCTTATGAAGGATTAAAATTAAAGGCGGAATTTTTGGAAGATTAGTTTATGAAAGAGAAAAAATTCTTTCTAAATGAGTAGATTTTTAAACTATTTTTGATAATAATTTTTAAGCCCCTATAGTTCAGTGGCCAAGAATGCAGCCCTTTCAAAAGTATGTAAGAAAAGAAGAAAGGCTGTGACCCGAGTTCGAATCTCGGTGGGGGCGTTCTTAAATGTGTTCGTTAGATAGTCATGAAACAAGAGCACATTTAACCGATACTTCGGACAAAACAGTTTAAATTTCAAGGGAAGTTGAAAAGAAATCGCAAGGTGTCTTTTAAGTTTGAGTCTTGGGAAGGGGCGTTTTATTATTTCTCAGGAACAATTATCCAAGCAGCAAGATAGGCAATAATTCCTATGCCCCAGAAAAAACTTCCAACTACCCAGAGTAATCTAACTATTGTTGGGTCTGTGTTAAGGTACTCTGCAATACCACCACAAACTCCGGCAATCATTCTCTCTTTTTTACTTCTGTATAATCTTTTTGTTTTTTTAATCATGGTTATTTTAATGAAAATTGTTATTTAAATTTTCCTATGAGCCTACACAGATTTGAACTGTGGACCTCTGGCTCTCTTAGACGAATCCAAGAGAAAATAACCCTGATGGATTACATTCCTATAAGACCAGCGCTCTGACCAGACTGAGCTATAGGCTCTTGATTTTATGAGAAAGAAAGTATATTTAAAATGTGTGGTTTGGGCAGTTTTCAGATAATTAATATGTTCTTACTCGTTCGCACTCGTTTAAATTTCTTAAAAGATTTTTAGTAAAATTATTTCTCTGCTGTTTTCCATACTCTCTCAAAAATTAATTTTTCTTGTTCTGATAGTTCTTTATTTTTTATTAAAATTCCTATTGGTTCTTCTTTTTTTGCTATAAGAATTGCAACTTTGTTCCCATAGAGATAATGTCCCAATTTAAATTTAGTGGCTTCATCAATAAATCTAACTTCTCTTAATTCCTTTGTCCCTGTTTTTTTAAGTTCTTTTGTTTCTTTTGATTTTTCCATTATAATTTTTGTTCTTATCTTAAATTTAACTCTTCTTAAAATAAAGTTAGGAAAGTAATAATTAAGTAATTCCATAAGTTTGACAGAAGTATAGCCACATATATCTTTTTTTGTTTTAAGCATATCTTCTAAAATTGTTTTAAGCCCTTCTTTTCCTTCATAGATTTCTACACGAGGTTTTTCCAATACTGATTCTCTAAGGTGATTTAAATTTGGAATAATTTTTAATATTTTCTTTTTCTTTTCTTCTAATATTGAAATAAGTTTTTCTGGAATTGCGGCTTCATAATACTTTACTCCTGATTTAATTACATAACTTGCTAAACCTTTGCCAACTAAAGAATTCAGCACATCATAAGTTGTTGTTCTTATAATGTCTGCCTTTTTGGAAATGTTATTAACTGAAGAAGTTCCAAGACTAAGAAGAGCAAGATAAGTTTTAATTTCCATATCATTAAGCCCGAGTTCTTTTAGAGATTCTTTGTTTTCCATGTTTAATTAATTTGATTTGAATATATAAGTCTTTCTATATTGTAGTAGCAATTCGACAACAAAGATATAAATACCCTATTTAGTACTTACTATAAAGAAGTAAATATAAAAATTAAAGAAATAAAATGAAAATTACAAAAACAGAAACACCTGATGAAGAATATTGGAAAGAGTTTGAAAAAGGGAAATGGCAGTATTTTAAACAGAACTGGTTGTATCTCCCAAAAAAAGACTGCTTTGTTAAAAGAAGACCTTTAGAAGTAGGGGGGGATATTATACTTGGAGCCTTGCTGGGGGAAGGCTTAAGAGTTTCATCAGGTTTTAAAGGTGCTATTTTACAACTTCAACATCAATATGAGCCAGGTTTTGCCAATATTGGAGAATATGTGGAATTTTTAGAAACAATTGGAAAACAAAGACTAACTAAAGAAAATGCGATTCTAATTCCTTATCATGAGTGGATTGATGCAAGAATAATAATTAATGAGAAAACTAAATCCTTCAAAGAACGTGCGAATTTTGGTAGAACATTTCAAGAACATTTAGTTTCAGGTAATTATGTTGATTCTGAAGACGGTAAATTAAAATATAAAAATTCAATATTATTAGGGGGATACACCGACCCTTCTCCTAAGATAGAAAATACAAAACGTTATGAACTATTAATGAACCAGGAAAAAGATTTTCACAAGGAATTACGTAAAAAATTCTCTTTTAAAATCAAGAGTTTGGAAGCAGAGGTAGTGTGTGACTCACAAACCGCCCATAACTCCGCCATCCAAACTTATTTTTATCCTCATAAAACCAATAACAATTTTACTCTTTATTTTACCAAAGATGGTGGTTCTGGAACAGGTCCTATTGAGGACTCTCACCTCGGCAAACACATCATGTATGAAGATATAACAGGCATAAGACCTGTTAAGAAAGGTTCTGATGTTAGGAATTATTTCAAAGAAAATTACGATTTTTAAAATTAATAATCTATATAAAGGTTTTTCTCTGCTTTATTTTATGTTAATAGGTCTTGTAGGAAAGCCGTC
>JAGLYK010000019.1 GCA_023132255.1 Candidatus Pacearchaeota archaeon
TTTTTCAAAGCAGCGACTCTGGCAGAGGTTGAGATTGCGTCGTATCCTTTTACAACAATAAAGGCGAATCATGGTGTGGGTTATGTGAAAGTTGAATGTATTGACAAAGAGTTCAATACACAGTGCAATCCGAGTCATGGGTTTTGCATTGAGCACCAGAGATTTGTGCCTGTTGAGTTGATGGATGTTGCAGGGCTTGTGCCTGGGGCTTCAGAAGGCAAAGGGTTGGGGAATCAGTTTTTGGATGACTTGAGCAGGGCAGATGCTTTTATTCATATTGTTGATGTATCAGGTTCAACTGATGAGAAAGGGGAGCTGTTGCCAGAAGGAGAAATGAGGAATCCTGCAGAAGATGTCAGGTTTTTAGAAGACGAATTGAATAAGTGGTTTTATAATTTGTTGATGAAGGTTTGGAAGACTTTTTCCCGGAAGACAGAAATGGAAAAAGCGAAGTTTTCCGAGGCTGTTGCAAAGCAGTTTTCCGGGTTGAAAGTTAAGGAGGAGCATGTGAAGACGGTTTTAAGGAATTTGAATTTGAGTGAGAAGCCAAGTGAATGGACTGAAACTCAGCTGATGAAATTTGCAGAAGGTTTGAGGAACGAGAGCAAGCCGATGATTGTTGCAGCGAATAAAATTGATTTGCCGAGGGGGAAGGAGAATTATGAAAAATTAAGAGCTGATTTTCCGAATCTAAATATTGTTCCGTGTTCTGCAGATTCAGAACTTGCTTTAAGACAGGCTGCAAAATCAGGATTAATAAAATATATTCCTGGTGAAAAAGATTTTCAAATTATTGGAGAATTAACTTCTAAACAAAAAAATGCATTAGAAAAGCTAAAAAAAGAATTTCAGTATTATGTTGGTGGAACAGGTGTTCAATCTGTTTTAAATAATGCTGTTTTTGGTTTGTTAAATTACATTGCAGTGTTCCCAGCAAGTGCAAATAAACTTGCTGATAGCAAAGGGAATATTTTACCTGATTGTTTTTTATTGCCGTCGGGAAGCACTGCTTTGGATTTTGCGTTTTTTCTTCATACTGATTTTGGAAAGAATTTTATCAAGGCAATTAATGCAAAAACAAAAATGGTTTTAGGAAAGGATTATGTTTTGCAGCATCGTGATGCGTTGGAAATTGTGACTTGATGAAAATCAAAATTAAAGTAAAACCAAATTCTGGAAAGCAGGAAATAATTAAAAAAGATAATTTTTATTTGATTAAATTAAAATCTCCTCCTGAAAATAATAAAGCAAATATTGAATTGTTAAAGTTGTTAAAAAAATATTTTGGAAAAGAAGTAAGAATAAAAAGGGGTTTTACATCAAAGAATAAGATTGTTGAGATTAATTAATAATTATCTTTATAAAACAAAAAATATTTTAATTAATATGGAAATAAAACATGTTATTAAATCACAGCAATTTACACCAGAAATTCTTTTTGATTTATTTAAACGAGCAGATGAATTAAGGAAAAATTCCGATGAGATTTTAAAAGGGAAAGTTCTTGCAACTTTGTTTTATGAACCAAGCACAAGGACCAGATTAAGTTTTGAATCTGCTATGCTTAAAATGGGAGGGAATATTATCAGCACTGAAAATGCAAAAGAATTTTCTTCGGCTATAAAAGGGGAATCTATTGAAGATAGTATAAGGGTTATTTCGAGTTATGTAGATGTTATTGTGTTGAGGCATTATGAGGAAGGCACTGCAGAAAAAGCATCAAAAGTGAGCAAAGTTCCAATTATAAATGCTGGTGATGGAAAAGGACAGCATCCAACCCAGGCTTTATTAGATGTTTACACCATTTATCGGGAGATTGGAAGATTGGATAATTTAAAAATTGTGATGACAGGAGATTTAGCTTCAGGGAGGACAATTAGGTCATTGTGTTATTTACTTAGTAAATTTAAAGGCAATGAAATAATTTTTATTTCTCCAGATAGTTTAAAGATAGGACAGGATATAAAAGATTATCTTTTGAGAAAAAAAGTTGAGTTCAATGAAGAAACAGATTTAAATAAAATTCTGCCTGAAGTTGATGTAATTTACATGACCAGAATTCAAAAAGAAAGAATTTGTTCAGAGGATTATGAGAAATCAAAAGGAAAATATGTTATTAACTCAGATAATTTAAATTTAATAAAATCAAATTCAATAATAATGCATCCTTTACCCCATGTTGAAGAAATAAATCTGCCAATTGATATTGAAGAAAATGATAAAAGAGTTGCATATTTTAGACAGGCTGAAAATGGGCTTTACATAAGAATGGCTTTACTTGACTTAATTCTTAAGGATTAATTAAATATGTCCAGGGCATAAAATTTTATAATTTAATTTTTTTAATGAATTTTGCATTTCTGTTTCTGAACCTCCGGGTAAATCCATTCTTCCAATTCCGTCGTGAAAAATAGTATCCCCGGAGAATAAAATATTTTCATAAAGAAAACAAACACTTCCTTTTGTATGCCCTGGTGTTTTTATTATTTTAAATTCTGAGATTTTTAGTTTATCTAAATCTAAAATTTTTTTATTTTTGAAATCAGTTTTATCTCCATAGATTTTTGCTTTTGAGAATAAATCTAAATTTTCTACATGGTCCCAGTGGTGGTGAGTGAGGAGGATTATATTAATATTTAAAGGAGAGAGATTTAGTTCTTTTAGGTTTTTAATTAGTTCATCTTTGTTTGCAGACGAACTTGTGTCAACTAAGATATTTTTTTCATTTAGTTTTATTAAGTAAACACAAGAGCCGAAAGATTTGAAAAATAACTGCCGTTTTATTTTTTGTATCATAGGTTTTTGAATTAAACTGCATTTAATTAATTCAAAGGCACCCGTAGGGCGACAGCATTCAGTGGAGTGTTGGAAGTTTGTTTAGCAAACTTTTTACATAATAATGTTCACAAAATAATTTAAATAGGTTTTGTTTTGTTTTTGTATGAAATATGAATTTGCTGAAGATTTGCAGGAAATAGCAGAAGAAATATCAAAATTTTTATTTTCTCATATTGCTTTAAGCAGGGTTAAATGTTTTAGAAGTTACGGGACTTCGTCGAGGAGAACTATTGCAAGATGTCATGCTTTGGGGAAGTTGATGCAAAAAGCAATTGGCATCAAGGCGGTTTATGCTTTGGAGTTTTTGTCTGAGAGATTTGATAAGCTTGATAAGGAGGAGCAGATAAAAGTTATTATTCATGAGTTGATGCATATTCCTAAAACATTTGGCGGAGGGTTCAAGCACCATGATTTTGTTACAGAGAGGAATGTTAATAAAATGTATAAAGAGTATAAGCGGAGGAAAGATGTTGATAGGTTTGAAATATAAAAACAGGAAAATTAATGTTGATGTTAAGAGATGTAATCTGTTTTGGATGGTAAAAGGTTTGATGTTCACTCGACGGGAAAAAGCAAGAGCCTTGCTTTTGTTTGATTTTAAGAAACCCAGAAGGATGAAAATTCACTCGTTTTTTTGTTCAAAGTTCCTCGCTGTTTGGCTTGATGAAGAGAATAATATAATTGAGAAGAGAATTGTTTATTCATTTAATCCTTTTATTCTTCCGAAAAAAAAATTTTCAAGATTGGTTGAAATTCCGTGCAATAGTAGATACGAGGACATACTGAAATCTCTCGACGAGCATTAGAAAGATTTAAATAGTAGACAGACTTTTATTTTTCAGATTAAAGTTGTTTCTCTTCGAGAAATAGTCTATATAATCATAAGGGAGGTGAAGCGATGGGAAAAATAATTGCTAAGAATATTGTTAAGCGAAAATCTGGCTATCTTTACTATGTAGATGGCAAGGGAAATGTTTGCGAGGCTAAGATGGCTCGAGGCGGCAAAAAGAAAAAGAAAGCTGTTAAGAAAAAAGTTGTTAAGAGAAAGCCGGCAAAAAAGAAAGCTGTTAAAAAGAAAAAAAGACGATAAGTCTTGATTTATTTATTTTTATTTTTTTAATTAATTTTTTAAGTTGAATACAAAACCAAAATTATTAGGATTATTGTTAATATTTGTTCTGGTTTTGACCAGATTGGTAAAAATCCTTTGAATCTTATTTTTAGAGGATAAAGAAAATATTTTTCGTCGGTGTCTAACCAGTCAATTAATAAGTGAAATAAAATACATTGATGCAAAGATAATTGCTCCTGTTTTTGAGAAGAGAAATATTAATGATGAGAAAATTATTAGCCCGAAAAGAGAGTGAATTAGAGGTGTTTTGTGTCTTATATGATATTTTTCTTCGTGCTTGATTGAATCAATTAATTTTCCTTTTTTTCAAAGTTTATGTTTTATGATAATATATAAAATGGTCTATGTCCAGAAAAATTGATCCTGTTACAAACCAAAATAAATTGCCATAAATTGAACCAAAGATTATTCCTAAAAGCAAGTGCGCAAAAATCATTGTAATTGTTTTAATTTAACTCTTACGATTTCTTCATCGTCAGGATTTGTTACTCCAAGCCATTTTTCAGGCGTGTAATAAAGTTTCATTTTTATTTTGTTCTCTTTTATTAAATTAATTAGTTCTGTGTTCATAAAACATTCTATTTTTTTGTCCTCTTTATTTTGTTCTTTAAAAATTTCTACTTTTTCTTTTAGTAGTTGTAATGTCTTTGGCTGAAGTGCAAATATGCTTATGCTTACAGGAGAGTTTTTATCAAATCCTTTTTCAATAAAATTTTTTTTACTAATTCCTAATTCCTCTGTTCCATTTACCACATAATTATTTTCGTCAACCTCAAAAATTCCCCTATTAACAGAACCTTTTTCTGGAAGCATTTCAATTAAATTTTTTGTAGCTGTTGCGTTGTCATCGTTGGTATTTAGGTGATTTGCCAGAATTTCAAAAGTTTTTTCTCCATATATATCATCTCCTGTGCAAACTACAAAAGATTCGTTTATTTTTTCAATTGCAGAACAAACAGCATCGCAAGTTCCCCATGGCTTGTCTCTTTTTTCTTTGTTGTATTCTTGAAGAACATATTCTATTGGAATCCCTTTATAACTCTCCCCAAATTTTTCTTTGAATGGTCTTTTAGTATGTTCGCCGATGATGAAAACTATTTTATTGAATCCTACTTTTATTGCCTGATTTACAGAATATTCAATCAATGTTTCGCCTTCTGGTCCAACTTTTGCAAATTGTTTTATTTTCCCTCCAAATCTTGAAGAAAGTCCTGCGACCATGTAAACAATTGTTAAATTCATGGGTTGAATAATTTAAAATGTTTTATAAAGATTCATCTTTTTGTTCTGTTATGCCAACAATACTTGGAATTGAATCAACTGCGCATACTTTTGGTGTTGCTGTTGTCAGGAATGGGAAAATTCTTTCTAATTGTAAAAAGGTTTTCACGACAGAAAAAGGAGGGATGATTCCGATGGATGTTGCGAAGTTTCATTGTGAAAACAAGAATGAGATTTATTTTGAGGCGTTGGACGAGGCAAAGATTACCGAAGAGAAAATTGATGCGGTTGCTTTTTCACAGGGCCCTGGTTTAGCTCCTTGCTTGCTTGTTGGAATGAGGTTTGCTAAAGAGCTACCTAAAAAATTAAAGATTCCTCTTGTGCCTGTAAATCACTGCATTGCACATTTGGAAATTGGCAGATTAACCGGGGCTAAAAATCCTGTGATGCTTTATGCTTCTGGGGCGAACACGCAGATTATTGCCTATGCGTCGGGGAAGTATCGAATTTTTGGGGAGACATTGGATTTGGGAGTTGGAAATTTCATAGATAGTTTTGGGCGTTATGCAGGGATTGGTTTTCCTGCAGGACCTGTAATTGAGAAATTAGCGACAAAGGGTGCAAATTATATAGAACTGCCTTATAAAGTTAAGGGAATGGATATTGCTCTTTCCGGAATACTTACTAATTTAAGACAAAAGTTAGAATCAAAATCCCCAAGGGATACCGCCTCGCCAATGCTCCCGGCACGAGAACCTGCTAAAGCAGGTGACTCTGGTGAGCCTAAATATTCTTTAAATGATTTGGCTTATTCAATGCAGGAGACTGTTTTTGCGATGCTGGTTGAAACTGCGGAGAGGGCTTTGGCTCATACAGGTAAGAAAGAGTTGCTTTTAGGAGGTGGTGTTGCATGTAATTCGCGATTGCAGGAAATGTGCAGGATAATGTGCAAAGAGAGAGGTGCGAAGTTTTTTTGTCCTGAAAATTCTTTGTTAGTTGATAATGCCGGAATGATTGGTTTTTTAGGAGAGATTATGTTTAAATCAGGAATTAAATTTAAAGGTAAAAAAATAGAGGGTGTTGATATTTTGCCGAGGCAGAGAACTGACGAAGTTCAAGTAGATTGGAAATAATATATTTTAGATTACATAAATATTTAATAATAAGTTAGGTGTTTAATTTTTATGGGGGATAGAATTTATCAGGTTGCGATTGAGTTTGGATTTAAGGTTTCAGAGAATCCAAAATCTTATGAAAGATTTCTTGAGAAATTTGATGGAGGTTTAGCGAAATATACTAAACTAGTAAAGGGTTATGACAAGGACACGCACACTTTTTATTCTGTAAAAAGTAGAGCAGATGCAGAAGAGGTTAAGAAAAAAGCATTAGATACAGGGCTTGTTAAAAAAGTTAGTATTGAAGAGTTTTAACTCTTAGAAACTTTTATAAACCTAACTAAATCTTATTTTATATCCAATGATAAGAGGATATTATCTTCTTATAAATAATAAAATGACAGACATATATCAGATAATTGAGAAAGCAAGAAGGACAGGGAAAGTTGAGAAAGGGACTAATGAGGTTACCAAGGCGATTGAGCGGGGGACTGCAAAGTTGGTTGTGTATGCAGGGGATGTTGAGCCAAAAGAGATTGTTCAGCATTTGCCGATTTTGTGCAAGGAAAAGAAAGTTCCCTGTCAAGAAGTTGACAGCAAGCAGAAACTTGGAATTGCAGTCGGGCTTCCTGTGTCAGCGTCGTCAATTGTGGTTGTTGAGGCTGGAGAAGCAGAAAAGGATATTGATAGTTTGAAATAATTTTTTAAGTAAATAATTAAAATGGCAAAGACACAGAAAAAAAAGGAAGTAAAACAACAGTCTTTTAAAAAAGCAGAGAAGATTTCAGGGGAAGTTGTGCCTGCAGTTGTAGAGGAACTTGTGGGGAGGACTGGTTTTAGAGGAGAGATTACTCAGGTTAGGTGCTTGGTTCAGGACGGCAGGGACAAGGGAAGGGCGATGAGGAGAAATGTTAAGGGACCTGTGAGAATTGGAGATGTTTTGATGTTAAGGGAGACAGAAATTGAGGCGAGGAGAATTAAATCAAAAGTAAATAAGGGGGCTTATACTTAAAATGGCAATTTATCTTATGCAATTAGTGAAATCTTTAAGGAAAGGAGAAACAGAACATTGTTTAGTTTTTAGAGAAAATGAGACGGGTTTGGTTAAAAAAACTTTGGATGAAATGAATGTTAATTATTAGGGGAGAGATATAAAATGAAATGCGTATACTGTGGAAAAGAATATGATTTGCATAGAGGATTAACTTTGATTATGAAAGATGGAACAATTAATCATTTTTGTTCTGCGAAGTGCAGAAAAAATAAAGAGATGAAGCGCAGAAAAGTTCGTTGGATTAGTAAAAAGAAAAAACAATAAATTTTTTCTGATAGTCTCGTAAATGTGGATACAAATCCACTGAAGTTTAGTTTGAAAGAGGGGAAATTGACTCTGCAGATTCTCCAGAACATTCAAAAGAAAATGGTGAATGGCTTTGTTTTTTTCAGGATTCAACACCATTAGGGCATAAACTTTTCTTCATGCTTTCTAAGGTATGAATATTTTGTTTTTGCAAAGTTGCCTAAAGATAAGCAAGATGTTGTGAAAAACTCAAAGTTTAAAAAATGAAGAGTATTAGATAGAATATATAGGGGATGATTAAATGAATACTCTAAAGGGCACGAGCAAGAAAATAAAAGAGGAAATAAAAAATAACCTAATACCCCCAAGGGGCATGAGAGGTCACGAATAAAATGAGGTATAAATTTGGATTATTTTTAGCATTGGTTTTTTTAATCGGGATTGTGTCAGCAATCCCCCAAACTTTTAATGTTAACGGAAAACTAACTGATTCAAGCGGAACTGCTTTGTCCGGGACTTATAACATGACTTTCAGGATTTATGAAAGTTATACAGGAGGAAGTTCTTTATGGAACAATATTAATACTTCTGTGACATCTGATTCAAATGGAATTTATCATGTGATATTGAGTGGCGTGAATGTGAGTGAGAGTGTGCAGTATTATTTAGGTGTTGAAGTTGGAACTGATGGAGAGATGTCACCGAGGATAAATTTGACAACTTCACCGTATGCGTTCAGAGCAAACATGACTGATTATTTAAATGCTTCAAATAATTATGAAATGGGAAACTTAACACTTGGAGAAAAGATTACTTTTGCATTTGGGGAGATAATTGATAATTTAGTAAATGGTTGGGTTAGGATAACAGGGGGATTAAATGTAACGCAGAATTTAAGTGTTGATGTAAATACACTTTTTGTAGATTCAAATAATAACAGGGTCGGCATCGGCACGACGAGCCCAAACGCTACTTTACATGTTGCAGGAGATATTAATGTAACATCTGGAAATGATATATGTATTTCTGGCGGGAATTGCCTGAGTTCAGCGTCAAGTGATGCTGCGACTTTGGATGGTTATGATTCTTTATTTTTCATGCCTTTAAATAATTCTGTTTACGGGCAGTTTGATTTTAACGGGGAATGGACAGCTGGTGGTTTGAGCATTATTGACGGGGACATATATGCACAGACAGGCTGGTTTTACAACATAACAGGATTAGAGGTTAGCACACTAAGAATAAACGGCTCTTTGCTTCCGCAAGATAGTTTTGACAACCAGTTTGACATAGGTAATGAAAGTTTGAGGTGGAGGGATTTGTATTTGGGTGGAGAGGTTTTCTCCAACGGCACAGGAGATAATTATTTCTTGGGGAAAGTAGGAATAGGCACGGATAGTCCTGGGGGACTGTTGCATATTAGCGCAGGAACATCTGGTAATGCTGAACTTATTATAGGAGCTGATACAGACGATAACAATGAAGATGATAATCCTTTTATTACTTTCAAGCAGGATGGAGGCAAGGCAAAGGGGTTTATAGGATTAGAGGGTTCTGCCGGAGCTCGTTCAACAGGCACACTTGGCAATGCGGTTTTGCTGGGCTCTGAATATACTTCTTCACCTAACGCTGTGCAATTTATTACCAATGATATTGTAAGAATGACAATTTTATCCAACGGCAACGTCGGCATAGGAACAACCACACCAGTAGGGAAGTTGAATGTGCACGACGGAAGTTTTAATGTTTCTAATTCAGGCAATGCGTCTTTGTTTTTAGTGGATAATGTTTCTGGAAATGTCGGCATCGGCACCACGGGGCCAGGAGCGAAGCTTGAAATTAAATCTGATGCTTATGAAGATTTTATTATTCTTGACAGAACAGGCAATGAAAGCGTGGACCAAAAAATATACATAACCCCGTCATATGCTCCGGCAGGCAATACTCAATTAAGATTTAATATTGGAACTGAATCCACTATAATGACATTAGGGGAAGACGGGAATGTGGGGATTGGAACGACGAGCCCAAATGCTACTTTGGAAGTTTATGGAGGTAATTTCACGCTTATGAACTCTACTGGAACAGAACTTAACTATATTAAATTTGGCAGAGGAGGATATATGTATGACAATGGCACTGCTTTGATATTAGGCCATAGTTAATATGAATAAAAAAATAATTTTTTTAGTGTCTGCAATGTTGTTAATTAGTTTAGCAAGTGCAGGATGGTTTTCACATTCTCCTGCAGATTTTACAAATAAAGATTTTGAAGAAGGAACTTCTATAACTGGTTATACTATGAAAGTTGATGATATTGGCTATACTGTTCAGCAAGGAACTGCTGTGAAGAAAAATTTCTTTGGTTTTATTGGAAGAGATTATTCTTTAAAAACAAAAGATGGTTTAAGATGCTCTTTTGATTGGGACAAACCAACAAAATTAGAAATAACTAAAAATAAAATAGATTTTAGGCAAGGAAAACTTTCAAATATTAAATGTAATTGGGAGATGAAACATTTAGGAGGCGACTTGTATCAGTTAAAACAATATATTTTGGACATAGATCCAAGTTTTTACACAACAGATGATACTACTGCTTATAACTGGACAGTTGGGACTTTTTACCAGACAAAGAGTGATGGGGAGAATGTCACTCTGAATTCCATATTTGATTTTGGAGATGGAAGTGATGGAGCATTAACTGTTACTAGTTCTAATGCAATTGTAAATAATTATACTTATCTTTCTATTGACGAGGCATCAGGGCAAACTGTTATTACTGTTAATGATGCTTCTGAATTTTCAGCAGGAGATGAAATTCTTATTATTCAAATGCAGAATGGAAGTGAATGTTCTTTATCAGGACAATATGAGTTTAAAGATATAGTGAGCATTAATTCAAATGATATAACAATTAATTCTACTTTAGAAAATACTTATTGTTATAATAATCCTAACATATCTTCTTCAGATATTGCTCAGGTTGTGAGAGTGTCACAGTATACCAGTGTTACAATCAATTCAGGTGCCTCAATAACTGCTCCTGCTTGGGATGGTTACAAGGGGGGAATTGTTGTTTTTAGAGCAAATGGAATTGTTAATGTTAGTGGAAGCATTAATGCTAGTGAAAAGGGATTCAGAGGAGGAGTTTCAACACTAAGGGGACCAGAGAATTATGAAAGTAATAATTATACAGTTGATGGGGGTGAGGGGGGTGATGGTGCTGTGGGGCATGGTTCTTCATGCGGAAAATCTACATATCATGGCTGTGATGGTGAAAATGGCCCAAATGGTGCAGGTGGCGGGGGAGGTGCAGGTAATGGTTATTGTTGCTACACAACTGTTGGAGATAATGCAAGTGGTGGAAATGGGGGTGATGGTGGTGATTATGCTAGTTATCCAGGGGGCAATGGAGGTTCAGGAGGACCAGAGGGAGGAGGTGGAGGTGGAGGTGGTCATGCTTCATATGGGGGAGGTGGAGGAGGTAAAGCTTATAATTCAACTCCCAATTATAGCCCTAATAACTTAACAAGAATGTTATTTGGCGGCGGTGCAAGTGCTGGAGCAGGTGGGGGAAGTGGTGGTGGTGGTTCTGGATTCAATTCAAAAGGTGGAAATGCAAATGGTTTAGCTAATCCATTAGGAAATGGTTACAACAGTACTAATGGGAGAAATGGTGGGGGGATAATATTAGTAGTCAGTAATGAGATTTTTGTTACTGGGCAAATAATAAGTAATGGAGGCAAAGGGGGGGAGGGGGGTGATGGTGGTAATGCGGCTGGTACTGGAGAAAACTATGTTGGTGGTGGTGGTGGTGGAGGAAGTGGTGGTGATGGTGCTGCAGGCGGGAGCATTTATCTTGGCGCAAATAATTTGATTCTCGGAACAAATAAAGTTAATGCAATTTATGGTGCAGGCGGTTCAGGAGGTTCTTATGGAGCTGGTACTACCAGCGATAAAGGGGCAACAGGGGCAAATGGTGTCAGTGGTAATGCAGGTATAAACGGAAGTAATGGAGTTATTCATTTAGACTACAATTCCTTTTCAGGCTCAACAGACCCCTCACCGAGTTATGAAAGTGTTTTTTATTTTTCTTTAGGAAACTACACATCCCAAATCTTTGATGCTGGGAGTTTAGCAAGCTGGGATAATATTAGTTGGGGAAATGTAACTTCTTCTGGAACAAATATTTCAATCCAAACAAAAACCTCAGATGATGGAAGTAGTTGGACAAGCTGGAGTTCAAACCACACAAACCCGTCAGAATTAATTAATTCTTCTGCAAGGTATCTTCAATACAAAGCAGAACTTACAACAGAAAATACTTCAATAACTCCTTACTTGGAATGGGTTAATTTGAGTTATACTGATGTTGTTGACCCGTCAGTTGTTACTTTAAATTTTCCAACAAATAACAACAACTCAATTAATTTTAGCAGTGTTGTGTTCAACTGCTCTGCAACAACTGATGAGAGTTATTCTCTTGAAAATATAACTCTTTATTCAGATTACAATGGAACATGGCAGTTAATTGAAACAAAGAGTTTAACTGGCTCAAGCAACTCAACAACTTTTACAAGAAATATTTTTACTGACAGAGGTGATGAATTTATTGATTCTGCATTTAAATGGAATTGTTTGGCTTATGATAATGCTTCTCAATCAGATTGGGGTGATGCTAATTATACTTTTAGCAGTTGGGATTTGGGAACTTATTACAACACAACAACAGACAATGAGAATGTTACATTAAATTCAACAGGAGGTGTTTATGATAGTTATGGTAATTACACATCCCAAGTATTGGATGCTGGTTCTTTGGCAAGCTGGAATAATTTGAGTTGGGGGCATAAGTTTGGATGGTTTAATGATACTGATGCTGAATTACCTGCTGATGGTGTTGATACAAGCAGTTCTGATGGCGGGTTTAATATGACAAGAAATGTTTTGCTGATGCACATGAATGAAGCAAGCGGAACAATAGTTGATACAAGCGGGAATGGAAATAACGGAACTTATAATGGCGCTTTATATTCACAAACAGGTAAGCTGAACACAGCAATAGGTTTTGATGGGGGTGATGATTATGTACAGATGGATGATACAAATCCCTTGTTTGATTCAACTAAACCTCTAACAGTTGCTCTATGGGTTAGGAGTGATGGATCTGCCCAGGTTCCATCACCTACCATATGGATTCTAAAAACTGATCAATCCACAGGCTTTCTGATGTTTTTAAATTATCAAGGCGGCGATTATGCAGGAATTAATTTTGGAAGTAATGCAAACTTCCTAAGATATAGGACAGCAGGTGATATCAGTGGGGATTTTATTAATACCTGGAAGTATGTTGTATTAACATATGATGGAGTAAACAGGGCAAGTGTTTCGTCCTACAAGGTTTATGTAGATGGAGTAGAGCAGGGATTAACAGAAGCTGGTCTTTTTGGTGAAGAACCAAATTCAAATAGGATTGGTGTTGATGTATTAGGAAGTGATTGGTACTTTGACGGCCTCATCGATGAAGTAGCAATCTGGAACAGAAGCTTGAGTGCAGATGAAATTTTAGATATTTACAAAAGAGGAGCTTTAAGATTAAACTTGCAGACAAAAACCTCAGACGACGGAAGTTCATGGACATCTTGGTCATCAAATCACACAAATCCTTCTAATTTAATTAATTCATCAGCAAGATACCTGCAGTACAAAGCAACTTTAACAACTGATAATACTTCAATAACCCCATATTTGCAATGGGTTAATTTGAGTTACTTTCTTCTTCAATGCTCTCCCAACTTAAACGAGAACTGGATAATAACAGATGCGCAGGTTTGTGATGCAAAAGAAGTCACAACAGGAACAGGAAAAATTACAGTCAGCACAGGAGGCAACCTTAGCTTAATCAATAGCGCAAATGTAACAGCAAATGGCTTTGAAATAACCAGAACAGGAAATTGTGTTTTCATAAATAAGGAATGTGAATTAAAGATAATGTGAGATAAAAGCAACAGCAACAACATCTCTGGCTGTTGCATAGTTTATTGGTTTGAATAATGAGGGAAAGATAAAACAAAAGAATTCGTAGCTTTTTTTAACCAAATTTAGGGGGTAGGAAAATTATTTAAACTAAAATCTATTATTCTTGATATGGAAACACAGAAAGTAGATGCAAGTGATTTGAGACAACTTGTTCAAGATGTTGCTTTAATAAAAAGAATTCTTCTTTTAAATGAAGAAGGAGAATTTACTGAATGGGCAAAAAAAGAATTGGCTGAAGCAAGAAAAGTTCCTGATTCTGAATTATTGAGTTCAGAAGAAGTTAAACAAATGATTCTTGAAAAATGAGTTGGACTATTAAATGGACCTCTTAATCTACTAAAATTCTAAAAAAATTACCAAAGAATATTGCAATAAGAATTTGGAATAAAACACAAGAGCTAAAAGAAAATCCGTTTCGTTATTTAGAGCATTATGGGGGCGATGGTTATAAATTTAGAATTGGCGACTACAGAGCATTTTTTGAAGATTAGAGTGCTTGATAAAAGAGGAAGGATTTACAAGAAATAAAAAAAAGGCAACAACATTTCTGGCTATGCTGTAGTTTACTGGATTGAAGAAACACTAACAAAACCGCAAAAGAAATCAATCTAAAATTATTCTTAATAATAATATTTAAATATGATGATTTATTATTAATTTAATAAAAAAGAGAAAATGAAAAAGATAATTATCTATTTTGTAATTGTGATGATGATTTTTATAGTTAGTGTATCTGCTGATTCACAAGACCCTATTGAAAAAATTAAGAATTTTATAAAAGAAAAAGGAATTAATCTGGAAGAGGCGAATATAACAGAAGTTGATTTTGATGATTTGCCTAAACAAGTGGATATAGAGAAAGTTGATAATACTAATTTAATTATTTATGAAGTTAATTATGGGGTAAAGCCGCTTTTTGTAATCACTGCTTCAGATGATGAGTTTAAGAAAGATATGACTCCTGTGTGTGATGTCAGGTCATTACTTGATTTTGGATTTAGCGGGGAGATGAATGAATCAGGTTTCTTGAATACAGCAACAGGTGTCAGGGGAAGTTCAGAAAAAGGTTATGTTATGATGAGAAAAGGGAGCATTACTGCAATCTCAACGAATTTAGAGGTTATTAAAGAGGGTGCAGGTAAGATAGAGATAATAATTTATAAAAACGGGAAAGCAGTAAGGTTTGGAAATACTATTGACGCTTCTTCAGCGGGGGTGAAAAAAGATTATGATATTCAGTCAAAAGATGCAGTAATATTTGAGCCGGGAGATGTGATTTTTGTTTATGCAAAAGTACAAGAAGAAATTATTTGTAAAGATATAATTAGTATGATTGAAATCACTACGGATTGAGATTATAATTGTATAAAAGATGGTGTATAAAAAATATAAAATGAAGCACAAAGTTTATAGAATAAATGGAAAATTAAAACAGAAGAAATTTTTTGATTATAAAAAGTTTTTTTTTATTTTTCTTGGAATTTTTTTCTTGTTTCTCCTGTTTTATTTTGGTTTTGATTTTTTTAATAATATTTCTGGCAAGTCTATACTTAATATAGAGGCAAGTTATCAGGAAGGGCAGTTTTTGCAAGGGAGTTTAACACTTTCTTTAAAACAAGGAGAGTTAATTCCATTTTCATCAAAAATTGTAATTACAAATAATGGTGTGGAAGAAGAGTATGCGTTGTATGAGTTTGTTTCAAATAATGTTGTTGAAGGAGATTTTTATGTTGAAGGAAAATCTCTTGAAGGATTTGGAAAGGGTTATGGAGTATTAGGTGTAAAAGAAATTTATCCTGTTGTTTATTTTAAATTAAATATTTTTTCTGAAGATGAAAAAGTGAAAGAAGATAAAACAAGAATTGGTTTTGAAGAAGAACCAGAAGAAGTTGAGGAAGAAGAAATAGAAGACATTATTAAAGAGGAATTTGTTGAAGAAGAACAAGAAAAAATTGAAGAGGAAGAAATAGAAGAAGAAGTTGAGGAATTTGAAGAAGAAGTAGAAGAGGAAACAGAAACTGAAAAACAAATTAAAGATGAAGAACCTCAAGAAAAATCAAAAGTTATTGAAGAGGAAGTTGAAGAAGAAGTAGAAGAGGAAATTTCCCCTATTACTGGAAATGTTATAGCAAGATTGTTTGGAGGATTTTTTAATTTCTTTTTAGAGTTGACTGGGAGAGTTTCTATGAAGATTGAGACTGAAATTGAAGGAGAGGTTTCAAAAAACAAGCCGTTTGTTTATAATTTGAGAGAAGGTCAGAAAGCAGAAATTATTTCGTCTTCAAAAGATGTTGAAATGAACATTAAAAACAATGAGATTGTTGTGACTACTGATTATATTGAGTATGAGAAGGGTTTTGGCGAAGATTATGTTGGCGGCGATTCTGCAAATGAACTTGTTGTTGATTTGTCTGAGCTGAATTTTACTGCCAATAAAGGAGAGATGGTTGTAAGTTTGGTTTATGACACCGAGGAGATAATTTCATTAACTGTTTATTTAGCTGAGGGTTTGGTTAGTGAAAAAGAGATTAAGAAGCAGAATGTTTCAAATGAAACTGTTTTGGAAGAGGATTTGGTAAATGAAACTGTTCTGAATGAATCAATAATAAGTGTTTTGCCAGGTGTTTTGAGTGACGAAGAAAAAGAAGTGCTTATTAATAAATTTGGAAATGTTTCTATGGAAATGACAAAAGCAGAGGTGTTTAATAAAAGATTAATTGTTAAGTATGAACTTGGCAGTTTATGGATTGAGTACTCATATGATTATCTGGGTAAAATAGATGAGAATCTTAACTCTCAGATAGAAGAAGATAGAATAAAGTGGCTTAAGGATTTAGCAGACAGGTTTTCACAGGATGAAACTTCTTCAGAAGAAATTGTTAATATGGCAAAGAAAATCAATATTTTTTGATTCTTTAGTATTTTTGTTGTTTAGTTTTTTGCAGCAAAGTTTGTGATTATCAGGTTGGGGTAACCCTTCAGGTCATAACCTTTCAGGTCACAAGAACCTGCAAGCAGGTAAATTTATAAATTAAAAAAAGTTATTATATAAAATTAAATGAGGTTAAAATGGCATCAAATAAAAAGTTAGTTATTTTTTCAATAGTGATTGTTATTCTTTTGGTTTTAGCTGTTGGTTATATTGGTTATGGAATCTATGCTCAAGCAAAGGTCCAAAAGGAGTTATCTGTTTTTCAGCAAGGAGCTCAATATGGTTATGAACAAGCATTTATTAATATTGTTGAAACAATTATCGCAGAACCTTGTGGATCATTACCTTTGACCGCAAATAATAAAACTGTTGAGATTATTAACGTTGATTGTCTAACTGCACAAACTCAATAACTTTTATAAATAAGTTTTATTTAGTTTATTTATGAAAAAAAAGCTGGTGTTGATATTTATTTTATTATTTATTCCCTTAATTTTTGCTTATATGAGCAGCACTAATTACAATGTTTCTTCTCCTGTTGTTACAAGCGGAGGCAATGCGTCTTCAACAAATTATAAAACAAGCATGGTTTTGGATAATATAATAGGTTCTATGTCTTCATCTTCATATGGCCAGGCAATAGGTTTTTTCTTTGCTGAAGGCAAATCAAACACAGACCCAACACAAACAACACCAATTATTAATTCAACAACAGGAAACAACTTAACATCTGATGATTTGTTCTGTTACAACCAGTCCACTTCTGACATTGATGGGGATTTTGTAGTTAATAGTTTTAGCTGGTATAAAAATAATGTTTTAAATGCCTCAATGCCTCAGAAGAGTGATGACGACTTGGTATTGTATCTGCCTTTTAATAAAAATCATTCAAGTGATAACATCACAAGAGATTATGCTTTAAGCAATGATGGTGAAGTTAAGAACGGAGCAGTGTGGAATTCATCTGGAAAGATTGGAGGTGGATATGAGTTTGATGGGACTGATGATTATGTTGAGCGTTCTTTAACTGACAGCCTTAATATAAGCGGGGAACTGACTGTGAGTTCATGGGTTTATCCAAAGCAGGTGCCAACTGGTGTTGGAAGAGTAATTGCTAATACATATGAATATGATGGAGGCAGTCCCAATGAAAGGGGATGGTTGCTTGGAAACGATTATGGTAGTAGCGATTATATAGAGTTTTATGTTTATAATGCATCTGGAAATTCTTCGTCTGCTTATAATGATGCTTTTTTTGCAGAAAATCTTAACAAATGGACTCATGTTTTGGGGGTGTTTAAGCCATCGCAATATGTCAGGTTATATGTTAATGGGGTTTTAATTGCGGAAGATACTTCTGATATAATAAGTGAAATAGCTTATACTACAGTACCTTTAAGAATTGGAATGAGGGCTGACACAACATCGCAAGGAATGTGGAACGGCTCAATAGATGAACTTGCTATTTATAACAGAAGCTTATCAGCATCAGAAATCTCAACATTGTACCAGGCAGGCAGATTTATGCATAACAGCAGTAATTTTTATTCGCAGATAAATTCATCTGAAACCTCAAAAGATGATGTGTGGAAATGTGAAGTAACACCTATGGATTATCTGGATGAGGGGACAGCTTTGAATTCAAGTAATTTGACAATTGTAAATAATACCGCACCAGTTGTCTCAAATGTTATTTTAAACTCAAGCTCAGGAACTAATAAAACAACAGAAAATTTAAGTGTTTATTATACTAGTTCAGATGCTGACCAAGATTCACTAACAAACATCACAGACTGGAGAAAATCAGGAACTTCTATTGCTGTTTTAAATATGCCTTTTGATAGTAATATTTCTTCTACTGCTTCTGATGCTGTCAAAGATTATTCAACTTATGGAAATAACGGGACAATTGATGAATGGGGGACGCAGGAAGGAAATATACAGCCCTGGACAACCGGGCAGGTTGGCAATGCCTTACAGTTTGACGGAAGTAATGATTATGTTTTGGTGTCTGATTCAGCAAGTTTAGATAGCTTAAATGATACAGGAGAGTTTACATTAGAAGCATGGATATATCCAGATGCTTATCCATGGAATGGTATTATTGGAAGCAACAGGATAAGATTCACATTATGCACTGGAACTCTTTTTCTTGATCTATATAACACAAGCGAACAGGAAGTACAGTCCTCAGATGTTGTTAACTTAAATGAGTGGAGTCATGTAGCTGTTACTTATGATAGGGCTACCGGAGATGTAAAATTCTATCATCTTGGGGGGCTTGCAGGTACAGATAGCATACATAATGCGGATTTGGATGCAACCTCTTCTTTTGTTATTGGGGAAGAGGGTTGGAGTAGTTATTTTGACGGCGCAATAGACGAAGTAAGGATTTACAACAGAACCTTAAATGCAACAGAAATAAACTGGAGCTATCAAAGAGGCTTAGCAGGGCTGCCATCAAATGTCTCAACAGATGGTTTGGTTCTTTATGTATCGCTAAATGAAACTTCCGGAGATACAGCAGCAGATTCTAGTGGAGAGGGAAATGATGGAACATTAAATGGTTATTCAAGACCATTATGGAATTCATCAGGCAAGATTGGCGGAGGTTATGAGTTTGATGGTGATGATTATGTTGAAGTTAGTGATGATTCTAGTTTAAATATTTCATCTCAGTTAACATTAGAGGCTTGGGTATATACTGTTTTACCGACAGCGAATGAGGAAAATCAGTTTTTTATTTATAAAGGGTATGGACAAGACCCTTGGTCTACTTATACTTTGTACTTTGGATGGTACAATACTTTTTATTTTTCTGTTTTTTTGGCAAATGGTTCTTCTGTGGGCTGTGGTGTGGATTCTCCCATATCTCCTAATGCCTGGAATCATTTTACAGGAACCTTTGATGAAGGAATAATGAAGATTTATAAAAACAGTGTGCTAATAAATACATGTGATTATTCTTCTAATAATATTAGTTTTAGTGATAGTGAACCCCTATATGTTGGATATGAGATGAACGGCTCAATAGATGAAGTTAAAATCTACAATTACTCTCTTTCACCAGAACAAATTTCTGCAAATTATAATGCAGGTTTGGCAAATCATTCTCCTGAAATAATTGTTTCGAATGAAACAACAAAAGCAGAAGTTTGGAGTTGTGCTGTTACACCTAATGATGCAACAACAGACGGAACAACTGTGTTAAGCAACACATTAACAATTGCAAACACTTTGCCAACAGTAACATTGGTTTCTCCTGAAGATGAAAACACAACAACAAACAGAACACCTTTTTTTAGCTGGAGTGGCAGCGACGATGATGGAGATAGTTTAGAATATGAATTAAATTTAACTTTGGTTGCCTCAAGTCTTTGCACAGACCCTGACAGAGGGGTAATTGGAATTTCAGATGAAAATTATACTGTGAGCCATTATTTGAATTGCCTGTATGATAACAGCGATTATTATGAGTGGTCTGTGAGAGCCAGCGACGACAGCGGTTCAACTTACGGGGCTTGGTCTTCAATTAGAAAAATTTATATTAATTCGGATATAGTAATAAGCCTGCCAGTTGATGCAATTAATTTTGGTTCATTTTTAACAGGGACCAACGACACCAGCGACGATGTGCCTGCACCTTTTGAATTACAAAATGATGGAAATTGTTTACTTAATGTAAGTATTAATGCGACTGATTTATGGACTGCTGTTTCTAATCCTTCAGATTATTTCAAATATAAAATAGATAACAAATCCGGAGAAGCAGGGGCTTTTAACTGGCTGCAAAGCCAGATTGACTGGCAGCAAATTCCTGCAACAGAGGCAACATCAATTGTAGAATTAAACTGGAGCAACTCAATGGATATTGCTGAAATTGATTTGAATGTCACTGTTCCGTCGCAGGAAGTGGCAGGAGATAAATCTTCAACTGTTTATTTTATTGCAAGTTTAGGAGAGTAACAATGAAAAAAAAGACAAAAAAAATTATTGTGGCTGAAGCGATTTTTGTAGTCGGAGTTTTTGTTTATTTGTTTTTTTCAACTTCTCCAAGCCAGATTTATCCTTTAAGTGGTATGACTATTATAGAATCTGATTTTGTTTTTGAGATTGAAAACGGAGAAGAAGTTCTGATTTCTTTTGATGAAGATTTCACAGAGCCGATTGTTTTGAATGCCAGTTCAGACATAATTTTCCCTCCCGGAACATATTACTGGAAAGTCAGGAAAGGCTTCAGGGAGAGCGAAGTGAAAAATTTCACCATACAAGGACATGTTTCACTTAATATTCAGGAGAGAAAAGAAAATTATGAATTATATAATTCAGGCAATGTTGAGCTGAATGTTACAAAGAAAAAAGCAAGAATAACAAAGATAATAATACTTGACCCAGGTGAATCAGAAGAAATTGAAAAAGATAATTCAACATATGAGGGGAGGCAACTATGAGAACAAAATATATTTTAAGTGCTTTTATTCTTATTTTGGCTTTGCAAAGTGTTTGTGCAATTGGTATAACTCCTGGCAGAACAACAATTAATTTTGAGCCTAATTTGCAAAAAGAAGTTTTTTTTTCAGTTACAAATTCAGAGCAAAAAGAGATGTCAGTTATATTTTATATAAAGGGAGAACTAAAAGAAGCAGTATTATTAAGTCAGGACAGGGCTGGTTTTCTTTCAGGCGAATCTTCAAAATTTTTTAGTTATGTTGTTTCCCTGCCAGGACAATTTGACAGACCAGGATTGCATACTGCAGAGATTGTGGCGCAAGAAGTTCCTGAGGGAGCAGAGGAAGAAGGAACAATTCTTGGGTCTACAATAGCAGTTGTGACTCAGCTTTATGTTTATGTTCCTTATCCGGGAAAATATCTTGAATTTGACGTAGAAGTCATAGAAGCCAGCCCAGGCCAATCAACAATTTTCCTAATTCCAATGATTAGCCGGGGAAATTTGGGTATTAAAAAAGTTAAGACTAAAATAGAAATTTATTCTGGAGAAACCTTTATTGATGAATTTGAATTAGAAGAAACAGGGGTTTTAGCCGGAGAAAGAAAGGAATTAATTGGAACCTGGGATACTGATGTGGATGTTGGAAGATACAATGCCAGAATAATTTTAAATTACGACGGAGAAGAAAAAATAATTAAAAAAGAATTTAATATTGGTGAGGCTAAATTAGAAATAGAATTAATTACTGTTAAAAATTTTCAGCTTGGAGAGATTGCTAAATTTAATATTTTAGTCAATAATAAAATGAACCAAGAGGTCAAAGATATTAATGTGAATATGGTTTTATATGGGGAGGAAAGGAATGTTATTGCTGATTTTAGGTCTGCAAATTATGATGCTCCTTCATTAAGCAAGATTGAGATGGTTGCATACTGGGATACAGAGGGGATTGATAAAGGGGTTTATGACGGAAAATTAATTTTAAGATATGGTTCTGAAAAAGATGAAAAGAATGTGAAGGTTGAGGTGACAGAAGATTCTATTGAAGTTACAGGGATTACTGGAAAAGTGATTGTCCAAAAAGATGGCGGGTTCAATTTAACGACGATATTGGTTATTTTAATTGTAATTTTGATTTTAGGAAATATTCTTTGGTTTCTTGTTGTTAAAAGATTAAAGAGAAAAAAACAATAAAAGATATTATTATAATTATACTTAGGATTACAATAAAGTTTAAAAAGTGTTTGTTCTTTTTATCTTAATAAAAAACATGGTGATTAAAGAAAAAATTTTTATCGGGCTTTTAATATTAGTAATTGTTTTGTCAGTTGGTTCTATTGTGTTTACTCAGAATCTAAATTCTGAAGATTCTCAGGTTATGAATGTTGTTAATACCCTAAAGGGCACAAGTGAAGAGGATGTGCAATCTGGCAATCTTAATTTATTGATTGTGGAAACTGCTAAAAACAGTGAGGTAAATGAATGAAAGCTGTTAATCTTTTAATGATTGTTGCGATTATTGCAATGACACTTGCTGTTGTTAATTTAATAGTTCATTTTGAAGATATAAAGAGTCTTACTGGATTTGCAACAGATACTGGAACAGCGAATTTAACTATTATTTCTCAGGCAAGTGTATCCTTTATAACGAATAATATTAATTGGGGTACTGGTGTTGTTAGTGAAGCCTATGCAGTTGCACTTATTAATTCAGAAAATACTGTTACAAATGGAAATTGGACACAGGTTAATCAGGCACTTGTGCTTCAAAATGATGGAAATTCAAATGTTTCTGTTACTTTAAATACTTCTGAAGCAGCTTCATTTATTGGAGGAACAGGTTCTACTTATGAATTAAAAGTCTCAGACAATGAAACTAATTCTTGTGATACTGAGCATAATAAAATGACTGCTTACACTAACACAACAGCTGCTCAACAAGATGCCTGCACTAATCTTAGTTATTATGATGCTCTTGATACAATAAAGATTAATGTACAATTAAGGATTCCTGAGGATGCTACACCTGGAGCAAAAGGAGCAGTAATAACCGCAACTGCAACTCCTCTTTAATTTTTTAGTAAAGTATAAAAAGATATTTTAAATATAATTTATATGGAAAAGAGATTGATTAAATTTATTTTTGTGCTTGCAATTTTTATTTTTTTAATAAATATTTGTTCTGCTCTTAGGGTTGGTCCTGCTAAAGTAGAATATAATTTTGCACCTGGTTTTGAAACAAGTGTGACATATTATGTTTCTCATAATAATCCTGATACTGAATTTGAACTTTATGTTGCGGGAGATCTTTCTGATTATGTTAAACTTGATAAAGATAAACTTGTTGGAGGAGGATCTTTTATTGCAGCAGTTAATTTACCTTTGTTTATAGAAAAGCCAGGCAAACACCGAATATTAATTGGAGTTAGAGAAAAAATTAGTGAAAAAGATTTAGAAGTTTCTACAGCAATGGTGAGAACCACAGTTACTATCCAAGCGGTGATTGATGTTTATGTGGCTTATCCAGGAAAATATCTTGAAATTTCACTTTCATCTAATAATGCGAATGTTGGAGAGCCAGTTAATTTTGAGTTGGGAATTATAAGTCAGGGAAAAGAAGATGTAAATGTAACTCCTCAAATAGATATTATTTCTGACGATAAAACAATTGAAACACTTTATTTTATGCAACGGGAAATAAAAAGCCAGGAGCAAATAAAACTGAAAAAATCACTTGACACAGCAGATTATAATCCAGGAACTTACAATGCACTGGCGATTGTTGATTATGGGAAGATTGCAAAAGCAGAATCAGTATTTAAGATTGGAGAATTGATTATCCATCTTGTTAATTATACCCGGCAAATAATTATTGGGGATGTCCAGAAGCTTAATTTAGAAATAGAAAGTGGATGGAATGATAAGGTAGATGGAGTTTATGCAGAAGTTTTTATTTTGAATGGTTCGACCACTCTTATTAGTTTTGAAACTTCCTCGACAAGTTTAGAGCCATGGGAAAAAAAGACAATTGCAGGATTTTTTGATACTAGTAATTTTACAAAAGGATTTTACAATGCAAATATTACCTTTATTTATTATGGCAAGGATATTGGAAAAAGTTCAAGCGAGTTAGTTAAGATAGAGTTTGTCGAAGAGAAAAATAATTTCCAAATGATATTGTTCATTGCTATTGGAGCAGTTTTATTACTGGTAATTCTCGGAATTATAATTAAAAAATATTTTTTGGGAAAACGACACCGCTTAGTGTACACCAAGAAGGTGCGAGAACCTCTCCGAGGCCCAAAAGTACGAAGTTCTGGGGCAAAATGAAAAAAGAAAATAAGATTTATCTCTTTGTTGTTTTTATGTTTGTTTTAAGTTTATTTTTATTTTCTTTTACAATATATCTAAAACATATTGCTATTCTTGAGAGGGTAGAGATTGTTACTAAGTTGAGAGTTGGGGGTATACCTGCTTTTGATGTTGACACAGACGTATTGGCTTTTGGAACTATTGCGCTTGGTACAAGTTCCAGGAGGACTTTGACAATTCAAAATGATTATGATTTTCCTATTAAGGCTGAGTTTAGTGTTGAAGGAGATATTGAGGAGTTTCTCGTGTTTGATAAAATAATTTTTCTTGATATTGGAGAAAGCAAAGATGTTAATGTAAATACAATAATTCTTGCTGAAGGCAAGCAGGGGAATTATTCCGGAAGATTTATAACAACTATTAAAAAATCTTGGAAAGATATTTAAAACAAAAGAGGTATGTTATCTTATGGAAAAGGGGAAACAGAAAATATTTTTATTGTTTTTTTTAGGAGTGTTTGTTTTTCTTGTATTTGCTAATTTAATTGTAATGTTTAATTTTTCTAATAAGATTACTGCGAAGACCTCTTCAGAAGCAAGTATTCAGTTTGTTATTCAGGGAGCATATTGTGGTGATGGAACTTGCGATGCAACAGAAGATTGTTCAAGTTGCGTGGCTGATTGTGCATGCAGTTCCGGATACACCTGCATAGGCGGAACTTGCGTTGCCGACGAAGAAGAGGAAGATACTAATGGAGGAGGTGGCGGAGGAGGTGGCGGAGCTGTAGTGCCGCCAGTAAAAGTGTATGATTTTAAATTAAATCCTTTTTCTTTAAGGATTCGAATGCAAAAAGGAGAGTATTATCAAAAACAAATAATTGTGACTAATAATGGAGCTGGAGATTTGTTGATAAATATTTCCTTAACAAATCTTGGGAGATTTATTGTTTTGGAAAAAGAGTCATTTACTTTAGAAAAAGGTGAAACTGAGACTATTAAATTTAATGTTTATGCTTCTGAAAAAGAGGAAGCTGATGTATATCTTGGAAAAATTAATTTTAACTCCCAGCATGTTAGCAAGTCTGTGAATGTTGTTTTAGATATAAAAGATAGGATTCCATTATTTGACATGAAAACAACTATTTTAAGGAGATATCTTCTTTCAGGAGAAATAGTTGAAGCTGAGGTGGAAATTATTAATTTAGGTGATTTGAATAATATTAGCGTGGAGCTTGAGTATTCTATTAAGAATTTTGATAATGAAACATATGTTTTAAAGAAAAAGAGTTTTGTTATTGATAAATCTTTTAGTGAAAAATTATTTTTAGAAACTTCTAAGGATATTAAAATGGGAGAGTATATCTTTTATTCAAAAGTGACTTATGGAGATAAGAGTGCCAGCAGTTATGATTCTTTTTTCATAGAAAAACTTTCTTTTTTAATTTGGATAATTATTATAACTGTGGTTGTTGTATTAATAATAATCCTGGTGATAGTTGCATTCAAACAAAAGAGAAAAAAAGATAATGCAAAATAATAAATTATACCTGATTATAACATCCCCATAGTGTTTGCCAAATATCATAATTTTCACCTGCTTGAATACTGCTTGTAGAATTAAGTTTGATATAACTATTATATTCTGGAGAATCAGGATAAACGTGTTCTGTTATTTTTAAACATCTTGATTCAGATCCAGTAAACCTGACGAAATAGTTTATATAATTAACTTCTGATTTTGGGAGGTCTGGACTATCAAAATATTCTCCTCCTCCTATTGGCCATATTGAATAAATTGTTCCTGAATTAATAACATATTCAGGAATGCATTCATTATCCTTGCACATTTCCCCAACATTACAATCACTATGTTCAAAACATTCCAATGGAGTAAAGCATTCTCCTTGAAAACAGATTTGTCCTGTTAATGCACATTCCTCTTTGAATTTGTCAATTATATTTTCTTTGCATGTTTCATGTTCACAAATATATTCTTCCCATTTTTGCCAAACATTATCATCTTGATCACAGTATTCTGTTCCAGGTATCCAGCTATCTTCTCCGCAATCTGAATTTTCAGAGCACGAGGTTGGTTCTTCCAGACATTCTCCTGCAAAACAAACTTTTCCCTGAGCAGAACAATTTTCTTTTAATATTGGATTTGATTGACTGCTACACCCTTCTAATTCGCAAAGATATTCCATCCATTCTTGCAAGATACTATCTCCGCTACAGTATTCTGTTCCAGATACCCAATTATCTGTCCCACAATCTGAATTTTCAGAACAAAGAGGAATTTCTTCTTCAAAAGAAACTTGTTTTATTGGGGCAGTATCCATAATTTCTCCTATTATTTCTTCTCCCCCAGAAATAATTATTGGGGCTATAGAAACTTCTTTAGCAGATTCTATATTTAAATTAAATTCAGCTAAATCAAAAACAAATGTTCTGTATTCTAATTCACCCAAGTCAGTATCTCTCTTCACAGATTTAGAAAAAGTTTCATTACCAACAATGAAATTTATCCCGCTTAGATTTCCTTTACCAGAACTTCTTTTAACTTTAACAGTAAGTTTATTTGTATCCTTATTAACTTGTGCGGTTTCTATTTTGAGATCCATTCTGGAATAGATTGCGAATTGTGCTTTTGTAATTGTACTTGTTCCTTCAACCATTATCTTTTTAATTACCATCCACACCATGCCTATTGCAATTAACACTAATGCAATTAAAATTAGAGCTACAATAACCGTAGACATGGCTTTTTTTGATTTATTAGAAAACATTTATTTAAACACCTTTATTTTACATTAAGATGAATACAATGTTTATAAAATTATTTAAACCTTTATTCTGGAGTTCATCTATAAATTCTAGCTTTTAAAATAAAAAAATTCAAATTTTTTGAATTAATGAATCTGGATTTTTCAAATTCATTTTAATGTTCTGCAAAACAATATGCCAATCAAATTTTCTTTGCTTCATAAAAACTTTTTTACGTTTTCCCGACGACAAATTACTTTTTTGGGCAGAAAAGTTTATAAAGGATTGGGTCTTTTTTTAGATATAAATTAATTAAATCTGAACAGATTTTTTATACAATTTGATGAAATGACTGCGAAATATGGTGCTGAACAAATAAAGGTTCTTGAAGGACTTGAAGGAGTAAGAAAAAGACCTGCAATGTATATTGGCTCTACTGGCAAGGAGGGGTTGCATCATCTGGTTTACGAGGCAGTGGACAATTCTGTTGACGAGGCTCTTGCAGGGCATTGCACTTTAATTACAGTTGCAATAAATAAAGATGGTTCTGTGACAATCAAGGACAATGGCAGAGGCATCCCTGTTGATATACATCCCCAGTTCAGGATTCCTGCTGTCCAAGTTGCCTTGACCAAACTTCATGCAGGAGGAAAGTTTGACAAGAAATCTTATGCGATTTCAGGAGGATTGCACGGAGTAGGAATTTCTGTTGTCAATGCTCTGTCAAAGAAATTAATTATTGAGATAAAGAGAGGAGCCAAGATTTACCAGCAGGAATATTCAAGAGGGAAAGCCAGGACAAAACTAGAAGTTATTGGAAAATGCGGCAATGGTGAAACCGGGACAAAGATTATTTTCTGGCCTGATGAGAAGATTTTTTCCGCACTTGATTTTGATTACAAGATTTTAGAGACCAGGTTCAGGGAAATAGCTTTTCTAAATGCCGGCTTGAAAATTAGTTTAACCGACAAGATAAAAGACAAGAACGAAGAATTTTTTGCTGCCGGGGGTTTGATTGAATTTGTAAAATGGATGAATAAATCCAAGGAAATTATGCACAAGCCGATTTATTTTAAGAGGGACGTAAATGGAACTGTCCTGGAAATTGCGATCCAGTATAATGCAGGGTATCGGGAAAATATTTTTGGTTTTGTGAATACTATCAACACTGTCGAGGGGGGGACCCATATTTTTGGGTTCAAGACTGCGCTGACCAGAGTGATTAATGATTATGCCAGGAAAAAACAAGCATTGAAAAACGGTAATCTTTCCGGAGATGATGTTCGTGAGGGAATTACAGCGATTGTCAGCATCAAGATGGGGGACCCCCAATTTGAAGGGCAGACAAAAACAAAACTGGGCAATTCTGAGATAAAGGGCTTTGTTGATTCTGCTGTGACTCTTGCTTTGTCAGAGTTTTTCGAGGAGAACCCCTCTATTGCCCGAAAGATTATGTCCAAGGCACTTGATTCTGCCAAGGCAAGATTGGCTGCTAAAAAAGCCAAGGATTTGGTTAGAAGAAAGAATGCGTTTTCTCTTGGAGGCTTACCAGGCAAGCTTGCTGATTGTTCAAATAAGAAATCTGAGAATACTGAACTTTATATTGTCGAGGGTGAAAGTGCTGCAGGTTCAAGTAAGCAGGCGAGGGACAAGGAGAACCAAGCAATACTTCCGTTAAAAGGCAAGATACTTAATGTTGAAAAGTCTAATCCTGTGAGGGCACTTTCGAGTGAGGAGATAACCAATATGATTACTGCAATTGGGACTGGTGTCGGGGAGCAGTTTAATCTGGAGAAGTTGAGGTATAATAAAATAATTATAATGTGCGACGCTGATGTTGACGGCGAGCATATCAAGACCTTACTTTTGACTTTCTTTTTCAGGTTCATGCCTGAGTTGATTAAGAACGGGAATGTTTTTGTGGCCATGCCTCCATTGTACAGGATTAGAAAAAAGAAAGATTATTATGTTTATTCAGACAAGGAACTTAAGAAGATGAGCGAGAAACTTGCCACAACTAATGTTACGCGGTTCAAGGGTCTGGGGGAGATGAGTTCTGTTCAGTTGTGGGACACGACCATGAATCCCCGGACAAGAAGGGTCAAGAAGATTTTTATTGAGGATGCTGTTGAAGCAGACCAGACTTTTTCAATGCTGATGGGCGATGATGTTCAGGCAAGAAAACAATTTATATTGGAGAATGCATTAAATGCGGAGTTGGATGTTTAAGATGAAAAAGAAAATTTATTTAGAAGGTGGAGGAGAAGTAAAAAAAGGCGAAGCTAAAGAAATAGATAAAAAAGCGATTGATAATGCAGATAATAAAAATGTTTATGTTTTAGATTTAAGTTCTAAAAATAAAGGAAAGCAAATTATGTGGAAAGAATTTTTCCCACCTTATTTTAAAGAATTAGGAGCAAATAAAGTTGATTTTATTTCAAATGCAAAATCTCCAGAAGAAATTAGAAAATATTTTCAAGAATCTGGAATTCTTTACATTCCTGGGGGAGATACTGAATTATTAATAAAAAATGTTCAAGAAAAAGGATTAGTAAACCTTATTAAATCATTTAATGGAGTGCTTATTGGGATGAGTGCAGGGGCATATTTAATGTGCAATCAATATATAAAAATTAGAGAAGAAAATATTACCAAAGTGGGAGCTCTTCAAGTTGTTCCAATTCAAATGAAAGCTCACTATGAAGAAAAATTTGATTCTAAATTATTAAAATTATCAAAAGGAATAGATATTTATGGGGTTAGTAATAAAGCGGTTATTATTTGGGATAGAAAATTAGAATTTATTGGAGATATTTATTTATTTTCAAAAGGAAAAAAAACTAAAATAAATTAAAAGGTTATAAGTTTAAAATGCCAAAAAATAAATTAAAAACACCAGCATGGATTTTGAAAGGAGAGACTAAACCTAAAAAGAAAACTGGAAAAACTTTCAAGATTAGAAAATGCCCAAAGTGTGACAGCGACGATGTTGGGGTTGTAATTGGGAGTGAAAAAGGTGAATGGGAGTGTCGTAAATGTAAATGGAAAGGAACAGATGTTCAAAAACAAGAATTAAATGAAGAGGAATTTATGAAATATCTTGATGAGATAGCACCCAAGGGTGTACCGCCTCACTCTGTTCCCGGCACGAGAACCTCTGATACCCAGAAGGGCATAAACGAGGTACCCTCTATGCGAGGAGATATAAACATAGAGGGCAAGGAGATAGAATGAAAGTTGTAGCAGTGAGCGGTTATTTTGATCCTATTCATAGAGGACATATAGAGTATATGCAATTAGCTAAAAAGTTAGGAGATAAGTTAGTTGTTATTTTGAATAATGATAAGCAATGCATAAAGAAAAAAGGAAAAGCATTTATGCCAATTGAAGATAAGAAGGCTATTTTAGAAGAATTAAAGTGTGTTGATGAGGTTTTTGTGAGTATTGATGAAGTTGATGAATATATTAGTATTTGTGAGTCACTTAAAGCATTGAAGCCAGATATTTTTGCTAAAGGTGGCGATAGATTTAATTATGAAATTCCAGAGGCAAAAGTCTGCAAGGAACTTGGGATTAAAATTGTTGACGGGCTTGGGGATAAAATTCAGTCCTCGTCTGATTTAACAGGATTAAAAGAAATAAAATGACAATTATAAATTCAATAAAATTTGGAAGCATAACTATAGATAATAAAACTTATAATGAAGATGTTAAAATCCTGCCTTTGGGTAAAGTTTTAAAGAGATGGGGACCAAGAGGCAGTCATGCAATATGTTTTGAAGAGTTTGATGAGATTTTAGAAGAGAAACCAAGTGCTATTGTTGTTGGTATTGGATATCATGAAATCGCAAAACTTGAACCAGAGGCAAAAAGAGAAATTGAAACAAAAGGTATTAAATTAATTGTTGAACAAACACCTAAAGCAGTTGTGAGTTTTAATAATTTAAATAGAAGCAAAGGAGGATTATTTCACCTGACTTGTTAAAATGAAAGAAGAAATAATAAAAAAATATTTTGAAAACTTAAGTAATGGAGATTATGAAAGTTTAATACAACTTTTTGACAGCGAAGCAGTTGTTTTTTCTCCTTTGTATGGAAAAATGTTGGCAAAAGATTTCTATAAAAAATTATTAGAAGATAGTGATGGTAAATCAAATGTTGAATTAATTAAGTCATTTGTGGATAAAGATGCTTTAAAAGGAGCAGGTAATTTCAGGTATAATTGGACATTAAAGGATGGTACTCAATCTTCTTTTGAAGGAGTTGATTTATTTGAATTTAATGAAAATGGAAAAATAAAACAAATTAAAATTATTTATGATACTTTTGGAACAAGAGAAAATTTTAATAAAATAAAGGAGAATAAAGAATAATGGAAGACATAGAGAAAAATATTAAAGCAATTGAAGAAGAAAAAAAAGAATACTTAGCATCCAAGGATGTACTGCCTCGCTACGCTCCCAGCACGAGAACCTCTGACGAGGTACCCTCTGTGAAAGAAGATATAAACACAGAGGGCAAAGAACATCCAGAAGATTCTGAAGACATAGCACCTAAAGGTGTACCCTCTGATATGCAGGATGGAACAGGCGAGGGCAAAGATGGAGTTGAAACAGAAGTTGATGTTTTAGAATTTGATTTAGATGATGAAGAGATAAATGAATTAATGGAAAAGTTGAGGGAGTTAAAGGAAACCAAGACTTCTTTTAATTTTGAAGTTGATGATGAAAACGAACTTTTAATAAATTATGCACCTGAAGGTGTACCCTCTAACGAGGGCAAGGAAAGTAAAAATGACACCGAATATTGATCCAAAAGTTGTGGAAGATGAGAAAAAAGGAATTATACAGACAGAAGTTTCCGGGGAGATGAAGAAGGCTTATTTGGATTATGCAATGAGTGTTATTGTGTCAAGGGCGATTCCGTCGATTGAGGATGGTTTGAAGCCGGTGCAGAGAAGAATTCTTTATGCAATGAACCAGATGGGGCTGAAGCCAGCCACTCCAACCAAGAAGTCAGCGAGGGTGGTTGGGGAAGTTATGGGTAAGTATCATCCTCACGGAGATAGTTCTATTTATGAGGCAATGGTCAGGATGGCGCAGGATTTTTCATTGAGATATCCTCTTGTTTTTGGGCAGGGAAATTTTGGTTCAATTGACGGGGATTCTGCAGCAGCTATGCGATATACAGAAGCAAGGTTAAAAGATTTAAGTCTGGATTTGTTAGAAGATATTGACAAGGAGACAGTCAGGTTTGTTCCTAATTATGATGGTTCAACAAAAGAACCTGAGTTGCTTCCTGGGAAACTTCCAACCCTGATGCTTAATGGTGCGACAGGGATTGCTGTTGGCATGGCGACAAACATTCCTCCGCATAATCTGACTGAAGTCTGCGACGCTATTGTTGCCTACATCAAGAAGCCTGAGATCACAATTGAAAAATTGTGCGAGATTGTTACTGGTCCTGATTTTCCAACTGGAGGAATGGTTCAGGGAGACATGACTGAATTGTACAAGACAGGCAGGGGAAGATTGATAATGAGGGGGAAGATTTCTGCTGAGGCTATAAAGAACAAGGAAGTTCTTGTGATTACAGAAATCCCTTACATGCTTAATAAAACAACTTTGCTTATACACATTGCTAATCTGGTCAGGGACAAAAAAATAAAGGACATTTCTGATTTAAGGGATGAATCTTCAAAAGGGAAAATCCGGGTTGTGCTTGAATTGAGAAAAGGGGCTAATCCCAAGTTTGTAATTAATTCGCTGTACAAATATACAAGGATGCAGGATTCGTTTAATGTTAATTTTTTGGCTTTGGTCGGGGGGCAGCCGAAAATTTTGAATTTGAAGAATGTTGTTGAAGAGTATGTTAATCATAGAAAGATAATTATTACAAACAGGTCAAAATATGAATTGAAAAAAGCAAAGGACAGGCAGGAAATTGTCGAAGGACTTTTGATTGCCCTGAAAAATATTGATGCTGTTATAATCTTGATTAAAAAGTCCAAGAGCAAGACAGAAGCAATGGAGCGTCTTGTCCAGAAATTCAAGTTGACAAGGAAACAGGCAGAGGCTGTTCTGGAAACCAGGTTACAGCAATTGACTTCAATGGAAGTTGATAAACTGAAGAAAGAAGCAGAGGAATTGAAAAAGAGAATTGCCGAGTTTGAGAAGATTTTAGGAGATGTCAAGGAGATTTTGAAAATAATTGTTAAGGAAGTTAATGAATTGAAAACCAAATATGGGGACAACAGAAGAACCAGAGTTTTGCAGAGGATTTCTGAAATTTCTGAAAAGGATTTGGTGCAGAAGAGAGATGTTGTGGTGACCATCACTGAAAAAGGTTATTGCAAGAGAATGGATGTGCAAACTTATCGGGAGCAGAAAAGAGGCGGTAAAGGTGTGATTGGAAGTGGTTTGACAACAGGGGATTTTGTAAAGCAGCTGCTTGTTTGCTCAACTCATGATTATCTGATGTTTTTCACGACAAGAGGACGGGTGCTGTGGTTAAAGGCGTATGATATTCCAAGAGCTGAAAGATATGGAAAAGGAAAGGCATTGATTAATTTATTAGGTTTGAGAGATGAGAAGATTACTAAGGTTATTTCTATTGAAAGATTGGCACCTAAAGGTGTACCCCCTGATATGCAGGATGGAACAAGCGGGGGCAATTTTTTATTCATGGCGACGAGAAAAGGACAGGTCAAGAAAATTTCTTTGAACAATTTTTCAAAGCCAAGAGCGTCTGGTGTCAAGGCAATAAATCTTCCTGCAGATAATTCAGATGTTTTGATTGGTGTTGAAGTTGTGAAAAAAGCACAGGAGGTTTTGCTGGCAACGAGAAAAGGACAGGCAATCAGGTTTAGCAGTGATAATGTTCGGGCAATGGGAAGGGCAAGTTATGGGGTGACTGGGATAAAAATGGGCAAGGATGATGAGGTTGTTGGCTTGGAGGTTTTAAATACTGACGCTATTTTGACAATTTCTAAAAAGGGTTATGGAAAAAGAACTGCTGTTAAGAATTATCGGAAAACAGCAAGAGCAGGAAAGGGCGTGATTAATTTGAAAGTGTCAGAGAAAACAGGCGAGGTTGTCACAACTGTTGCAGTTAATGACGAGGACGGCATAATAATTACAACTGCGAAAGGAATTGTTATCAGGACTTCCTTGAAGAACATCAGAGTAATGGGAAGGGCTGCCCAGGGTGTGAGAATTGTCAAGCTTCAGCAGGGAGATTATGTTACAGATTTGATTAGGGTGCAGAATGGGAATGGGAAGTGATTAATATATATTTTTAAGAAGAGAAATAGTTAAAAAGATTGATTAGTAATTTTTCAAATGCTAAAAAACACTATAACTCTTGCTAAACTTACAGAAGCAAAAATATTTAGTTCTTTACATGGCAATGGTCTTTATGATTCTTTAATAGAATGTAAATCAGAAGGATTTAGACCTTTGTTTATTCCTGAATTTATTGATTTGGTAATGAATGCAGAGGAGGAATCTGAATTAGGAGCAAGAATTTGGTCCTCTTATTTGAGTTATAACTGGGTTACCCCAAGTGCAAAAATTTTTGGTAAATCTAAAAAAGGAAATAAAATCGTGGTTTATGCACATGTTCCTACCCTTTCTTCAGATATTGAAAGATTATCAATTAAAAGTGAAATAGAATTGTATGAAATTTTTACAAAAAGAATAACTCCTCAAAGTGAGATTGAAAGACTTCTTGAATTAGAAGACAATGAAAATGTTTGTGTTCATGATTATCTTGATGAAAAGCAAAAAAGTAAATTTACGCTTGGTGAAGCATTAGAAAAAACAAGATTATCTTCTTTAGTTGGAGGTAGGAATAGAGCAGAAAAAATTATAAAAAAATTAGAAAAAAAAGAAATAGAAACTTTAGAAATAAATGATTCTGATATTTATTGTAGCCCTAAACCCCAAACAAGCGAACAATATTCTAATACTCGTTTAATTGAACTTAAAACCCCCTGGATTATCTCTAGTTGGAATAATCTTAGTCGTACATTTTTCTTAGGAGTTAGAGATAAATACCCTGTTTTGGAAAAAGCTGTTCTTGATTTTAATTCAGTATTTAAACAAGTTTGTGAAGTTTCAGAAGATTATGTCCCAACAAGAAGTAAAGAGGAATTTGTTTATAATCTTAAAAGATTGTTTGGAGTGAAAGAATAATTACCAAATATCTAACTCTCCCTTGTTGTTCTTTTTTTCAATTTCTGTTTCAGGAGAATTTCCCCAGGCAGGGCAAATATTTTTATATTCACACCAGTCACAAAGTTTAGAAATGGAATGAGGGAATTTTTCTGTTGCTTCTATTTGATTTATTAGTGCAAGTGTTTCTTGCTTGAGTTGATGTAATTGCTGGTTTGTTCTTTTGGAGCAGATTTTTTGATTGTGGGCGAGGTAATGCCAGATTAAAATTACTTTTTTGTCCTGCCCGAACATGTCCTTGACACCTATTGAGTATAATGCGAGCTGCCTGTCCTGGTCTATTTTTTCCTGGTTTGGAAGAAAGTTCGCAGTTTTGTAATCATGGACTTCGTATTCACTGGTTTTTGCATTGTGAACCAGTCTGTCTATAAATCCCTGAAGTTTGTATTTTCCTTCTTCATCAAGATTTATTAATATTTTTTTTTCTATTTCAATTGTGCCATCATCAAAAGGCTGGTGCTTTGTATAATAATTAATAATGAATTCAACGCCTTTGTCAAAATAATTTTTTGATGTTAAATCTTTTTTTACTATGATTATTTCTGGCTTGTAATTCTCCTCCCATTTTTCTGCGTAATAAACAATTGTTGCATCTATTGTCGGGAGTTTGTTATCCTGCACTTGAGTGTAGAGCCATTCCAAAGTGTCGTGAACTGTTTTTCCTAAATGAATTTCAATTGTCTTTTCTATTTCAGGGATTATTTTGTCAATGTATCTGTATTTGAATTTAAGAGGGCATTGTTCAAAAGTAGATAAACGAGAATGTGAATAAATTACCATGAGTAATTAAAGAAAAAATAAGGTTATAAAGTTTATTGAGAATTGTTTTCAACAATCTCATCTACTGAGGATTGTTCTTCTGTTTCTTCTTCTGTGTCTTCTGTTTGATTATCCTCTTTAATATCTCTTGCTAAAAATCCCCACCAAGGATTTCTTATTTTGATTATTTCTCCT
>JAGLYK010000002.1 GCA_023132255.1 Candidatus Pacearchaeota archaeon
TACAACGACTTGGACGACTTGTATGTAACTGCGAGCATATCTGCATTAGGTATTGAAAAGACATCTTACTTTGGGGACTTGGTTCCTTTAGAAGATGGGGATTGTGCAAATGATGCAATATGTAATGCTTGGGGTGTTGCGAATGAGGATGATGAAGATACAGTAAGTGGAAGGATCTTCTTGAAGATACCTTTTGATGTTGAATCTGGAATCTACACACTTGAAGTAAAAGTTACAAACGATGACGTGACTTTAGACAAAGTTAAGCAAATTGTTATAGAGAATGATTTTGAGACAACTATTTTCGCTTCTGGCAATGACTTGTGGATTGTGAACCCTACTAACAAAGTAGTTGGTTACAAGATTGTAGCTGAGTCTGCTGATGTTAGTGAAAGCGTTGTTTTCGTGGCTGCTGGTTCAAGCAAGGTAATCAAGGTTTCACCTGACGGTGAAGCTAAAGTTAACATCTTCACAATGAACGGCGAACTTGTCAGCACAGTTACTTTTGACAGCGAAGCAAAATTAGATTCTGTATCAAACTCAGTTGTTATTTTAACAGTTATTTTGGCAATAGTATTTTTAGTATTGCTTGTTGTATTAATTGTTTTAATCACAAAGAAACCTGAAAAAACAGACGAATTTGGAGAAAGTTACTACTAAATTTATTTTTAATTTTTTTTATTTTTTATTACTTTCTCCTTTTTCTTATTTTAAAGACGAGGAAAAAAACCTCGTAAAAAAATAACTAAACAAGGAAACAAAGAAAAATGATTTATAATGACATAGATAGACCACAAATGATTTTAGGTATGCATGAATTCTTAAAAAGTAATATTAACGATTTAGAAAGTGCCATAAAAAGAAATGACTTCTTCAGTATAAAAATAACAAAAGAAAATTATGAAAAAGCTTCAGTAATCGCATCAAGAGTAATTAGACCAATCGGATTAGAGGAATATGACAAGCATTATCATAGATTATTAGAGGGCGTTGAAGAATAAAAGAGATTAAACCTCAACAAAAGGCACAAAAACAAATCCTGGAATCTCTTTTTTGATAATGAATTTATTTTTAACTCTCTTAACCGCAACTAAAGATTGCTCATATTCTCCAACAGGTGCCACGAGAATTCCATTGTCTTTTAATTGAGATAAAAGTTGTTTTGGAATTTCCTTGCAAGCAGCACTTATTAAAATTCTATCAAAATAAAGGGAACCAAGGTTTTCCTTATCAACCCCTCCTATTAAGTTTGTGCTCACGGCTGATGCTTTTTCAGGAAATGCTCCACTTCCGTGATACACTTTAATATTTTTGTAATCTTTCAAATTCTGTTTTGACTTGTCAGCAAGTTCTTTTATTATTTCAATTCCATAGACTTTTGATTTGGTTATTTCAGAGATTAAAGCCAAAACATAACCACAACCAGAGCCAGCTTCAAGAACTTTTTGTTTAGGTTTAAGTTCAAGTAAAGAAAGCATCATTGCTATTGTGTATGGTTGGGAAATTGTCTGCCCCTCTCCAATTGGCAGTGCAGTGTCTTCATAAGCACTTTGTTTTAGTTCTTGCGGAATAAAATTCTCTCGTTTAACTTTTGAAAAAGCATTTAAAATTTCTTTTGAAAAACCTCGCTGTTTTAGAGAGTTGAGGAGTTGTTGTTTGTTCATGCAGAAAGAAAGAGGAAGATGTTTAAATAAATTGGGTTACAAGAGAATGTAATTAGTTAGTAGTAACTAATAGAAAGATTTATAAAAGTGGAATTTCTTAGAAAGTTATGAAAAATGAAAAAACATTAGAAAGTGAATTAACAAACATAGATGTAATTAATAATGTAGAAAAAACTAAACGCATAAGGGATTATGCTTTTGATGGATTGATATATGGGGCTGGACCTGTTTTCGCAGTAGGTCTTGGAGCCACAATGGCTTCTTACACCCCAATAGTTCCGGAGGTAATATATTTCCCAGGGATGGAAGAAGGAGTCCATTTAAAATTTCTTTTACAATTAGCGGGAATTCCTGCTAGTGTTGTTGCTGCCATAGGAACAGGGATAATTGGTGCGGGGATTAACACTGCTCGGGGTTTAATCAAAAAAGCCTATTCTCCTAAACCTTCAACGAAATAATTTTACTAATCCCATCATGCATTGAAATTCCGTAGAGGTTTGTTGCGTTTGTGATGATTTCGTCGTTGTGTGTGATTACAATGTACTGGCCCTTTTTCATATATTTATTTAACAGTCCTGCAAGCCGTGCTGAGTTTCTTTTGTCAAGGGCAGCGTCGATTTCGTCAAGAATGTAAAACGGGTAGGGTTTTAGTTCCTGTATTGCGAAGATTAGCGAGAGTGCGACCAGAGTTTGCTCGCCTCCTGAAAGAGAGCGGACATCAAAGTATTTTCCGTGCCCTGTTTTCACGATTACTTCAACACCGGAGTCAAAAGGGTTTTTCCTGTTTTCCAACCCAAGCGAAACCCGGCTTTTTTCACTTAACTGGGAAAAGTTCCTTGAAAAAATTTCATTCAGTTGGTTCAAAGTTCTGACAAATGTTTTTTTCTTTTTAATGTCAATTGCGTGAATTATCCTCAGAACTCCTTGTTTCTCTTTATTGATTAATTCTATTTTTTCTTTTATTAAATCATATTCTTTTTTAACAGAATCATAAACTTCTAATGAGCGAAGATTAACAGAACCTATCCTTGACAGAATTTCCCGAGTTTTGTTTAGCTTGACAAGAAGAAATTCCTTGCTTGCCTTGATTATTTGGATGCTGGGGAATTCCAGAATCTCCATTTCAAGACCTTCAATCTCTGCGTCAATTCTTGCTTTTTCAAGTTTGAAGTTATTTATTCCCTGCTCAATATTTAAAAGAGCATTTTGCTTTTTGGAAATGTTTAATTCATTTTCCTTTATTTTTCCCTGCAACGAATCCTTTTGCGAAATTAATTCTCTAAATTTCCTGCTTAGTTTTTCTTCTTGTTGTTTTTTATTCTCAAGCAATTTTTCTTTTTCTTTTATATTTTTTTTAATTTCCTGAAGTTCGTCGTTTAGGTCTTCTTTATTTCTTGAAAACTGTTTCAATAGAATCTTTGAACGTTCAAGTTCTCTCAGCTTTGAGGAAATTTCAGCATTAACATTTTCCTTGTTTCTCAGGAAAACTTCCTGAATTTCTACTCTGGTGATTTCATATTTCTGTTCAATGTTTGAATCCCTGTCAAACTTTTCTTCAAGAGTTTTTTTCCTTTTTTCTAATTTTGAAAGTTCTTCTTTTGATTGTTCTATTTTTTCATAAAGAATTTTTATTTGCTTTTTTCTCTCATCTATGTTTAAAAGTTTAATCATATCAGACTCTCTTTTTGATATTTCAGAATCAACCTGTTCTATAGTGCTCTTTAACAAATCTCTTTTATGGTAAACCTCACTTAATTCCCTGTCTGAATTCTCTACTTCTTTTTTTAAAGAATCAATTTTCGGAATAGTTTCTTTTTTTATTGTACTCAAATGTTCTTCAGTCATTTTACTTTTGCAAAGAGGACAAGTATCCATTTTAGAAATTCTTTCTATTAACTTATCCTGTTTTTCTATTTCTAATTCATTAGCATAAGAAATTTTTTCAAGTTTTATTTCCCTTTTATTTAGATTAACCAGCAATTCTTTTTTTTCTGCCAAAGAAAATTTCAATGAATCTACTTTATCTGAATTTGTGTTTTTATCAAATAATTCCGTGGAAAAGGATCTAATTTGTTCAAGTGAAAATTTGGATTCTGAGATGTAGTTTTGGAGAACAGAGTTCTTGTCATTTAGCCTTTCTTTGATTGATTTTAACTCGGATTTAATCATGTAAAATTTTTTTCTTTGTTCTTCTAATTTCTCGAGTTCTTGTTTTTTTATTTCAATCTCTTTTTGTCTTGCAGTTATAGACGGGGATTCTTTTTGGAGTTTTTTTATTGAAACCTCGTTGTCACTTATTGTCTGAGATAATTCTTGTTTTTGCCTCTCTATATCAGAAATCCTGTTTTCATAATTTTCAAGTTTTACATTCATTCCTGTAAGTTCTGCTCTTAAATCAGCGATTTCCTGATTAAGTTTTTCCTGCTCCAATCCAGTGGATTTTTGTATTGTTGAATTAATAAAATTAATCTTTGAATTAATATTGGTTATTTCTGTTTCAAGATTTAATTTTTCCTGCTTGTATTTTTCCTTTTCTTTGTCTCTTTTGAGAATTTCTAAATCTATTTTTTCTTTTTCTTTTTTCTTTTTTATTAAATCATGCCTGATTATGCTTGCCTTAAAAATCTTGACATTTTTTTCAAGTTTCTTGAACCTTAATGCTTGCTGCCTTTCTCTTTCTAAATTATTCAGATAAGCAGTCCTTTCTCTTAATATTGTCAGAGCCTCTTTTATTTTTTCTTCTGTTTTTTCCAGTTCCTTGAGAGATTTTTGCTTTCGTAATTCATAGATTGAAATCCCAGAGACTTCCTCGATTATTTTTCTTCTTTCTTCTGTATGCATCTGAACAAAGTTCTGGATTTCTCCCTGCAAGATAATATTAAATCCGTTTGGGTCTATTCCTGCCAAGGCGAGCAGGCTCAAAATTTCCTGCCGTGTTTTTGTTTCATTATTTATTTTGTAGATGCTCTGCCCGTTTTTTCTGACAATTCTTTTTATTGAGATTTC
>JAGLYK010000020.1 GCA_023132255.1 Candidatus Pacearchaeota archaeon
CTTTGTCTTATTTTTTCTTTTACTTCATCAGGAAAAACTTTAATCTCTTTTGTTTGATTATTTCTAAAAACCCCGTATAAAGTTTTATTTGCTTTGTATAATGTAACATTTGTTGACATATTAACATTTTTAATTTGTACAATAACATTTCCTGATTTTCCAGCATAAACAGTCATTATTCTTCCGCCATCATTAATTGGACATTTTACTGTAGAACCAGTGCATGTACAACCTTCAGGGCATTCATCAATTGGGAGAGATGGTTTTATTCTATGTATTTTTTTAGTTTGATTTTCACAGTATTCATCATCAACTACTTCACGACCTCCTCCAACAAATCCTTCTGGAGTAACACAACTCTCTTCATCTATCCATTGATATTGACTATTAACTTTTTTCATTTGATTGCCATATCCAAATTTATGACAACATACTTTGTTTGATGCTTCTTCGTCTTCTTCTTCATTCAGAACACAAGTTTCTCCATCCCAACATTTATCTGAACCACAATCACAACCCATGGTTTCTGCCTCAGTACATGCTATTGGATTATTGGGGTCTTGTCTTGCTAATTCGCACGAATCAACACAACCATCACCAAAAAGTTTCCAAATTCCTCCAACATTCTCGCATTTTTCTTGGTCTGTTTCCTCTATGACACAAGTTTGACTTTCTTCAGGTTTATCTTCAGTAGTCCCACAATCATTTAAGTCTATACAAGTTCTTGTTTGTTCATTATTAATGCATGTTGACCAATTTGTACAGTCCCAATTTTCTGTGCAAGTTTCATTTGTATCATTATTTTCAGCAACTACAAAACTAATTAAAAACAATACCAATACTCCAAAAATAAATATCTTTTTCATGAATTGTTTAATAAAAAAGAGTTTATAAAATTTCCCCCCATCCTATTAATCTCCAGTGTTTGTCAATGTTTCTTGCGATTCCGACATTATCTCCTTTTAGAGTAACTATTGGAATATTTAAATCTAATTCAATTTCATTACTTGTGCCCTTTAGGGTATCTTTGATTGTCTTGATTGTTCCGACAGTGATTGTTGTGTTTACGCTTAGCATTAGCATTTCTTTTGTTTTTAGCGGCTTGACTTTTTCGTGTTTTTCTGTTCCCAAGACTTCCCTGAACAATTCTGATTTTATTTTTATGCTGTGGCTGATTTCCGGAAGGTTATTTTTTGTTGAGACCAGGCATCCTGTAAGTGAATCTGTTTTGGTGAGGAAAGGGTCAAGTTCTGTTTCGATTGAGATACTTGCTCCGGGTGTTATTTCTTTTACAGATTCGTTTCCTTTGCGCAGGGACAGAATTTTTGTTGTCAGTGTTTGGTAGGTTTGCTGGTTATTTTTTTTAATGCTTAATCCGGGTTTGATTTCAATTTCGTCCCCGACTTTTAATTTTCCTTTTTTTAAAATTCCCCCTAAAACTCCTCCTTTTAGATTTTTGATTTCTGTTCCTGGTTTGTTTATGTCAAAACTTCTTGCAACTAAAAAAATTGGCTTTGATTCCAGGTCTTTTTTTGGGATTTCTAATTTGCAGAGTTCTTCTAATAGTTTATTTATGTTGACTCCCTGCTGTGCTGAGATAGGGATTATCGGGGAGTTTTCTGCTGAAGTGGCTTTGACGAATTCTTTTATTTCCCTGTAGTTTTTCAGGGCTTGTTCTTTTGTTACTAAATCTATTTTGTTCTGGACGATGATTATGTTGTTTATTTTTTTTGCCTGCAGTGCCATCAGGTGTTCTTTTGTCTGGGGCTTGATGCCTTCGTTTGCCGCGATTACTAAAATTGCAGAGTCAATTGTTGCTGCTCCGGAGAGCATTGTTGCCATGAGCATTTCGTGTCCTGGTGCGTCGATAAAACTTATGTATCTTTGCGGTTCTCCTGTTTTTGTGTTGAATTCTTTTTTGTCTTTAAAAATTGTTATGTCTGCGTAACCGAGTTTTATTGTGATTCCTCTTTTCAATTCTTCAGAATGCGTGTCTGTAAACTTTCCAGTAAGTCTGCTCAGCAAAGTTGTTTTTCCGTGGTCAATGTGCCCGACCACTCCTACATTTAATTCTGGTATTTTGTTCATAGAAATTTTAGAATAAGATAGATTAAAAGGTTTTTGGCGTGTGTTTTTTATTTTGTCTTCTATTTCCTCCTCTTGATAAAATTGGAACTCCTGCTTCTCTTCCATGATTTATCACCATACGAATACTAACATCATACCACTCTGCAACCCTAGAGGCTATTTTGCATTCCCTTAAACATTCTACAATATCTTTTATCATTTGTTTTGGATATCCTATTGGACCTTTTTTATTATGATTTCTTAATTTATGTTTTTTTATTGTATAATAATCCACAGTTGCCCGAGTAGTATTTAATTTTCTTGCAATATCTGTTGGACTGGTGAATATTTTTGATGCTTCTATGATTTCTTTTTCTTTTTTCTTTGAAATCCTTTTATATGGAATAATCTTAACTTGCGGAATTGCTACATGTAATTGATTCCATATTCTTAATGCTTCATACATTCCAGGGTCAATGTGATAAACTTCTGTTCTTGATTTTCCTCTATAAAAATATTCATGCTTTCTGAAAAGGACAAGTGGTTTTTTGTTATATTTTCTTCTCCCCAATTTGATAAAAGGTTCTATTTGTATAATTGGTCTTCCTAATATTGAAGATTGTCCTTTTAATTTTTCTTTTAAATCTTTTTGATTATCCTCTTTTAAATAAGCGGGCATATAAATTAATTCGTGAAATTTTGTATCAGAATCTTCTTTTACTAAATGGTCTAATCTTGTAAAGAATCTTTCTGTATAAGGTGTTTGACAAAATCTTTCTACAAGGAAATTTATATAATCATAAGCATCTTTAAATCCCTCAAAACTTTTGATTTGTTGAATCGCAATGCTAATTATTTTGTTCTTTTTTTTAACTGGCAAATCATAAGTCTGCACAATTGATTCAATTATTTTTTCCATTTTTAACCTCTTTTTTTATCATTCAAAGAAATATAAGCGATTAGTTATAAGTTTATTCCTTAGAAACTTTTTCTGTTTTTTCTTCTTTAGAATTTTCTTTTTTGATTTCAGTTGATTTTTCTTTGCCCCGTAATGCAGTATTTTGGGGTACACCCTTGGGTGCAATAGGTGCTGATTCAGCAGATTTATTCTGCTCTCGTTCGACGTCCTCGGCGGACGACTGAAAATCTTTGATTTGCTCTGGGAAAACTTCTGAAAGTTTTTTATTTCCTTCTTTTAAAATTTTCAGGTTAATTTGAGAAATCGCGTCTGAGATAACTTTTCCGCGAACTGTTTTTCTTAATCTCAAACCTTTTGGGTTTTTGTTTGATAATTTCTTTTTGCCTTCTTTTCGCGGTCTTTTTTTCATGGCTTTTCCATAACTTAAAAGAACTTTTTTCAGACCAACACCTTCAACTTCTTTTACTGCTGTAAAACCAGACTTGTCACTTGCACCTGTAATTTCCAGTTCATAGTTGTCTAAATCAGGTGAAACATCTTTTCCATTAATTTTATCATGAAGCTGTTTTCCAACTATTGCAGGTGCATCTGTTTCTAACTTGAAAGTTTTTCCCTGTTTGTTTGAGATGTTTATTTTAAAACTCATAGAAATTAATTGAAGAATGAGTTTAAAAGAGTTTTGTTTAACTTTGAAATTTAAAGAATTATTTTTTCTTTACAACTTTTTTCTTAATTGGTTTTGTAGAAACAATTTTTAATTTAGAATTTAGTTTTTCTAATTGCTCAAGAATATGAACTTGTTGTTCTTTGAGATTCATTAATTCGCTTTCTATTTTAATAATGTCTCCTTTGACTGCTCTAAATGAACTTGCGATGTTGTGTTCGTTTATCATGTCATTTTATAATTAACACACTTTTTAAATGTTTTGGAGTAAAGAGAACCAAGGTTCTTCTTACGACATCTCCTTCCTGTTCATGTGGGCGATTTCTTTACATATTTTGATGAAAGTCGCGTGCAGACAATAAGGAGTTTTAGATATTAACTTCAAAGTGGTAAGAAATCTAAAGATTTAAAAATATATAAACATTTACATCTATTATGAATTGGAAACGAAAATATGAAGAGATTCCTTTATTGTTCCATGGTACAAATAAAGATTATTTTGAACAGACATTGGAGCAATTTGGAAGATATGAACACATAGATAAAACTGGAGATAGAGAATATGTTCATTTGACTTTATTATTAGAAGATGGAATAGATTATGCATTGAGAAGGTCTATTGGGAGGAATACTCAAGGTACTTTATTGTTGATTCAAACATCTTTGGTATTACCTAGGTTGGAAAAAGTCTTTTTTCGAAGACCTGTAGTGAAATATCTAAATAAAAATGAGTTTATTCCATATCATTTGAGTAAGAGATCTGAAAAAATTGTTTTGCCTATTGATGTTGAAGAGATTGCAAAAATATGTAAGGAAAGAATGAACATAGTGCTTTGAGAGGTTTTCTGAATTGATTTTAACACAAAATCACTAACATTTTATCACTAATAATTTTAAAACTACCTCGCCCAATCTTCTCTCTTTTTTCTCTTAATTTCTGCAATTTCCATTAAAATCTTTTTTTCGTTTTCAGAAAGCAAGTCCTTGTTTTTCCTGAATGTCTTGAACTGAGATTCTGAAATATCTGAGTAAAGAAATTCCTTGTCTTTAATCTGCCTTTCAAAATTTACTCCTGGAATTGAGATTGCAACCTCCATGTTTTCTGTTGCTTCCTGAACTGATTTGTTTTCTGACTGAATGTTTTTCACTCTTCCGATTTTCGTTTCATTCTCGTCTATTAAATTTAATCCGGAAATTAATTTTCCTGCTTCAACCCTGACACCGAAAATTGCAGGCTTTGTGTTCCGAAAAACATATTGCGGAAGAACTTTTAACTTGCACAAAGTTGTCAGTTGCATTAATCTTTTTTTCTCAATTTCTTTTGATTTCTCTTCCCTGAACTCAACAACATTTTCAATTAGTTTGTAAATTACTTCTTCTGTCAGGATTTTTATGTTTCCTTTTATTTGACTTGCTTCTTCATCTATTGAAACATTGAACCCGACAATTACTGCGTCAAGTTCGTTTATGTCAAGATTTGCCTTTGCTGAGATTATGTCTGTCTTGTTTATGTTTCCGATTCCGGCTTTTACTACCGGGATGTTTTGCTGTTTTAACAAAACCAAAAGTGCTTCCAGACTTCCAAGAGAATCTGCCTTTGCGATGATTCCCTGCTTGTTTGTTTTGATGTTTTCTGAGATTTCTTTTTTGAACATTTCTTTAATTTTTTCTTTGTCGCCTTTAAAGGCTACAAAAGGCATTCCAGGCAGGATTTCTGTTTTGTCTGTTAGTTGCATTCTTAAGCCGGTTGATGCCTGGGCTTTTTCAATTGGTTTAAATTTTGCACACAGGGGTTGGATTTCCTCGAGAATTCTTATTTTTGTAATTATCGGTTTTCCTTCTATGTTTGCAATGGCGATTTCGTCGGTTTTTGAAAGCTCTCCGTCATAGAGAATTGCCTCGTTGTAGTTTATTGACTTTTCTTTTTTGATTTCGAGCATGACTCCTTTTGCTTCTTTTCCTAGTTTTAATTTGTCTGTTAAATATCTTTGACTCAATCCGCAGAGCATCATGATTAATTCCGGGATGCCTTGTTTTGTTTTTGCAGAGCAAGGGACCAAGGCGATTTTTTTTGTGAAATCTTTTATGTTGTAGAACAAGTCTGCCTCAAATCCATGGCTGTTTAGCGAACCGATTAGTGTCATGTATCTTTGGTCGAAGATTTGCTTGATGTTTTGGGGCTGGGATTCTATGCTTTGTTGCAGAGGGATTTCTTTGTCTGTTCTCCACCCTGAAATGTTGTCGATTTTGTTTAGTGCGATTAAAAAAGGTGTTTTGTTTAGTTTTAGGATTTGGATTACTTCTGCTGTTTGGGGTTTTATTCCTTCGTTTATGTCAATGACTAAAACTGCTAAGTCTGCTAAACTCCCTCCTCGTTTTCTTAAATTTGTAAATGCAGCATGTCCAGGGGTGTCGATAAATAAAAATCCCAGGATGTTGAGTTTTATTTCTGATTCTTCAATTAATGGACAGGCTTTTTTTAGTTGTTCTATTGGGTAAGATGTGAATGAAATTTTTTGTGTTATTTTTCCTGCCTCTCCTTCTGCAACTGCTGTTTTTCGCATACTATCAAGTATTGTTGTCTTTCCATGGTCCACATGCCCGCAGACTGTCACAATTGGCTGGCGTATTTTCTGTGTCATATATTTTGGAGTATAGATTTATTTTTAAAGGTTTTTGATTCCACATGACTAAAGATTTTAAGAAAATAAAAAGGGCCAAAACCGAAGTTCTAACCCTTTTGCCTAACCGAAGTTAGACAATTAAATAATTAGTTTAGAGTATTTAAAGTTTTCTCACTATCAGAAAATTATAAAAATAATTATTAATTCTGTTTGCTATGAAAAATAAGACAATTGAAGATTTAGAAAAAAAATTATGATTTAAGTTAGAACTTAGAAAATTAAAATTATTAATAACGGAATTAAAATAAATCCTGTTAAAATATATAATGCTTTTCTTTTTGAAATACGAATGAGTTTTTTTGAAATGTATTTGGTTGTTTTAAAGAGGAATTTTGTATTTGGAAGAAATATTAATGCACCAAGAACCCCAAATAAAAAGTAGCTGATTGCTGTTGCTAATGCTAATGGTTTGTTTATAATTATTGAAGCTAAAAAAATATCAGTGAATGTTCCAAGATCTGCACCGAGGATAAATGGGATGGCTTTTCTCAAACTAATAAGTCGTGCAACTGCTAATGGAACCAATAACCCAATTGTTATGCTTGATGAAAAAACAATTCCTGTTAAAATTGCGCCGATTAAATAGGTTTTATATTTTGATTCAAAATGTTTGTTGATAAATTTTCTGGCTTTTTTTTCACCTCCAAGTATTTTTATAACAGATTTGCTGATATATTTTAATGTAAAAATTAGAATTATAAAAGCCAAAATTAATATTGAAAAGTGATTATTTATTTTTGATACCAAATTCATTAATGGCGATGTTATTAATTCAATGAAATTTGGGATGTGCAATAAAGAAATTTTGTCGCCGAGGAAATTTGCTAGGAATAATGATGTTTTTGAAAACAATTGAAAAAAATATTCCAAAATAAAAACTATAATTACAAGCATTGCACTATAAAGAGAGTAGCATAATCCTATTTCAAAACCATGCCTGAAATCTTTTCTTTTTTTTGTAGTGGTTATGAGAGAAATAATAAGTGCAGTAATTGTTGTTCCAAGTGATGCTCCGATTAAAATATAAATTGCTGTTGAAAGTGTAATAAAATTATTTCCTGCAAATGCGGCGGTTATAGAACCAACTGCCCCTGAAGATTGTGCTATTGATGTTGTAAACCATCCTGCGCATATTGCTTTCAAAGGCGTTAAACTCTGGGCGAGAAAATTTTTAATATCTGGTGCAAAAACCAGAGAAGTTTTTTTAATTAATTCTATTGAAAAAATAAACAAATAAAGAAGCCCTGTTAATTTTAACCACTCAGGTATTTTTTTATCCTCTTTTTTCATAGCATGTTAAAATTAACAGGATTTTTAAAGTTTAATGAATGTTTATTTTTATGAAAAAATTCTACTTCTCAATATTACAAAGCAATAAAAAAGAAAGTGTAAACAAAATTTTAAGATAGATAATTATTTAAGTTTAATTGGATTTTAATTTATATGGTTAAGAGTAAATATTCTGTAAAGGTTACTGGGGATAAAATTGAAAAGAGTGCTTATCCTGCTCTTTATTTTTCCAGAAGTTTGGATTTGTTGGTTTCTGATATTCGGAAACTTGGGGGGACAAAAAGAGAGCGCTTTAATAAAAAAAGCAACAGGTATGAAGAAACATATACTTTGAATTTAAATGGGCAGTTTGTTGAGGCGGAGATTTATTTCATAGAATTGTCCCACGAATTAATAGAGCCTTTTAGAGTGAATTTTCACGGCAAAACTAAATCCTGTATAAATAAAATTTTATCTGCTTTTAAAAATAGAATTGAATTTAATGGGATTAATTTATGAAAACAATTAATGATTTAACACCACAGGCGTACCCCGAAAAATATTCGCAAAATATTTTTACTAAAGGCAATAAAGCATATGATTTAGAGTTGGAGAAAGTTATTTCTAAAATAAAATCTGAAAAAGCAAAATTAGTTTTGCTGCAGTTTCCTGACGGGCTAAAGCCTTATGCAACTGCTGTTGTTGATTATTTAGAGGAAAAATTGGCACCCAAGGGTGTACCCCCTGATATGCAGGATGGAATATTCGGGGGCAAATTTTTAATTTGGCTTGGAGATTGTTTTGGTGCATGTGATACACCTGTCTTAGGGAAAGATTTGGAGAAGCAGATTGATTTAGTTATTCAGTTTGGACATAATCAGATGATGCCGAGTTATTAATTATAATTAGAGAGTAGTAACTAATAGAAAGTTTTATAAACAATATTTGTTTGTTAAAATTAAGGTAATTAAAATGAGCAAGTTATCAAATATCGAACAATCATTGAAAACAAACCCCAAAGTAAGATTAGTGCAAAAAGCATTGGATGGATTTTATTCGGATTTAAACCATGAATTTTCACAGACCCGTGTTGTGCATTATGTTGTCGCACCAAAAAAAGGAGCATATACAAAAGAATCCTTGCAAAAATTTATGGGGGAGTTGGTTCCTAAAGAAATAGGAAGAGCATATAGTAAAAAGGATTTTAGTGAAGACGATTCTTGTTTAAAATTTGGGTATTTGTATTTTAGAGAAGAGGATGTTGAAGAAATAACTGATAATTTTACGAAAAACAAACTTACAGAGATAATTATTTATCCCTTTCCATCTAAAGCTTTTGCAGAGGATGTTTTAAAGAAGAAGGTCGCACCAACTAGCGTTAAAAAAGAAGTTCTTAACAATTATAAATCATTTCATAGGCTGTTCAATTCAAGAAAAAGTTATCCCCCTAAGATAACCAATGAATATGAGTTTCTTTCCATGTTAAGTCAGATTCTTTTTCCTGAAGGTAAAAGGTAACTAAATAATAAAAATAGGATTCATCAAGAAGATACTTTTATAAAATAAATTAATTTGAAAGAGTATAATGACGGCTAAATCAGATTTCAATTTCATAGAAAAGAGGATTAAAGATAAGAAAAGTTTTAAGAGATTGCAGGAAATTAAAGAAGATTGGCAAAAAGTTGAAAAAGAAGGAAAGATAATCAAAGGTAAAAAGATTTTTGATATAAATATTGGGCAATTTAAATTTTGGCTAAGAAAAAATGCGGTTGCATCTTCAATTGAAATTTATTTAGAAATATTTAAACACAAAACCCATATGGTTCTTCCAGAATTTAAAGGAAAAAAAGATAAAGTTATTTTTGATGTTGGGGCAAATGAAGGATTTTATACTTTTGGGATGAAGGAAAATAATCCAAAATTAAAGATAGTAGCAATTGAACCTGTGCCTTCAACATTTAAACTTTTGAAAAAGAATATCCAAAGCAATAAATTAAAAGATGTAATTTTGGTAAATCAAGCTCTTACAAAGAAAAAAGGGAAAATCACATTTGAAATGGTGCCTGAAGTTACATTCGCTGGTGCTTTGGATATTGCAATGCAAAGGCGAAAATGGTTAGATGCAAAAAGGATTAAAAAAATAATTGTAAATTCAACAACCTTAATTGATTTATGCAAAAAATTGAAAATTGATAAAATTGACATTCTTAAAATAGATGTTGAAGGAAGTGAATTGGATATTCTAAAAAGTAGTAAGAATTTTTTGTTAAATATTAAGAAAATTGTAATTGAATGGCACAGCAAAAAATTAAAGGATGAGTGTAAGGGATTTTTAAAAAAGAATGGATTTAAATTAGTTCGTGAAGAGAAACAGGTTTGTGGAGATCTCTATTTTATAAATAAATCACAAAATCTTTCGGTTTCTTAATTAGTTTTACAACACCCCCACTTCTTAAAATTAAATGAATATATTTTTCCCCTATGAAACTTCCTGAACTATTATCAAAAACTTTTTAAATTTGTTTTTTTTCTTAATCTAATGAAAAAAATAATTCCCCTGATATTAGTAATTCTTTTAATAGTTGCAGGAGGTTTGATTTTTAGTCAATCTGCAACAGGTAATGTTACTGAAGGGGAAAATGTTTATTTGGTTTATTTTTATGGGCAGGGTTGTCCTCATTGTTCAGGATTGCAGTCTTTTTTAAATAAAGTTCAGAAAAATTATCCTTCTTTAAAAGTTGAATCTTATGAAATTTATTTTAATAATGAAAATCGGCAGTTGTTTGAAGATTTAAGTGAAGCATTTGGAACAGAAATTCAGGGTGTTCCTACGACTTTTATTAACGGCAAAGTTCTTGTTGGGTTCAGCAGTTCACTTGGCAAGTCTATTGAAGATGAGATTAAAATATGCCTGGAAAATGGCTGTGAAACTCCTTTAAATAAATTAAGTGACGGCGGGATAGAGGATGTAACTCATATCATAGGGGAGAGTTCTCCTACCGAAAATCCCGAGAAAACAAAATTAAAAAAGAAATTAACTATTCCTGCTGTGATTTGTGCTGCGGCTGTGGACGCGATAAATCCCTGTGCCTTTGCTGTTTTAATAATTTTAATGACAACTATTTTAGCTTCATCAAACAGAAAAAGAGCTTTGTTAACTGGCTTGATGTTTTCTTTAGCTATTTTTATTTCTTATTTTTTAATGGGACTTGGTTTGTTTAGTGCAATTCAGGCTGCCGGCTTAACCAGGTCTTTTTATATTGTTGTGGCTTTTTTGGCGATTATTGTGGGGTTGTTTAATTTAAAGGATTATTTGTGGTATGGGAAATGGTTTAAAATGGAGGTTCCTGAATTATGGAGACCCAAGATGAAGTTGCTTTTGAAAGGTGTTACATCGCCGACAGGTGCTTTTTTTATGGGTTTTGTAATCAGCTTGTTTTTGCTTCCGTGCACTTCCGGGCCTTACATAGTTATTTTAGGTTTGTTGGCAGATGTTGCAACAAGAAATTACGCAGTCCCTCTTTTATTATTGTATAATTTTATTTTTATTATGCCGATGCTGTTAATAACTTTTGGAATTTATTTTGGCATTACAACAACTGAAAAAGCAGAGCAATGGAGAACAAGAAAATTAAAAGTTCTGCATTTAATTGCAGGAATTATTATTTTATTATTAGGAATAGGAATGCTTATTGCTTTGAAGTTGGGGATGATTTAGTAATTTTTGTTTAAGGAAAGTATGGGAAAAAAGAAGAGAGGATTTTAGAATTTGGTATTAATTTTAAAGTGGTGAAATAGTAGAAAGATTTATAAAGATTAAATTAAAACTAAATTACATGGAAAGTAAATCTGAATCATTAGAAAGAAAGTTGGAAAGTCCAAATTGGAAACAATGGTTGCCAGTTTATGGAATTTATCAAGTAATAAAAGATAAATTGGGCGATAAACCAACAATTATTGATTTTGAAAGAGGGGCAGGAAGTTTTTATGGTAGTGCTGCTTATCAAGCAGTTTCAATCGCTGTGGCTTCTGGAGGAACAATTTATGGTTTACACCAACTTGCTGAAAAATTATTCTAAATCTTTTAGTTTCTATATTTTATCCAAAATTCTAAATTAAATAAAAACTTTAAGAATCAATAATCAGGCAATCCTTCTTTAGGGGTTTCTTTTTTTTCTGCTTCAGGTAATTTTTCCTGTTCTGCTGGAGATTCTTGAGGAACTTCCTCTTCGGGTTTCAAGTCTTCTTCTGTTACAGAATTAATCATTTCTTTGAATTTTGGAAAGTCTGCTGCCATGATTTTCACGCCTGCTTTTGTAAATCCAGTGTATCTGTCGCTTGTGATAAATTCCCTTATTGTGAGTCCTTTTCTATTTCCAAAGTTATCCACTCTAAGAATAATATCTGCAGTGTCGTTCTTTTTTATTTTTCCAACATCTCTCTCAGCCATGTTTAAATTAATAATAAAGGGTTTTTAAAATTTATGGGGGTTTGGTATATAGAATTATCAATGAAAATCTTACTCTTTTATCTCTATTTTTATGTTTACGTTTTTTGGAATTTTCATTCTCATAATATGGTGGAGAACTTTTTCGTTTGCTGGCAGGTCAATAAGTCTTTTGTGGATTCGCATTTCAAATCTGTCAAATGTTGCTGTTCCGTCGCCGCATGGAGATTTTCTTGTGGTTATTTTTAGTTTCTTGGTCGGAAGTGGTATGGGTCCGCTGATAATTATTCCTGCTTTTTTAGCAAGCTCTTTAATAGAATCACAGATATTATTGAGCATGTCAATGTCAATGCTGTTTAATTTTATTCTCACCTTTGGCATAGGATTAAATCTTGAAAATAGTTTAAAAACCTTTTTATACTTTGATTTTTTGTTTAATTAAGAGGTGAAAATGGACCATATATTTATTCAATTAGGAATTATTTTGTTTATGGCATTTGTAGTGTCGTATGTAGTCAAGGCGTTTAGACAGCCGATTATTATAGGTTATATTCTTGCAGGGGTGGTTGCGGCGTTTGTGATTGAAACAGGGTTTATTGATTTGGAATCCTCGAGGGAAGTCATAGATATTTTTTCTCAGTTTGGGATTGCTTTTTTGCTGTTTATTGTTGGTTTGCACCTTAATCCTAAAATCATCAAAGAGATTGGAACCTCGTCGTTATTAATTGGCTTGGTGCAAATGGTTCTTACATTTATTTTTGGATTTTTTGTCGCGTCGCAATTGCTTGGGTTTGATGTTATTAATGCTTCTTATATTGCTATCGCTCTTATGTTCAGCAGCACGATTATTACAATGAAACTGCTTTCAGACAAGAGGCATCTTGATTCTCTCTACGGGAAAATGTCAATTGGCATCCTGATTATTCAGGATTTGGTTGCTGTTTCTGCCTTGATGTTTATTTCGTCAATGTCTAACGGGACTAATTTTAGTTCTTTTGTTTTGAAAGGTTTTCTCGGAGGAGGAGGTTTGATTGCGCTGTTATTTTTAGTCGGGTTTTTTATTCTCCCGAAAGTTATTAAAAACATTGCCAAATCACAGGAGTTGTTGTTTTTATTTTCTATTTGCTGGTGTTTTATAATTGCGGCATTGTTTAGTTATTTTGGTTTTTCAATTGAGATAGGGGCGCTGGTTGCGGGAGTTGTTTTGTCTATTTCTCCTTATAGCACTGAGATAAGTTCGAAGGTAAGACCTTTAAGGGATTTCTTTTTGATAATCTTTTTTATAATTCTTGGTTTTAATTTTCCAACGTCTAATTTAATGCCGATTTTCAAGAATGCGGTTATTTTGTCATTGTTTGTTCTGATTTTTAAGCCCTTGGTTTTAATGAGCCTGATGGCGTTGTTTGGCTACACCAAAAGAACAAATTTTTTAGTTGGAACAACTCTTGCGCAGATTTCTGAATTCTCGCTGATACTGGTTGTTCTTGGTCTGAGTGTCCATGGGACTTTGCTTGACCCGGGCATTCTTCCGACTATAATTTTAACAATGATTATGACAATTATTATTTCAACTTATATGATTATTTATTCCCACAGGTTTTATGAGAAAGCATATAGGTTTGTTTCTTTTTTTGAGAAGAAGAAAATAAAGAAAGTCAGGAAGATTAAAAAAGAATATGATGCGATTCTTTTTGGATATAATCGGATAGGGTTTAGCATATTGAGGTCATTGAGAAGAATAAAAAAGAATTATCTTGTTGTTGATTTTAATCCGGACACAATTGAGAGCCTGACTAAGTTCGGGGTACCCTGCATTTACGGGGATGTTTATGATGTTGAACTTTTGAAAGAGCTGCCGTTGGATAAAATTAAACTGGCTGTTTCAACTCTTCCTGATTTTGAGACGAATTTTCTTTTGATAGAATCTATCAGAGTTGTCAACCCTGACGCAATAATTATTGTCCGTGCTCATCAAATAAAAGAGGCTCTTGATTTATACAAGAAAGGGGCGAGTTATGTTTTGACTCCTCATTTTTTAGGAGGAGAATATGTTGCACAGATGATTGAAGATGATGACCTAAGTCCTGAAAAATATTTTGAAGAGAAAAACAAACATGTCAAGACACTTAGGAAAATGATGGAAGGGGGACATGAGCACCCTGAAGTTACTGGGGATTAACTACTTCTTCTGCAGTTTCATCTTGTTCTTCTACTCCAAATAATGAAAAGATAAAGTCAAAAAATCTTAAGATAGCTTCTATGATAATTATGAATATTAGGTAAGTTATTATCTGGCTGAAAAATCCTGAGATGTTGCTTATGTGGGAGAATATTCTTTCTATGTATTGGGTGTCTGCGAAATTGTTTGGGTTGAGGACGGTTATTGCCAGCAAAGTGAATGGGAGCATTTTTGCGATTTCTTGTGACAGGTTTTCCTTGTAATAAGCAGTCATTCTTATTGCCGTGATTATTGCGGCGGAGATGATTAGTATTTGAGAAGTCTCCTGGCTTTGTGCAAGGATTATCAGGAAAAATGTGAATACTGTGAAAATAATGAAAATCATAAATGGGAGAATTAAAAGGTATTCTACAAAATAAAGTGTTCCGTGAGTTAGTTTTGATAAAAAAGAATGTTGAAATTTATTATATTGGTTTAAATCTAATCCAACTGGATTTTTTTTGGAAATGAATTTGTAAAACTTCCATACAAAAATTGAATAGAGCACAATCATCAAGACTAATATAAGCAGGTTCACGAATTGCCCAAGGGGAGGAGGAAGAGTCAAGATAAATTCATTGTAAATACTGAAGAGTTCTGTTCCAAGATTTTTAATCACCTCTGTCATGAATTGATTAGGTGAGAAGTGTTTTTAAATTTTTACAATAAATTTAAATAGAATGTTTCTTAATTATTTTTATGCTGGATGTTAAATTCATAAAAGAGAATGAAAAGCTTGTCAAAGAAAATATCAAGAAAAAGTTTCAGAAAGAAAAACTTCATTTGGTTGATAAGATAATAAAGTTGGATGCAAAATGGAGGAAACTGAAATATGATGAGGATAAATTAAGGAGTGACAGGAATAAGGTTTCTAAAGAGATTAATGAACTTAAGAAAAATAAAAAGGATGCTTCTAAACTAATTAAAGAAGCAAAAAATATTCCCGGGAAAATAAAGGAATCAGGAGAAAAGAGAAAAAAACTTGAAAAAGAAATTTGGGAAATTCAGATAGAGATTCCTAATATTATGTCCAAGAGAGTTCCAATCGGGAAAGATGATTCTGAGAATGTCGAGGGTAAAAGATATGGAAAGCCAAAGAAGTTTAGTTTTAAGGTGAAGAATCATGCGCAGGCAATGGAAGATTTGGGGATGGTTGATTTTGATGCTTCTGCGCGCGTGTCTGGAACCGGGTTTTATTATCTTGAAGACAAAATAGCACTTTTGAATATAGCGCTGATTAATTATGCAAGAGATATCATGGTAAAGAAAAAGTACAAGTATGTTGAGCCGCCGCTACTTCTTAGAGAAGGAATTATTGACAGAGTGACAGACTTAAATGATAAACAGAACATGATTTATCTTGTAGAAGATGAGCCTAAAATGGCGCTCATAGGAACTTCAGAGCATTCACTTATAGGAAGATTTGTTGACCAGGAAATAAATGAGAAAGAGCTTCCGATAAAGCACACAAGTTATTCTATGTGCTTTAGAAAAGAAATAGGCTCTCATGGTCTTGATGAGAAAGGTTTGTTTCGGGCTCATCAGTTTAACAAGGTTGAGATGGTGGTTATTTGCAAGCCAGATGCAAGGGAATCTGAAAAGTTTTATCAGGAAATGCAGGATATTGCAATTGAAGTGTTTAAGAGACTTGAAGTTCCGATAAGGATTCTGAAGATTTGTTCAGGGGATTTAGGGAGTTTGAAATATGAACAAATTGATGTTGAGGCATGGTCGCCGAGAACAAATAAATATTATGAAGTGGGTTCTTGTTCTAATCTGACAGAGTCCCAGGCAAGAAAATTAAATATCACAACACGGATTAACGGGGAAAGAAAAACTCCGCACACTCTGAATAATACTGTGATAGCAACCTCGCGGGCACTTAAAGCAATAATAGAAAATCATCAGCAAAAAGATGGTTCAATTAAAATTCCAAAAGCTCTTTGGGAATATACCGGGTTTAAAGTTATTAAAGCTAAAAAATGATGAAACTGATTGTAGGAGGTCATGCAATTAAGAAGGGAAGAGAAAGAATTCCTTTATTAGATGAGTTATCTGCGAAAGGAATTGAGAGGTGGTATCAGAAGAATGTTCTTTATGCTAAAAAAGTGCCTTTGGGGTCGGATTTATATTTTAGATTAGAAAATACTTATAATAGAAGATGTAAACAAAAAATTATTTATCTTAAGGACGGTTTTGGGATATATATCATAGAACAGATTGATGAATTTAGAGGATTTTTGCATTCAGTACAAGAATTAAACTTTAGAGAAGAATTGAGAGTTAAATTAAAAACATGTATAAAAGACAAACAACTTGCTGAATTAATAGGCCTAAGAGATTATCTGCCTTGAGGACAAATTAAAAATTTAATAGCATAAAATGAATTTAGATAAATGGTTTTTGCTGAGCTGGAGAAAGTTGTGGATAATTGTTGTTTCTGCATTTGCTGCAATTATGCTGCATAATCTCATTTATGGTTTGTGCATTTACATTTTTGGAGAAGGTTTTTGGAAAGGCGGAGACGAGCCAGTGTTTTTTATTATTACTATGCTTATTATTCTTTATTTTTTAATTTGTGTTGTTTATAGTTTTTTTAGAAAGATTATTGATGGCAGTTTTTTTGAGAAAAAGTTCCTGCTTAGAGCTGTTGCGGCGTTGGTTGTTGGAGTTGTTGCGAGTTATTTGATTGTTGAATTTACTTTTATTAATCCTATGGGATTTTGGAGTTTGGCTGTTGTGTTTTCATTTATTGCATATTATTTATTTAAATTGAAATGGGTAAAAAGAAATGGCAAATATAAAGTCTATCTTGAGAATAAAAAATGAATTTGACAAACTTTTTTTAAGAACAAATAAGTTTAAAAATAAAATCTTTCTCTTTTAATTATGCCCACGTTGTCCAATGGCTAAGACACATCCCTGTCGCGGATGATACCCGGGTTCAATTCCCGGCGTGGGCGTTGAAGGAAACCAAGGTTTCCTCTCACACACCTTCCTTTTTTGTTCTGGTCTGCGACTTTTTATAACACTCACGGAAGTCGCATGCAGAAAGTCAGGGGTTTCGGAGGATAACTAAAGTATAATAATTCTTAAAAAGTTTGATTATTATAGGAAAATAAGATGAAACTTTTCAATCGTGCTTTCATGAATGGAGCAACATTGTTTGGAGTTAGTTTAACTCTTTCTGCTCTTGCTTTTGCAATTTCTGATAATTTAGGAGTAAGTGGAACCATAACATTTTTCTTGATTGCTTACTTATATCTCATTGCTTCTGTTTTAGCTTTCATGATTCCTTCTTTGAGCGAATGAAGTTTCATAAACGAAAAGTATAAAATTGCTTGATTCTTAAGATATTTATGATTAAATTAAATAAAGAAGTGAGAGAATGGAGTTTCGTAGTTCTAGCACTGGGAACATTTATTATCGGTATAATGACATTAATTTTATATGTTAAAACAAATCCTACTATAGAACCAGATATTGATATAGATTTACTTAACCAGGCTATTTTTAACATAGGGACGTTTTTACGAATTTCACATATGGCTGATGGTAATTTTTGGGAACACAAAGGAACATTAAGTTTTAAGATTACGAATCTTGGTTTGAAAGATACAGGATATTTAAATTTTTATATAAGTGACCCAGAAGGAGAATATGATTTCGATTTTGTCCATAAAGAAGAATTAGAGAGTCTTTCTCACGATTTTTTTTACATTGAGGTTTGGAATAAAAAATGTAAAGAAATTGTTCATGAAGTAAAAAGAAATAATGGGACTTGGAGAATTGCTATGAATGAATGTAAGAATGTTGAAGAAGATTTATCTTTATCTACCGAAATCAGAAGATTCTTGCTTAAAGTAGATTGTCCGGGTTGCCAGTTTAACAAGGGAAAAACTCAATGTTATTCTTTTAATGTATGTATCTATAAATCAGGGCAGACTCTTTGCGAAGATTTTCCGAATTATTATAATTTAAAAGAAAGAAGTTGTCCTGAAGATTGGCAATATTAATAAAATGGAGGAAATAGATGATGATTCAAAAAAAGAACTTTTAGGTCATTTCATTTATCAAGTAGGGATGATGAAAAGGTGTTTCTATCGTTGTATTGGGAGTTCTTTTCTAATTTCAGATTCAAATGGTGGAATGGATGAAGATTTAATGGTGGCTTTTCTTGTACATATAAGGGTTTTTTATAAATTTTTTATCCAGCAAGGGGAGAAAGGAATTGAAGCTCATGCTAGCGATTATATAGATGGTTGGGAAATTGATAATCCTAAGATGCGTGAAGGGTATAAGCAGATAAATAGTTACCTTTCCCATTTGGATTATGAAAGAGTTAAGACAGAAGTTTTAGAATTGTATGACAAAGGTGTTTCAATTAGAGGGATAAGTGAGATTGTCTTCTACCATGATAAACATAGCAATAGAAAGAAAATATCAATTGGTGCTGTTCATAAAATCATAAAAGAAAATAGGTATTAATTCGATATGTTTTAGGATATTTCATTAATTGAAACATTTATGAAAAGAGCAAATGAAAAAAACAAACAATTAAGTCAGATGAGAATTGAATCTGATTATGAAATTACTGGGGATATTGTTATATAAGATATATTTTTAAAGACCTAAATCTTTAGTTTGGTAATGATAGAGATTAATAATTTTGTTGAAGGTATTAAATTGTTTTATTCTACTTTTCTAAAGTCTACTTCTGATAGTATAAGGGTTCTTGCAAAAATACAAGAAGAACATAGCGAGGAATATAATAAACTCAAGGAAGTGCAAAACGACCCTTCAATATTATTAGATAATATAGGAGATTTAACAGAAGAAGAAAAAGATAAATTAATAACAATCTTTTTTCGTGTTGCAAAATTAGAGAGAAAGATGTTAAAATTATTTGATTTATCTGCTGAAGATAAGGAAAAACTTGCTAAGGAAATAGATAGTTTTTTAGAAACATTAAATGCAAATATTGGGAAAAAATGATTTATACAGGGTCTGAAGCGATGGTGTTAAATTTTGTAAGTAATATGCAAAAAGGATTCTCATTTCCGATTAAGGTAATTAGTAGTATGTTAAATGGGGTCAATGTGGGGGAAATAAAGGAAAAAGAGTTAGAAAGCCAAGTTCTTTTTTTTATTAAAAGGAATGAAAAAGTTCAGATAAGTGATATAGCAGATTACTTTAAAATGCACCCAAGCAAAATAATTTCGACTCTTGAGAGATTAGAAAAAGAAGATAAAATCAAAAGGATAAATTGATATGACTTTTTATTTATCCCTTATAGGAAAAGAAATAATCTGCGAATGTGTGAAACATATTCCAATAGATAACCCATCTAAATCTACGATGATATTAGATAGACCTATTAAAGTAAATTTCAAACACAAATCAAAAAGAAGGACAGGGAAACCTTGCTATGCGTATGTTAATTCTGAAGTTAAATACAAAAGTGGTTCAAGCGAAGACTATTACATTGTTAAAGATATGGATATCGATGAAATAAAGGAAAAATTGAAGATAAGATTTTCTCAAGATTATAAAATTTTATTTACTGGAGAAATTTATGGCAAAAAACTTATTGGAGAATGTAGTAAAATAAAAGACTTTAAAATTAGTCATATGTCTGCAGTTCATGGAGGTCAGAGAGTCCACCTTTCTTGTAATATATTTTCTATATGTTATGTTGAGCATCCTCATGAAATGGCTAATTTAAAATTTTCAGCAAAATAAATGACAAAACATAAAATTCCATTACAGGCTAAGAGATATTTTTAAAAAGGATAATTTTCTATTAATATTACTTAACTTCGGTTAAGGTTATCTGACTTCGGTTAGGTAAGGGAAGATGTGAATTTCGGTTTGTGTCTTTCCATTTATTTTCTTTAAAATTCTTAAAAACCTTTCTAATCTCTAGTTTAAATCATAATAATTCTTAAAAACTACCCTTAATAAAAAAATATATGAAAAACAAAAAATATATAGTTGAAAGGAGGTATAAAAAATGAAAAAATTAATTTTAAGTTTTGTTTTAGCAATTACATTTATGTTAGTTATGAGTGTTAGTGTTATGGCGGCAACACCCGAGGATTTGATGGGATGGTGGAAATTTGAACAAGGAAGTGGGGCAACTGCCTATGACAGCAGCGGGAATAACAATGATGGAACAATTTATGGGGCAACTTATACAACCGGTAAAGTTGGAAATTATGCATTAAATTTTAATGGTAATGATGATTATGTGAATGTGGGGAGCAGTGATAATTTTGATTTCACAGGTAAGTTCACAGTAGAAGCTTGGGTGAATGGAAATAGCTTTCAAACTAATTACTACGACCTTATAGTCTTTCGTGGCTATAATAATTGGGCATTTGGGATATTTAGGGGGGATAGGTTAATGTTTGGTGAAACTGCGTGGAATAGTTTATGGTCCCGCCAGATATATTCAGATACACTTTCGTGGGAAACAAATCAATGGTATCACATAGCAGTAGTTTACGACACCGTGGCAAGAACAGCAGACTTTTATCGCGATGGTGTTTCCGTTGGCGCTGGGAAACAAAGCACTGATAAATGCGGAATTACTAATTCAGGGGATGTAACAATAAATTACCCACATTCTGTGAGTTTCAACGGTATTATTGACGAAGTAAGGATTTGGGACGTAGCTGATATGGATGGAGATGGAGTTCCAGATAGTGTAGATAGATGTCCAGGAACAGTTGCTGATGAACCAGAAAAAAGATTAGGAACAAATAGATGGATGTGGGATGGAAGTGCATGGATAACAAAATCACCAAAAGGAGATGGCCCGCAAAAATCATTTAGTATGGAAGATACACGTGGTTGCAGTTGTGAACAGATTTTAGAAACTATGGGTGATGGAAAAAAGACTGGACACTCAAAATTTGGATGTAGTGCTAGTGTAATTGAAGATTTTATAGCAGGACTACCACCACTTCTTGTTGATACAGTAGAGGTTTACGCCAACGACCCTAGCCCAACATATTCTCCAACATATTCTAATATCGCATTAGAGTTTGGGGTTGAGTACGAACTTGAGGCTATGGGGACAGCAAATGCAGGAGGCAATATCTATTTTGATGCAGAATATTCTACAAGGGATGGTTGGGCAACCCAACAAGATGGAGTTTTGGGCTATGAAAGTTTAGGAGAAAATCTTCTTGATTTGAAAGTAGATAACAACTTTGTTGACTGGGGAGCATACAACACTGAACACACATACTACCAGACTGTAACAGGTGCTGGCATACCATTAGAGCTTTGGATATATGATTCATATCCTTATAACAATATAGGAGTTATAACAGTGAATATATATGAATTGCCTTAATTTAAAAACATTTAATCTTAATGGGAACTTCTTGTTCCCTTTTTTTCTTTTTTAGTCTGATAATTATATTTGGTTTAAGTTAAATTTAAAAAGATGAATTCTTAATAATAGTATGAAAAAAGAGGGAGTATTTAGTCTATTAGCAATTTTAATATTATTAGTTTCCCTTAGTTTTGTAAGTGCTAATCTTGCTAGTGATATTTGGGATAAAATCACAGGGAAAGTTACTGAAAATATAACTGAACCAGATTGCCCAGAGATTCCAATAAGCAGATGGTGTCCTGATGAAAGAACTCTTTGCCCGATGACAACAGATGAACAAGGATGTTCTGTTTGGGATTGTGATGCTTGTGAAACAACACCTGAACCTCCTGTAGAAGAAACATGTATAGAAGCAGGTGGAGAAACATGGGCTGGAGATCCTAATTGTTGTGAAGGTTTAAAGGCAGTTTCAGATTGTCTTCCAGACCAAGGATGCCCAATCTCACTAAGATATTGTGTTGATTGTGGTAATGGAAAATGCGAAGCACACGAAAATTGGTATAATTGTTTAACAGATTGTGAAAAAGAAGAACCTCCAGGACCACCACCATTTGAACCACAATGTGTGGCAGGGGAGAAAAAATCTTACACATGTGAAGATGGAACACAAATTCCTTGGTGTGAATGTGAAAATGATAACTGGGTATGTAAAATTTCTATTGAAGATAATTGTCCTAAACAAGAAGAACCAAAAATATGCGCAGCTAGTATAAAAATAACTTTTAATAAAGATGTTTATAAAATTGGAGACCCTGTAAAGATTATAATAGAGACTTTTGATTCACAAGGAAATCATCTTCCTAATTATGCTTTTTATGGTCAGATGTACGATGATAGATGGCATACTCCGGATTTGCAGAAAACAGATAATAAAGGGTATTTTATTCATACTGGAATAGCAGAAAAGCCAGCTGGTGGAGTTACAGAAGTTAAGTTCAAGGTTTATACAAAAGAAACCAGTTCTTGCGGTTCTGTTGAAGATATGGCAGAAATTAAATTTGAATTAGGAGAGTGTGGAATTGGGGGATGTGTGCCTGAGCCAGAATGTAAAGATAAAATCAGGATGTGTGGGGGGGTTTGTCCTCCTTGTCCAGAAGATGATGAAGATGGAGAGATATTTTATCCTTGCAGGGGATGTGATGTAGATGGCAAATGCTATCCTTTAGGATATAGGAAAGAAGCAAGATATTGTTCTGACAATTATGAGTTTGTGAATCAGATAAAAGAAGGTAAATGTGATAATAGTTTTGAGTGTAAAAGTAATGTTTGTATTTCCGGCGAATGTGTTGGTGAAGGTTTAATGAGAAAAGTAATTGCCTGGTTTAAGAAAATGTTTGGCGGTGGCGATGATAATGGAGAGTCTAAAGATTGTTCTAAATTACTTATAGAAAAAGATATTGGAGATTATGAATATGAAAAATCCGGGTATGGTGAAAATGAACATTCACAAGTTCCTGTATATTCAGAAGACGGAGAAAATATAGGAACAATAAAATGCTGCATGGCTGATTATTCAGAAGCAGCAACAATAGTTTGCGCATTTGACAGCAAAGAAGATGTAAGAACTTCTCTTAAATGGATTTTAGCTGGTGGAAGAGGTACAGAAGGATTTAGGGAATATAAAGGAGAAAAAGTAATTGCCAATGGAATGATAGCATGGACAAGCAAGGCCTATTTAATTGTATCAGGCGGAAAACCAGAAGCAGGTAATAGATTTGTAGAAGACATAGCAGATGCTTATCTTAAAAAATATCCTAGTGATTTAGATCTTACAGAAGATGACATTCCTGTTATAGTTCATGAAAAACCACTTGTATTTTGTACTGAAGAAGATGAGATAGCAGCAAAAGAATGTATGAATGGAGGAGGTCACATGCAAAGTGATCCTAGTGCACTTGACGGAACTGAAGAGGGCAAAAAAAGTTGTATTAAAAGTAAGGGATATGGTGAGGGTTGTTGTGAGGTATATACTGGTTGTGCTAATAGTTGCGATGAGATAACCCATGCTCCTGATAGATGGGGTTGTTATATTGACCTTGCAATAAAAACCAGTGATACTTCTATCTGTGAAAAAATAGATGATAGTGGGCGTAGAGATAAATGTTATGTTAATGTCGCCGAACACACAGGTGATGCTAATATTTGTGAAAATGTGGATGATAGTTCTTTGCGGGAAAAATGTTATTTTTGGGTTGCGGGAGAATCAGATGATGTTGAGGTTTGTGAAGAAATGGCTGATAGTTCTTTACAAAATGAGTGTTATGTTGGGGTTGCAGAAAAAACAGGTGATGCAAGTTTTTGCGACAAAATAGCTGATAGTCATATAGGGGACAAATGTTATAGAGATGTTGGAATACAGACTAATGACAGAAGCTTGTGCGAGAAGATAATTGAAGATAGAGCAAGACAAAAGTGTTTTGATAATACTTCTTAAAAATAAACAAGGTGTTCACACAACTACTTGTCTTACGATGTGGGCGTAACTTTATATAATTCTGTTCATATGGAATGTTATGAGAATATTTGATTTATTTAAAAAATTAGTTAAGGAAAAATTGATACCCCAAGCACAAGAGGGGCAGGAAATTGTTATTGAGAAACTGGCTTTTTCTGAGATTGAAAACTGGATTGAAAAGAAAGTTAAAGAGAATGAGATTAAGGAAAAAGAGATTCTCTTTGTGCTTGGGGAGAAGATTGAGGATTTTATTGAGGAAGTTAGAGAGAAAATAGTGATTTTGGAGGGTTTTGATGTTGAGGCAAAAAAGGAGAAAGAGCAGATTAAAAATATTGTAATTAATAGCAGAGAGAAATATATAGAATCTGTGGAAGACTTGATTGAAAGATTGAATAACTTGGAAGAACTTAAACTGGAGAAATTTATTGAAAAGATAAATAAGATTTTTTTTGTTTTTAATAAAAGTTCGTTTAAAAATTATGAACGGGCTACAATTTTAATTGGAAAAGAAATGGCAAATATAAAAGAAAGCCTAAAAGTTTTTTCTAAAAATCTATTAAAAACTTTTGATGAAAGCAAGCCAATTGTAAATTCTTTTAAGAATCTTTTGATAATTAAAGAAAAATTAAATACAATTCTTTCTATTGATAAAACTCTGGAAAGAATTAGTGAAAAAAAATCAAATTTGAATAAAAAAATAAGTGAGAAAGAAGAAGAAAATAGAATTTTAAAGGAAAAGGCAGAAGAAATTAAGACGAGTCCTGCTTATCTGGAGAACTTAGATAAACAGAAAAAGATTGAATTTTTTAGAGAGGAGTCAAAAAAAGATATTTTGGAATTAAAGCAACTTCTTGATTTTAAGGCTCTGGCTAATTTTTTCCATATTTTTGAAGAACAAATGAAAATTGTAAAGAACCATAAAGAAGATTTTTATGCATATTTTATAAAAGATAATGGAAAATCAATTATAAGTTTGCTAAATGAATCTAAATTAAACAATGATGCAATAGTAGAAAAAATAAAAATAATAAATTCTAAATTAGAAGAAATGAAAAATCATGAACAGGAAATAAAAAAAGATGAAACTCAGGAAGTATATTTTAAGATAAAAGAAGTTAGCATTGAAATTGATAATTTAAAAATAGAGAAGGTTAAAGAAGAAAAAAGACATGAAAAACTAAAAACAAGTAAGGAAGAATTAATTAGTATATTAAAACAAGAACTTGGCAGGATGAATGTTGAAATTGTTTGAAAACAAAAAAACCTAAGCTGTTCTTTGGAATCTCCGTTCCTGTTCTGTGAATACCCCAAAGGGCATAAAGCGATTTCTTTATTGCAATCCAAAGGAAATCGCGTGCAATCAATAGTGGGTTTAGGAAGTATTTGAAATTAAAAAATACATTTTATTGGTGTGGCAAAAAGTAGTTCTGTTCGACAAGGGCATTCCCATAATTTTATAAATCTTATTTCATTAAATTAAATAATAAAAGAGGCAGATGAACATCAAAAAGTTTTTCATTAATTTTGTAATTATAATTATAATGATTTCTCTAATGGTAACAAGTATAAATGCATTAGACAAAGGTTATTGCGCAATAGTAGAAATAACTTCCATAAACCCAAGTTCTGTTGGAGCAGATGAAGATTTTACCGTAGGAATACAAATTGATAATTGCGGGGATAAACTGCCTGAAAATATAATTTTTGAAATAACAAGTTATAGTAAAGATATAGAGATAAAAGAACCCTTGATAAATTATGTTGGAAAAATGGGTTATGCGAATAGCAAGAGATTTATTACATATCATATGCATTCTTCTCCTGATGCAATTCCTGGGGAGCATGTTTTTGAAACAAAATTAACTTATGGGGGCGAGGATTTTTTCATAGAAAAAGAAAATACTTTTTCAATAACAATTAATACGCAAGAGCCAGATTTAACAATCTCCCGAATTTATACAACACCCGAAATTATTTATGCAGGAGAAAAAATAATTTTAACAATAGATATAGAAAATGCTGGAAATGGAGAAGCAAAAGATGTTCGGGTGGAAATTGAAAATTTAAATCTTGAAGGAGTTAAGCAAAAATATTTAGGAAAAATAAAATCTGATGAAAATTTACCTGCAAGATTTGTTTTTGAAACAAATGAAAAAGGAATTTTTGAAGGAAATATAAAATTGAATTATAAATTTGGCGGGGAAATTAAAGAATTGAACTTTCCATTGCAAATCCAAATATTTTCAAAAGGAATAAATAAATTTTTGGTTGTTGCGATTATTTTAATTTTAGGAGTTTTGGGATATTTTTTATTCGGAAAAGAACTAAATTCTAAAAAATAGAGAATGAAAAAAAATGAAATTCTTACAGCTTTTTTTATTGCAAAAAAGAATATAATAAAAAATAAAAACATCTTAATTTTTACAATCCTAATTATTTCATTAGGTTTTATTTCTTCAATCATTATTTATGGAGTCTTACAAGATGTTGGTCATGATTTACAGGAAAATTTTATTGAAACAAATATGGGGCATATAATACTCGAACCTTATAGAGATAATGATAAAATAGAAAATGCAGATAACATAATAAAAAAAATCAAGGCTCTTCCGAATATTTTAGGAATTGCGAAGATAAATAAAAAAGCTGCAAGACTATATGATTTAAATAATAATTATATTGATACTGAAGTTTATATAATAGACCCAGAAGAATTTTCGCAAGTTTCTGTTATTGATGAAATAATTAAAGAAGGAAGTTGGTTAAATAAAGGGGAAAAAAATAAAATTTTAATGGGTTGTATAAATATAGATAAGTGCAATGAAATTAAAGCATTTGATACAATTGATATTGGTGTGGGAGAAAAAGTAAGAACAATTTTTAATAGTTATCCAGAAACTGAGTTAATTTTACAAGGAATTTATGACCATAAATATATTGAAATTGAAATAACTTCATATATTGATGAAGATACAGCTATGGAGATTTTTAGTGATTATGATTCTACGACGGCAGACCAGATAATAATTAGACTTCCAGATAGAAGTTATACACAAGAAACAATAGAAGAAATATCCAAATTTGAAATCAATGCTAAAATTTCTACCTGGGAAGAAAAATCCTCGCGATTTGCATCTGTTTTAGATTCGTTTGAAATAATTGGGGATATATCCTTTTTTCTTGGGCTTCTTATTTCTGCAATTTCTATTTATGTTATTCTATACATAAATATTCTTAACAAAAAAACTCAAATTGGAATAATCAAGGCAATTGGAATAAAATCAAAAATTATTGCTTTGTCTTATGTTATGCTCTCTTTTTTCTTAGGAGTTATTGGTTCCATTGTGGGAATTTTATTAACATTGTTTATGATAGAATGTTTTAAATTTAGCCCGATTCAAACAGGAGTGGGAGAACTTGTTCCGCAAGTTACAATATGGATATTTTGGTTTGTTGGATTTGCAATTGTTTTGGCTTCGGTAATCTCCGGATATATTGTTTCTAAAAAAATAACTAAACAAAATATAATTGAGGCAATTTTCAATGGTTAAAGAGAATATTTTATCTGTAAAAAATCTTGTAAGAACTTATGGAAAAGGCAGAGCAAAAACAGAGGCTGTTAAAGGAATTTCTTTTGAAATAAGTAAAGGAGAGTTTGTTGCTTTATCCGGACCTTCTGGCTCTGGAAAATCCACAACATTTCACCAAATTTCTTTATTAGATAATCCTACTTCAGGAATTATTAGTTTTTGTGGGCAGAACATCATAAAATTAAATGATGAAGAAAAATCAAATTTTAGACTTAAAAAAATTGGATATATTTTTCAGCAGTATGAACTTTTACCAGAATTAACAGCATTAGAAAATATTTGCTTGCCTTTAATGGTTGAAAAAGGCTATACAAATGAGGTAAAGCAAAAAGCTGAAAAAATTTTAAATGAGATGGGTTTAATCGAAAGAACAGACCATTATCCAGGTGAACTTTCCGGAGGAGAACAGCAAAGAATAGCAATTGCAAGGGCTTTGGTTAAGGAACCTGAAATTATACTCGCAGATGAACCTACTGCTAATTTAGATTCTCTTTCAGGAAAAAAAATTATGGAAATTCTAAAAGAATTAAATAAGAAAAAAGACATAACTATTTTTGTTATAAATCATGAACGAGAATTTGAGAAATATTTTAATAGGATTATAAGATTAAAGGACGGAAAAATTGAGAAGATTGATCGAAAATTAAGGAAATAAGTATCAACAAGAATATTTGGAATATATAATTTTAAATAAGTGATTTTTTTGGTTTTATTATGAAAAAGGATTTGTGGTATGTTTATATTCTTGAATGTCAGAATGGTTCATTTTATACTGGTGTGACAAAAGATGTTGATGCTCGGATGAAGGCGCATGCAGAGGGAAAAGGAAGCAAGTATGTTTGCCAAAAGGGTTTTAAGAAATTGCTTCGGGCGAAGTTGTGCAAGGATAAATCTGATGCGTGCAAGTGTGAGTATGAAATAAAACAATTGCCGAAAGATAAAAAATTAGGTTGGTTTGAGAAATAGTTTTATAAAAGATAATAATAGTTTAATTAAATGGCAAGAAAAAGACCAAAAAGAAATAAGAAACGGGGAATGGAAAAACGACTTAAAAGTGGAAGAAAAGTTAAGACGAAATAAAATAGATTGTTAAAAAATTATTCTGCTCAAATTCTTATCTGCAATTTTAAATTCAAAACCACCAGACTTATAAACCCAGAATTTCCTTTAATATTATTATATGTTGAAAGTTCTTGACGCAATGTCGCAAAGGGCTTTGTGTTCAAGATTAATTCTTGATAAATATATTAGAAAATGAAAACATTTAAAGAACTCGGATTAAGCCGTGAGTTTGTGTCAGTGCTTGAGAAAGCCAGGATTACGACTCCCTTGGAAATTCAGGAAAAGACAATTCCTTTAGTTTTGGCTGGACGAGATGTGATTGGAGGTTCTGCAACAGGTTCTGGAAAGACTCTTGCATTTGTGTCGGGGATTGTTGAAAATCTGGAACAGAATGGAAGGGTTCAGGCGTTGATTTTAACACCGACCAGGGAACTCGCCGAGCAGATTGCTGATTCAGTTAAGAAATTTTCCAAACACAGGGATTTAAATGTGCTTGCTGTTTATGGCGGGGTGAATATTCAAAACCAGATTAGACGGTTGCAGGATACAGATGTTGTTGTCGGAACTCCTGGAAGAATTTTAGATCATTTGAGCCGGAGAACTTTGAATTTAAGAGGAGTTAGGTTTCTTGTTTTAGATGAGGTGGACAGAATGTTTGATATGGGTTTTCAAATTGATGTTAAAAAAATTTTAAGGGAATGCCCAAAGCAAAGGCAGACAATGCTTTTTTCAGCGACTATATCTTCGGTAATAGACAATCTGGCTAAAATGTATACTAAAAAAGCCGTGGAGGTTTCTGTTAAGTCACATGTGGATGCCACTAAACTTAAGCAAGTTTATTATGATGTGCCTGATGGTTTGAAGTTTTCATTGTTTGTTCATTTGTTGAAAAAGGAGAAAGGCGATTTAATTATGGTGTTTTGCGGGACACGGCGCAATGTTGATTTTGTTGTGAATAATTTGATTCATCTTGGAATTAAGGCAAAAGCGATTCATGGGGGCATGGTTCAAAATAAAAGAAATAAAGTTTTGCATGAGTTTGACAGCAAGGGCGGTGTAAATATTTTGGTGTGCACTGATGTTGCAGCGAGGGGGCTTGATATTCAGGGAGTGAGCCATGTGTATAATTATGATTTGCCGAAGACAAGTGAAGAATATATTCATAGAATTGGCAGGACTGCCCGAGTTGGAAAACAGGGAATTGCAATTAGTATTTTGTGCAGCAGGGATTATGATAATTTTAATAATATTCAGAGAGATGAAAAGTTAAAGATTACAGCAGTGCCTTTGCCATTAATTGAGAGAGTGAGAATAATCGTTGATAGAAAAAATTTTAGAAGAGGTGGAAATCAAAGAGGGTTTAGAAATGCACCACGAAGAAGTCAGAGACCAAGAGAAAGTTTTATGGGAAGAGATTCTAGAATGGGAAGAACAGATGGAAAAAGTTATGGAGGAAGAGATAGTGGAAGAACATTTAATAAAAAAAGAAAGCCGTCTTTTAACAGAGGAAGAGCAAATAACAAAAAGCCAGTTTCCAGAGGGAGAAAAAATAGTTTTAGGAGAGGGGAGAATAGAAGGAGAAGGAATTAAATTTGAATAATCAAAATATTTTTTTAATTCTTTCTATCCAAAATTTTCGTTGTTCTGAATAAATTGCAAAATAAAAATATTTATAAATCTCTATTTCTTTT
>JAGLYK010000021.1 GCA_023132255.1 Candidatus Pacearchaeota archaeon
CAACACCGAGTCAGGAAGATTTGGAGATTACAAAGAAGTTGATGGATATTGGAGAAGGCTTGGGAATTAAGGTTGTAGATAGTATTGTTTTAGGAGGAGGGAAGTGGGAGAGTTGGAGGGAGAAATAAAAAGATTTATAATACTCATATAGTTAATGTTAATATGGAGGTGTAAAATGCTTAATGTTGCAAGTTTTTTTTCTGGAGCAGGAGGGTTTGACCTTGGGTTCAAGAAGGCTGGCTATAATATAGTTTTCGGAAATGATAATTGGGAAAAAGCTGCAAAAACTTTTAGAAGAAATTTTCCAGAATCTTATTTTATAGAAGGAGATATAAAAGACATCACTGAAGAATCATTAAAGAAAATTTTAAAAGAAAGGGGAATAAAAAAAATAAACATAGTTATTGGTGGACCACCATGCCAATGCTTTACAAGATTAAATAATAACAAGTTAAGAAAAGATGATGAAAGAAATCAATTATTTAAGGAATATGTAAGAGTAATAAAAATTCTTTCACCGGATTTTGTCGTTATGGAAAATGTGGCTGATTTGCTTATTAGAAAAGATAAGAAAAATCGTCCATTTAAAGAATTAATTTGCGGGGAATTTAGGAAGACTGGATATAATATTTCATACAAAATTTTTAAGACTGAAAAATATGGTGTGCCTCAAAAAAGGAGAAGAATTATCTTTTTAGCAACCAAAAAAAATATTGATTTAAGTTTTCCAGAGGAGTCAAAAAAAATAACCAAGGTTGGAGATTTCTTAAAAAAAATCAAGAATCTTAAAAACCTTAAGAATACTGAAATAATAAAGAATGAACCAAATGTATTAACAAGAATAAAATTAATCCCTCCAGGCGGTTATTATGAAAATCTTCCAGAAAAGTTCAAAACTAAAAAAATAAGAGATGGAAAATTAGTTACTGTTAAAAGATATGGAAGCTATTACAGAAGATTATCTAATTCAGAACCAGCTCCGACAATAACGAATAATTATATTATACATCCTACAAAAAACAGATATCTTACTAATAAAGAAAAGGCAATTCTTCATACCTTTCCTATTAATTTTGTGTTTTGTGGGAAAACAGGAGATGTTTCTCAACAGATAGCTAATGCAGTTCCTCCAAAACTAGCAGAGAATATAGCAAAGCACATATTAAAAATTAATCAGCATCCTTAAAATAATTTTTATAAATAAAACCTCTCAATTTTCTTAATACATTTTTCTAGATTTTCTTTTATTTCATGTTCCCATATTCTAACAACCTTCCAACCAAAATTTTTATAAGCAATTTCAACTTCTCTTGCTCTAACAAGATTTCTTTTTAATTTTGGAATCCAATATTCTTGATTTTGCTTTGGTTTTCTAGAATGAATAGGGCATTGATGCCAAAAGCATCCATCAACAAATACCACAATTTTTCTTTTGTAATTAATGAAATCTGGCCTTCCAAAAACTTTTGGTTGATATGAATAGCCCGCAAGGAATTTTTTCAATAAAAGCTCTGGCTTCGTATTCCAAGATTTTATTTTTGACATTATTCTGCTTCTTGTCTTTTTGTCTACAAAATCCATAATAAAAATTTTACTCTATTTATCTATAATTTCTTCTGTTAAAGTTATGATAAACTCTGTGGGCTTTTTCATCAAGTCATTTAAAATGTCAATTCCTGCATTTGCATACTCTTCACAAACCTTGAATGCCATTCTTGCCCCATCTTTTGTCTCAAACACACTTGTATCATTCAATTCGGCAAATCCAATAGATAAAGCTATCCAAACCCTATTCCCAAGCTCATTTATTCTGAATAAATTTCCGCTATTTACAATCTTTTTCCTTTTTCCAAGCTTTAATCCTAATACCAAGCTTAACAGAAATAATTCGGGGTTTCCCATCCCCCGAAATATAACAGATTTCTTCAACTTGTTATAAATCTCCCTCTTTCCTTTATCTATGTTGAAATAATTAATTCTGCTAATAAATTCATCAATCGCTGCCATTTGTTATGTCTATTTCCCCCGTTTTTTTGTTATAAAGAAAATTAATTTTTGTTGATATTTTATTTTTCAAAGATTCCTTAAACACTGAAACATATTCAGAGTTTGTAACTAATAAGATAATTTGCTTATCCTTAAGCTGTTTTGGGAGGCTTGTAGCAATATTTTCTCGGTTTCCTTCATCAATTTTACCAACAGGGGAATCAATAATTATGGGAACATCATAGCCAGAGTAATTTCGCAAGGCACCCATAAAAGCCAACCCAAAGCAAAGAGCAGCCCCTTGAGATAATTCATTCAATATTTCACCTTTGTATTTATCTTTGATTGACAGGGAAAAGTCATCAGAAATTGTAACCTTTTCATAATCCTCAGCTCTCCAGTGTAATTCTATGAAATTTCTTGCAGTATTCTCTTCAATCTCGTCCTTAATTTTTTTCATTATTTCCTCTTTAATTTTTTTTGCATAATCTATTAATTGTTTGCATTTTTCAGACTTTTTTATAATTAAAGTATCTTTCTGGCTTTTAATTTGATATTTAGTTAAGTCAAGTTCATATGTTTTTTTAAGTTCAATTAACTCACCAATATTTCTTTCAAGCGTATTTATTTCCCTTTCATTTTTATATATTGCTCTTTCTACCATCTCTTTTTCTTCAGCTTTTTCTTTTATATCTTCAGCATCAGAATCTTTCAAGCTTTGGTTTATTTCCTCCAAATCTTTTTTATTTTTCTGAAGTTTTGCTTCGCTTTCTGAAATCCTTTTTCTTAGGATAGTTATTAAGCCAAGATTTTTGTTAAAATCTTCCATGATTTCAGGGAGCCTTGAATCTCCCTCTGAAATGATTCTGACATACTGCTTGTAACTTTGAGCATCCGCAAGCTGTTTTAATTTCTTTTCTTCCTCAGAATTTTTTCTTATTTCCCTTCCGCAAATACATTCCTTCCTTTTTATAAGCTGTAAGACATGCGCAGGGTCAACAGCTGGCGGGAAGTTTCCCCCAGAAATGATTTCTTCAAACTTTCTTAAAGTGGCATTAAGAGATTTATTTGAATTTTTTAAAATGTAAGAATTTATTACTAATTCATTTAATTCATCTTCATCAGATTTCAAGCTTTCCGCAATCGATTCATTTTCTTCTATTATTCTTTTTTCTCTAGCCCCAAATTCCCTGATTATTACCTCATTATGATTTCGAAGAAAATCTCCCAGCTCCATTATTGTTTTCTTCAACTCCTCATTATCCTTCATTATTTCTTTAAGGTTTTTGCTGTTTTCTTCAAGTTTTAAATCACAATTATCAATCTCTTTTTGAATTGCTCCAAAGTTAGGGCTTATGCCCGATTTCATGTTGGAATATTTTTTATTTAAATCAGAGAGACTTTGTATTGCCTCATTTATACTGTCTATATTTGCAACACGCTCTATTGCATCTCTTATTTTGTAGTTAATGTCAGATGAAAAAATAGCTTTTAATCGCTCTCCATCCAAGAGAAAAAAAGAGCTGATTCCCTCAGGAATAGTTGAAGCAATAAACTCCTTAATGTGCTCAATATTCTCAAACCCAGTTCCGCTTTTATTCATTTCCATCCCATAAAGAATATCTTCTCCTTGCGGAATTATTCTTAAATTATCTTCCTCGTTAAAACCCCTTTTAAATACTCTTTCACGAGATATTTCATATTTTGGACCTTTTTCATCATTAAACACTAAAGAGACTTTAATCTTCATTCTTCCATCTATAGAGGTTTCCATTATTTTTTTATGTGACATTATCTTTCTGTCAACGCTCTTATTTCTTGTGCTATAAAATTGCTCTTTGCCATACAAGCACCAATAGATAGCATTAAGAAAAGTGGTTTTCCCCGTGTCGTTTCTCGCAATAACCAAATTAATGTTCTTTTCTTTTTTATCTGTATCAAATTCTATAACATTTTCATCATAAAATCCTCTGTAATTCTCAATTGTAACTTTGCTTAATTTCATTTTATCAGCCCCTCAATAATTTTTTCATATTTATCCATAATTGGCTGATTTGTTGATTTGTGCCCCCCAATTTCTTCTTGGAGCTTAATTATTATAGCAATTGCTTCCCTTTCCTCTGAAGTAGGAATAATTTCCGCAATTACTTCTTCAATTATTTTTGCTAATTTTGTCATAATCCTAATTTATGTTTTATCTCTTTTAATTCTTTCGATAATGGAAGTTCATTTCTTGCTGACTTGGAAAATTCATTTATCCGATACATCTCTTTGGATATTTGGTTCTTATAAATTTCAGAAGAATCTATAACTTTTTTTGAAGGAGTAACAAAAAAATCGTATATTTCCGCATATTTTTTTGAAGAGTCTTTTCTTAGCAACCTTCCTCTTCTTTGGATAAATTCTCTTGGATTTCCAGAACTTGACATTATAATTCCAACATCCGCACACGGCACATCCAAGCCCTCATCCAAACATTTTATTGCAACTATGCATTTAATAATCCCTTGCTTAAAGTTCCTAAGAGTTTCTGCTCTAATTTTAGTTTTTTCAGAAAAAGTATATTGATGGTATCTTATTTTTTTTCTGACCAATTCAATTATTTCTTCTCTCTGTTCTGGGGAAACAAATATCAACGACCTGCTATTTTCAATTTTTCCAACCAATTTTGCAAATTCCCCAATCTTTGCTTTGCAATTTTTTATGATTTTTGCTCTTTTTTCTGCAAGCCTTTGAATTTCAGCATCCAAAGATTTATTGTATTTATCCTTTTCTTTCTTGGCAACTTTTTGAATTATCACTCTTGTGAGTGCTTCATATTTTTCAAGCTCCTCTTCATTCAAAATAACATGTATTAAATGGTAATTGTACTCGCTCAACACATTAAGTTTGTATATTGCATCATAGAGAGAGATTTTGTCAAAAACAACTCCTTTAAAATATTCAAAAATTTTATTTGTTCCTTCATCATCAAGCCATCTTTTTGGAGTGGCACTTAAACCCAATCTATAATCATAATCTTCAATTAATCCTTCTGATATTTTCAAAGCTCCTGTTGAATGAACTTCATCTGCTATCAAAAACTTTCTAAAATTCTTCAAGGATTCAATTTGATTAATTAAGTAAGTTGAAGCAATCAAAGCGTAAGTTCCTATAACTACCAAATTATCAATTGTTTTTAGCTTTAAGTCAACAATGTCTTTTCTAAGGCAAGATTTCCATTTAGGATTGTCATAGATTTTGCAAATTTTGCACGGCTCTTCTTCAAATTCTTCTTTCCACTGGTCGCATATTGCTCTTGTAGGGGCAAAGATAAATGTGATAAGATTTCCCAATTTGTCAATTTCTTTGTAGCAAAAGAAGGCTGTTTTTGTTTTTCCGCATCCAGTTGGCATTTCTATTATTCCTTTGTTTCCATTATTAACCCATGAGGCTAAAGCTTCTTTTTGATAGGAGTATGGAATAATTGATTTTTTTCCTTTAACTTCATTTCCAGAAATTGACTTGATTGCTTTATTTAGTTCTGATTTTGATTTTGCTCTTATTTTAATTAGCCCTTTTTCGAAAGCTTTTGCTAACGAGTATGTTCGGGCTTTAAACCCATAATCATTCCAAAAATGATTAAATTTAAACAGGAACTCATCTACATATTCTTCCTGCCCTTCTTCCCAACTTTTAAAAAAAGTTATTTGCTCTATATTTTTTTCATAAGCAGAGTATGTTTCGTTAGCAGAGCCTGTAAAAGCAACTTTATTGAAAAAATCGTCTTCTATTACTCCTTGTTTTATATGCATTAACTTTGTTAATTCATTTGTAACCACTCTAATCTCAAGCCTTTTCTCAGCAATTAACCAGCCAAGCACCTTTGCAGAATTTAATTCAATTTCTGATTTTAGATTATTAATATCCAAAAATATCTTGTCTTCCAACTTTTTGTAATCTAAAGTTTTTTTTATTTCATCATAATCTTCTTTTTCAAGTTCATAGTTTATAATCAATCGCATTTTTCCATTATTTTTAATAAATTCACTTAGTCCTTCTGCCAAAGCTATAAAAGATTTTGAAGTAAAGTAGCTTCCTATTCTATTGTATTTTGATGCTTTTTCCAAAAGCAAATTTATAATATAAGCAATATCTTCTGAATCAGAATCATATATTTTTTTCACTTCATCAGATAAGTCCTTTAATCCACTCATTTGAGCAACCTCTCTGCCCTAATTTTTTTTAATCTTTTGTCTACATCAAACATATCTTCTATATTATCATGTGCCATGTTAAATTCATCATCTGTTTTTGAGAGCAGTTCTATTTTTTTAGCAAACTCCATAAATTCCCCTGTTCCAAAAAAATCTTTTTCAAATTTTCTTTTTTCCTCTTTTTTCCCAGTTAATGGGCGATTTAAAAATAGGAAGAACAAATAATATATTTTTCTTTCAAGCTCTCTGATTTTTTTAGTAGAATAAGTTCTTGGATTATTTTCAGCGAGTATTCTTTCAGAGATAAATTTTAATCCCGAATAAGAGTATATATCCGAGATAAGGTTTGAATTAATTCTTTGTGTGAGTTCATAATATTTTTGGGCTATGTAATTTTCATATCTTTCTTCTAAATTCCAGTGTTTGCTTATTAAAAATTTTCCAAGCTTTTTATCATGCTCCAATAATTCCCGTAAGGCAGATATGCACACAAAAAAGTCATCAAGATACCCTTTTATCCCCCCTTCTTTTTCTGAAACAACATCTTCAACCAAAACAAAATAAGCAATCGCACTGTTCATAAGCATCTTCACGACTCCATCAGAATTTTTATCTGAAGCTATACCTATTATAACAGAGAATATCTTTGGATAATCCTTTACAGCATTATAATATTCATCATCTTTATGCCTTTCAATTAAATCTTTGAATCTGCTTTCAAAATCTATATAATCTTTCATTTTTTCTTAATTATTTTTATACTTCCTTAATTTTAAATTTACCTATCTCCCACTCAACCCCACCTTCCAATCCTTCTCAATCCCAACCTTCTCCTTCACCTCATCAATCTCTCCCTTCCCCTCACACCACTCACAACTTTCTTTAGGACACTCTCCCTCTAACAACTTAATTGCCTTGTTAAATATCTCTTCACCTCTTTCAGCAGATGTTGGCATTTTAATTAATTTAGTATCAAATATAATTTCTCCTGTATCAGTAATTTCTTTAGGATAATAAAATAATAAATAAGTATAATCTTCTGTTTCATATCCATTTTTTCTTAGCAAGAAATTGTAAATATCCATTTGAGATTGATAGTGTTTATGAGTGTCTTCTTTTAGAGGATAGCCCCTTGTTTTGTAATCTAAAACCACAAGTTTTTTTCCTTTTTGCATAATGTTATCTACTGCTCCTCTTAATAAAATTCCAGAAGTCTTGTCTTTGTATTGTATTCCTTTAAAATTACTTCTCCAAATATCCAGCTGCTTTTTATCATCAAACAATTTATATCCATTAGTTATTCCATACTCTTTAATCTCTGGAGGCAATTCTCCCCTGCTCATGAATTTATCAAAATGAATTTTTAATATTTTATCCATTCCAGAAGGCAAACTTGGAAAAATCCCTGTAGGTCTTTTCCAGATTTTATGCTGAGTCAGCCAAAAACACCGGGGGCATTCTTTCATTAGGTTTAAGCTTGAGGGTGAGAGTTTAAAATTTTTCATAGAAATATAAACTTAAAGATATATTAAAACTTTTCCATTTCCAAAAATTAAAAAACAAAAGATAATACCAATTGCTCTTGTTAAATCCAAAAAACTAACAATACAAATTTCTTATTTTTATTTTATATAATATCTATAAAAAGGTCTTGCACCAATAATTATGGATGCTATCAAAAAATACCACGTGTTTACAGAATGCACCCAGTTCATTGCATCCGACCAGATTGTTATTACAAAAAGAGTAAGAACAACCATACACAACTTAATCAAACCAATGTCCCAAAAATCCATGTTCTTTCTGTTTTTATTCCAGTAATTTATCATCTACTTTCACCCCCTTCTATCTGACCAAAGAATAATATGTTTTTAATTCATTCCTTTCTCTCGCCCCTCTTCAACAACCCTCTCCATTTCCCCACCAACTTTATCCAAACTATCATTCAACTCTCTTTTAACATCTTCCAACTTCTTAATCTGCTCCTTAATCATCTCCTGTGCTTCAGGAATTGTTTTCTTCACAAATGTTTTGTTCCCAATATCAACTGTCAAATCCTCAGAAAGAAGTTTTGTCTTCAAAAAAATTCCCCTTCCAATTGGCGCAAGTATTTCCTTGTCAACAGAACCAACCAACTCACCAAGCCCTTGACTAAGCAAAGTCATCTCAAACACACCCTGCTCTACTGCCTGCAATTGCTGCTGCAACTGCTGAATCTGCTGTTCATACATGCCCAGCTTAAAAATAAGCTCTTGCTGTTTTTCATCCATAACCAAACAAGAAAAAAACTCTTTTTAAGATTTTCCCCACAACTTTTATAAACTTCTCCAAACTCTCAAACATAAGATGGTGAACTTCGAAGCAATAATTTTTTACTTATTTCTTTTAGACAGCCTGGGTGCAAACATTGTGGTTTGGTTCTCACCAGGTTTTGTTAAATGGTACAAAAAGAAATTGCCTTCTGTTTCCAAACACGCTCCCTTAACAAAAGGCTGGGTATTTTTATATTTAATTCTGGTTCTTTGGGTTGGATGCGCACTTAATAGATTGGGGATTATCTAAATTCTTGTTAGGTTTCCCGACGGCTGAAAGGCGAAGAGTAAAATTTTCCGTTACAATAATCTTTAAATAACAAAAGAATATTCTTCATTAATATGAACAATCAAATTATTTGGCAACCACAAGCACTTTACCAGCAAGGGTACGACTTCGGGATTTTGCTTAATTCAGAATTTGCAGAAAAAATGTTTAATTCAGAATTATCTAAAGAGAAATATCAAAGAATACAAGAATTGCCAAAGGAACTAATGAATTTCAAAAATCTTGAACCATACATTTTCCATAATAATACTTGTTTCTTAAGACAGATTAATCTTAACGCAGGAGATGGAAAATGGTTATCATTAGATGATGCTTGTGGTGGTACAAAGCCAAATTTTGACAAACCCATTAAATATTCAACACATAATTTTGATTATAGAACATCTTCTTCAGATGTTTTAACTTTGATGGGTTTGTTTGATTTATGGACGGAATATTCTGAATTATTGAGAGAGTAAAAAAGGAAAATTTTATTTCTACTAACATAAAATTACCAACACTTTATTATTTATAATTTCCTAATAAAAAAATGGCTTTATCTTTTTATTTTAAACAACATCAAAAACTTTTCTAAAAACAGAACTAAACACAATTGTGAAAAT
>JAGLYK010000022.1 GCA_023132255.1 Candidatus Pacearchaeota archaeon
ATTTCAGTAAAAAAATCCATGAACCATCTAAAGAACAAAATAAACGGCACACCTGTAAAAATCATCGCCCTCATGCTCAGCTTCATTGTCTTCGGCAAAAACTCAAACTGCTTTTTCTGCAGCTCCATCAACTTCTCAGGATGCTCCTTGTATTTCTTCATTTCTTTCTGAAGAATCTTCTGCTCTGCCTTCAGCTCTTTCAGTGTCTTCTGGTCTGTCGCGTACTTCTGAATAATTGTAGTAACAAGCCCGATAACAAAAACAATTATCAGCATTCCAAAAGTCAAATCCCAGTTCAGCAACACCCCGGCACTCGGGTTTAAAACAGCATGCACGGAATTTTTAATAAAATCAAGCTTATCCCAGTAAAAAGCAATCACCAACGACACAAGCATTACAAAAATAATCGGCTTAAAACTTCCTTCCTTTTTCATTCTAAATTAAATTAAAACTCATTTATAAAACTAACCACCAATAAACTTCCGCAGTGCAGGATTCATGTCAACTGAATGCTGTTGTGCAATGTTCTGGTAGAACTGGAACATAATCATAATCACTAATAATATTGCAGTTCCTGAAACCAGGGCACCGAGTAAATCAGTGGATGCAGCAAGCAACCCTATTGCTGCCCCCCCCATAACTGTCAAGGGCATGATATATCTGTCAAGTATGCTCTCTAAAATTCTCTCGTCCTGCCTAAAACCGGCAACCTGCAATCCTGATGAAGCAATTTTATGTGCCTGTGCTTTAGAATCCATACCAGAGGTTTTAACCCAGAATATAGAAAAGATTGTGCAAAAAAAAGCAAAAAATAAAACATGAGTGAAGCCCTGAATCAAGTGCCTTGTCAAAAGTCCTCCTCTGATAATTAATTCCAGAATATTAGTTGAACCAACCCAGAACGCAAGTCCTGAAACTGCCTGTCCGTCAATAAAGTGCCCCAAAAACCCAAAATACGAAGCAAACTTTGCCATGCCAGTGCAGCTTCCTTCCACACATGTGGACGCGGCATTTTCAAGAAGCCCGCCAAATAATTGCAAATTCGCAATCAACGCAGCAGTCAGAATAACCGGAATCACAGAAGCATAAAAAAACGACAACGGCCACTTAACACCATAACCTCTGATTCGTCCATATGACAAAGGAATCTCAACCTTCAAAGACTGCACCCAGACAACAGCCAGGAATATCACAACTGTAGCCAGAATTGCAGCAAGCGCAGAAGTGAACTCTATTGGAAATTTATTTATTACAGACTGAATCAGAACAAGAACTTTTCCAGAGCATGCTGTGTTTTCAAAATCAAGCAAACAATTTCTTCCTTCTTGATTTATGAACTGAAATGCACTTGTAAAAAGTCTCCATGAAACACCTGCTCCTATAAACAAACTAACACCAGAGCCAAATCCCCATTTTTCACAGAGTTCACTCATATAAAAAATCGCCAAACCACCCAGAATTAACTGAAATATCAGCAACCCTGTAAAACCTTCAGCTGCCTGAAGCCCCTGCATTAAAACATAAACCATTGCTTCAAAAACTATGAAAAAGAAAACCAATAACTTCTGAATTCCCTGAAAAAATCTCTTTCCTTCTGTGGTCGTGGTATCAATATTTAAAATTCCTGAACCAGTAAGCAACTGCAGAATAATAGAAGCCATTACAATTGGTCCAATACCTAATGAAATAATGCTCCCAAAATCTGTTCCAAGAATTATCGCTAGATACTCAAATCTTTCTAATGCATTAACAGAAAGACCAAAAAGAGAAATATTCGCAAGCACAAAAAACGACCCCAAAACAATCAGTGTCCACTTTAACTTTGTATTAAAATCAAGTTTTTTCTCTGAAGGTTTTCTAACTTCCGGAATGAGATTGAATATTTTTTTAAGGTCCATTTGATTTCACATCTTTTTCTGTTTGACTTTTAAAAATAATTTCCCCACCACTTTTCTTCACTTTCTCCATCGCTGACTTTGAAGCAGATTTAGCATAGATAATTAATTTTGTTTTTACTTCACCAGTTCCAAGAATTTTATATTTTTTCAAATTAATTTCCCAACTATCCTTATTTTTCTTTCCATACTTTTCTAAATTCAATTCAATTTGCTGAAGATTAATTCTGTTTTCTTTATCTCTTTTTGTCCCCCGACTTGTTACACCTTGTTTCCCAAAATATTTATGCCCGTATAATTTTGTCACAAGAGTTTTTTTATGGTCTGCTCTCTTCCCGCTCCCAGACATTCCTTTTCCTCCTCTATGCCCACTACCCTGTGCCTTTTTCCTCGCTCCTCTGCCATGAGTTCCCATATTTTTCCCATGCATTCTACTTGATTTTTTTCTTTTTTTCAATTTCATTTATTTAATTCCTCCCATTCATTTTTTTCTCTTTCATCAACTATTTCTTCAGGAAGTTTAGCAAAGCTATTTATTTTTCCACATTTTTTACACTCTTCTGGAGGATTTTCTCCATACTCAATATGCCCACATTCACATTCCCAACTATAACCTGTGTAAGACATCACAACATCCTCCTAATTAATTCATTCATTTTTTTATTATCTCCTAAAACTCCTTTTCCAACTCCAAAATGTTTTTTGCTTTCAATTCCCTTTCTCGGCGGATGCAATCTGAAAAATGGCTTTAATTCCCCTTCCTTATTTTTTTGTCCCCTTGCCTTAACAAGTTCCTTATAAGTTTCTTCACTTATCTCTCCAAAAGCAACAAAATCTTTCATTTTCTTTATCATTCCTAAAATTTCCTTTGAAGGATTTTCAAAAACAACACAAACATATTTTCGTCTAAGCCTGAGTCTGTCCAAAGTTTCCTTTACAGGTCTTTTTATTCCAACCTGTCCTTTAATCCTTATCACCGCAATCATCTGAAGTTGCCTCCTTTATTGGTGATAAGGGTTAATGAAAATCTTCCTATGGACCTACTTGGTTGATTTGCTTTAATTCGTATTACTGCAATCTTCATTTTCTGTTTGTCTCCTCCAATGCCTTTATACACGCTTTAATCATATTAAATGTTGTTCTCTTTTTCCCTGATGTTCTGCTATACACATCTTTAATTCCAGCAAGTTTTAATATCTTTTTTAATTCATCCCCGACAACCAAACCAGTTCCCTGTGGAGCAGGAATCAAAGTAACACTAACACTTCCTTGTTTTCCTGTAACCTTAAACGGAATAGAATGTAATTCTGAACAGGCGCAATCAAACGCAGCACAAGCCCGTGTAATTTTCATGATGTTCAGCTTCGCCTTTCTTATTGCCTTGTCCCTCGCAGGCAAAGTCTCTTTGGATTTTCCCTCGCCAACACCAATATGCCCTGCCCCGTCGCCAATAACTGCAAGAGTTGAAAAAGTAGGCACATTTCCTTCTTTGGTTTTCCTCTGGGTCTGTCTCCATATTCTTCTCTTCCCCCCGCCAAACTTTCCTTTTGACTGCCCGATAAAAAGCAAATCAGATTTAACAGCAATTAATCTGTCAACAATTTCCGGCTCAAGAATCTTCCTGTTGCTGTCCAAAATCTCATCAATATTTTTCACTTTCCCGTCGTCAACTTCATGCCCAAGTTTTGTCTTCGGCTCCCAACCAGCCAACGCCTCTTTTTCTGCTTCTTCTCTTGTGAGTCTTTTATGCTCAGGCTTGCCATTAACCCTCTTTTCTGTTTCCTTTTTTACTTCTTCTAATTCTTTCAAATCTTTCTCATCCAAAACATCCTCTGGTTTTTCAGCAAATTCATCTTCTTTGTTCTTTATTTGTTTTTCTTCTTTCATTATAATTTATCAATCTTTAATTTAATTTTTTCAACATCAACCTTGGCTTTTATCTTTTCATTATCTGGAAAACCTTTTTCACATGTTATCTTAATTCCTGAATCAATTAACCCTTTTAGAAAAGCATAAGTTTTTGTCTTGTGCAAAACCCTGTGCATTCCAAAATCAGCAATTGGCGTTTCCAAATTTTTCTTGATAATCTGCTTACCGATTAAATATCCTGTCAAATACCCTGCAGGAATTGACTTCAAACTCCCGAATTCTTTTTTCCACCCCTGCTTCGTCAAATCTTTCGAAGTAACTCCCAACACAACTTTGTCCTGTGCCTGCTCGCTTGTAACATATTGTGCAATAATATATTTGTTTGTCTTCCTGAAAACCACCCTCGGCTTCCCGCTCTTCAGCAACTTTAACCTTCCTAAATAATCTGTCTTATTTTGTCTTCTTCTTTTCTTTACTGTTTTCATTTTTTTATAATTACACCCCCTATGTAATCTTGATTAAAAACTTCTTTTCCTTTATATATTATTTTTTCATGACCACTAAATCTTCTGATATATCCTTGAAATTTATTTATATATTTCCAATCACCAACTTCTAATTTTTCTGGACCTCTAAATGGAGCATTTTCTTCAACTAAACTTAAAGCCTTTTTTAAAAATGTGAATGTTTCTTTTGCAAATTCAATATTATATTGGAATTCTGTTAACATTCCTCCAGAATATGCCATAGTCCAAAAAGTTTCACCAGTTCTTCCTCTAACTTCTTCCATCCCAGAAGCTTGGAAAAATCCGATATAGCTATCTCTATAACAAAGTCCTTCATCTTCAAATTCTAATTCTTTATGAAGTGACCTTTCTGGATTTACTTCTTTACTATTTTCAGAAGCATAAGTTGCTCTTTTTGCTTTTACTAAAAATTTAGTTAACTTTTCTAAATCCATTATTTTCTCAAACCCCCTGTATATTCTTTTAAATTTCGCAAACTGCTAAACTTCCTGTTTCTTATTTTATTCCGAATATCTTTAATTTCTTCTTTTGACAATTCTCCTGATTTCTTTTTTACTGCAACATGCTTCCTCAACTTCCGAGTCATCTTAACATATTCCTGTTTCCGCTTATTAACCTTTTTCTTAATCTTCCCAACACCTCTCACTTTTTTCTTTTTCTTAACTTTCTTCCGTCCTTTAATTTCTTTCACAACTATCGCACCCTCTTTTTTCAAATCCCGAATATCCTGCTTTGTAATCGCGTCCTTAATTTCCTCAAGTCTCGACTGCAAAAAAACAATTCTTTCTCTCCCCAACTTCAACACCTTCACAGCCAATGATTTTTTATTTTTTAGATTCATTTTTTATTCTCCTTAATTTTATTTTCTTCTTTCACTTTAATCTTTTCTTTATCTACTTTCTTGGTTTTTGAGATATCTTCTTCTTTAATTTTCTTTTCTGTTTTCTTCTCAACTTTTTCTTCTTTAATGTTCTTTCTTAATTTCTTTTCCACATTCTTCAAAAATTTACCTGTATTTAAATTATAAATTTCTATTTTCTTTTCCTTGGCAATTTTTGCCCCAGTACGCTGTACAGAGGGGTACGCCAGGCGGCGTGCAATCTCAATTTTCTTTTTCTTGCCTACACTTCCAATAATTCCAATTTCATTTTTTTTAATCTTTGCTAAATCCTTGACATTCATAATCATCACAGGATTCTTTTCATTAACTGCCCCACGAATTTTTACATCTTGCTTATAGCCAATTTTCACAACAGCAGGATATCCTCTTCGTTTTTCCCTCATTTTATTATCCCTGCCTGTTGGTTTTCTCCACTTCTGTTTTTTCTTTCTGCCTTTTCCTAATTTTGAAAACCTGCTTCCTGTTCGTCTTAAGAATTTTACCATTTTTACATTTCCCTTCCTGCTTTATTTATAATATAAATTCCATCCTGAAAAACTCTCTTGTCCCGCCCTCCAATCTTCGTTAATATTTCAAAATTCGCAGCAGTTTGCCCTGCCAATTCCTTGTCAACAGAAGTCACAGTTATTTCTGCTTTGTCAATTTTAACTTCAGCCCCTTTAGGAAGAGTCATTTCTCTCGGAACCTTCTCCCCTAAAAAATTCTGAACAATTATCTTCTTACCTTCCTGCTTCACAGTCATAGGAAAATGACTAAAACAAACTTTCAATTTATACTCAAACTTTTCCTGAACCCCCTTTATCATATTCCGAATATGCTGTGCAATTGTATTCATCATTTTCTTTTCCCTCTTTGTTGATTTTTTATTCCCAATAATTATTTTATTATCTTTCTTCTCAAAATTCAATTTCCCCAAATCAAAACTCCGATTAATTTCCCCTTGCTTTCCTTTAACAGTTACACTACCTTCATCCAAACTAACTTCAACTCCCTCAGGAATTTCTATTGTTTGTTGTAAATTTTTTTTCATTTGAAATTATTCTGACCTCCGCAGTCCATAATAAACATAAGCCCCATCCTCCCACTTCCTGTGAATCTTTTGTAGCCTAGTCATTTTTAACAAATGCCTATTTATTGAAGGAATACTTTCTCCTACCATTTTCTTTTCATACATCTCTCTAGCAGTGAATTCTTCTCCCTCATTTAGTACTTTTAATATATAATCAGGCGTCATCCAACTCATCTTAATAAAAATAAGCCACAAGGCATCCTCCTGTTTTTTCTTTTTTAGCTTCCTCATGCGTCATCAAACCTTTATTTGTCGAGACAATCATAATCCCTAAATTTCTCGCAGGCAAATATCTCCGTCGGTATTTTTCAATCTGAGTTTTATCAACAGTAAACCTCGGCTTTATCGCCTTGCAGTCTGTCAAATCCCCGATTGTAACTTCAATAGTTTTCTCCTTGCTGTTAATCTTATATTTCTTCACAGCCCCTTCCTGCTTCATAATTTTCAAAATCTCAATTAGCAAATTCGAAATTCTCTTTATTTTTATCTCTGCTTTTCTTGCCTTCTTTGCATTCCTTATCATATTCAAAGCATCAGCGACTATATCTTGTGACATTTTAACTATATTTTTGAAATCCGATTTCTTCTGCTATTTCTCTAAAGCAGTGTCGGCATAAATTTAATCCGTATGATTTTATGTGCGCACCAAACCTCCCGCATCTCTCGCATTTTTTTACAGCAATCCCAATTTTCCTTTCCTTTGGCTTGCAATGTTTTAAGAATTTTGCCTTTATTTCTGGTTTGTTCTCTAATTGCTTCAAAATTTTTCTCCAATCACTTGCTGTCATTTAAAATAACCTCGCACATTTTTTGGATGAATGGAAATTTTCCTCTGGACCTACTTGGTATATTTGCTTTCATTTTACTCAAACCTCGTCTGGAAGTTCTCTTCCATAAATTTAATTATTTCTTGTTTTGAGATTATCTGCCTTTTTGGGACTTTGCCTTTTTTAATCTTCCTTAACTTCACCCTTCTTCCTGCTCTCTTAAACACAACAGTAACATCAAGCCCCATAATTCCAATATCTCTTTGATATTCAACACCAGGAATTTCAAGATACTCTTTTATTCCAAATGAAAAATTATTCTCGCTGACTTGCTTTTTCTTCAAAACATTTTCAATAGCCCCAAGCATTTTTTTCAAAACATCTTCTGGGTTTTTTCTAATTGTCACCACTGCCCCGACTTCCAAGTTAGGCCTGACACTCCACGACGGAATTCTTTTCTTTGATTTCATTCTTGCTGGTTTTCTTTGAGTAAGTATTTCAAGAAGCTTAACTCCTTTTTCCAAATAATCTCCAGTTCCGCCTATGCTCAGGACAACTTTCTCAATTTTTATTTTTCGCATTATATTTTCTTCTGTCATTCTACCACCATCAACTGTTTAATTAAAACATTAATCTCTTTGTCACCAACATTTAATCCCACCATTTTTCTTCGCGGTTTAATACTTTTGATAATTCCTGTTTCTCCTGTATGCTTCCCTGCAATAACAATAACCTTTGCTTTTTCTTTCAACCCTAAACATTTCTCTATTTTATTTTCTTTAAAACTAATTAGAACAGAATCACCAACACTGCATTTAATTTCTGACAAAACATTTCTCCCGTCGCTCAGGTTCAACTGCGTCTTCTTTCCCTTCAATGTTTTCTTGTTCAGAATTTTTGCTATTTTCTTACTTACTTCTGAAACTTTTTCAATTTTGAATTTCCCTTTATTTGACAATTCAATTCTGTAGTTCTCTTTAGCAGGAACATTAGTAATTACATCAAACAACAAAGCACTATTCTTCTCATCCTTCACTATTTTTCCATTAAGCAAAATATGTTTTGCATGAAGCGCTCTCTTTACTTCTTTCCGGTTCTGAGCCAACTTTAAAATATCCCGCAATATAATCAAAATTGGCAACCCTTTAAAATTAGGCGTGACCACATACTTTGTGCCCTTCCGATGTATTGGCCAACTCTTTGGAATTTTTTGTCTTTTTAGATGAGTCATTTGAAAACAACCTAAGCGGTTTTTTTATTGCAATCCGACGGAAATCGCATGAAAGGCAATCGTTTAAATTTAGTTAGATGAATTTTCATTTTTTCTCTCCTTTGTCTTTCTTTATTTCTTTTTTAATATCTTTCTTCCCTTCTCCTAATCTTTTCATCCGCTTTTTATCTTCTAAATTTAATTCAATAATTTGCAAATTTGAAGCTTTCAGAGCCACATTGACTTTTGAACCATCTGTTTTTTTTATCTGAATTCCTTCAATATAAACCTTCAAAAGTTTTGTCTTAACTTCTGTAACCTTTCCCTGTTTCTTTTTGAACTTCCCCCGCATAATTTTAACCTTGTCCCCTTTTATAACTTCAATACTTCTTGTCTTGTGTTCTTCTCTCAACGACTTTGACAAATTCGCACCCAACATTTTTCTTTTAAGATGCAACGGAGCTTTAGCTAAATATTTCCTTTGCTTTCGAGGCTGTTTCGAAGATTTCCATTTTGTGCTGAATTGTTTTTTCATTTTAAACAACAATACTTGCGATTTTTGCCACACTTGGCCATCGCTCTAAAACCTCCCTTGCAATTGGTCCTTTAATTTGAGTAGCTTTTGGATTGCCTTTTTCATCTTTTAATATTGCAACTGCATTATCTTCAAATGCAATTCTCTCTCCATTTAATCGTCTGTAAGATTTTTTTTGTCTTATAATCACCGCGTCAAAAACTTTCCCCTTCATATCAGGCACACCTTTTTTCACAGCAACCTTAACCCAGTCCCCGATTTTCGCATAACCCTGCCGCGCCTTCTTGCTCTTCCCTTTTTTAATTCCAACAATCTTCACAATCTTCGCACCGCTATTATCAGACGAAATCATTCTCGCCCCAATATTAAATGCTCTTGTTGGCTTTGCTGATACTGGTTTCATTTTAGTTTAGAATAGTAGTAGGTATTAACATTGCTACTCCTCCTTTTGTAATTTCTTCTAAATTTTTAATAATTTGATTAGAAAACACATGCACCAATTTACTATCTAATTTATTTATTTTAATTGTTTGTCCTGATGTTGTGTCCAATTTCCATCCATTGGAAATTCCTAATTCTAATGCTTCATTAGATGAAATAATTTTATCTGCGTATTCTTTTCCTAACCCCTCTAAGAAATTTTGATAATTTCCCTTTAATTTATTGTATTGGGCGGAATTAAGTTTATTTCCAATTAATATTTGATAAAAATCATTATCTTGTTCCCTGCCACACATTAATATTGCTTTCTTCATTTCCCTTCTCCTCCAGATTTAATTTTCTCAATAACTACAAAATGTATAATCTTGCTCAAAGGTCTGCATTCCTGAACTTTTATCAAGTCTCCAACATTGATTTCCTTTTCCATGCAAACCGGAAGCCGCGCATGAATTTTTGTTCTAGACTTTTTGTATCTTTCATATTTCCTCACATAAATCATTCTTTCAAATTCAATTGCAATCCTCTTATGGAATTTCTTAATCACTTTTCCTTCAAAGGTTCTGCCCCGAACTTTCAAGTTTCCATGAACATGGCAATCCTTATCCCTGCACATAGTTTCAACTACTTTTGCTTCTTTTCGTTTGACGTCCTCGACGGACGAGGTTGGAGTTTTACTCCAGCCCACTTTTTTCTCTACTTTTGCTTCTTTCATTTTATTTTTTTACATCTATTTGTCTTGTGTGTTTACTCGGATATTGAGTCTTCCTTCGTTTGACGTCCTCGACAGACGAATGAATGTTCCTATTCACTAATGGAACTTTCTTCAAACCCAATCTTGACCAGCAGTTCCTTTATCTTTTTCCTGTGGTCTCCCTGGAGTTCAATTATGTTGTCTTTGTAAGTTCCGCCGCAAGCCAGCTCATTTTTCAGAGCCTTTGCGATTTTCTTTACATTGATTCCACTTTCGAACCCTGTAACAACAGTCACGATTTTTCCGTATCGCTTTCTGTCTGTTGTTATTTTTATCTTCTGCGAACTTTTCACAATCTGCTCGCACACACAAGCTTGCTCAGGCAAGCCGCACTTTGGACATATTTCCATATTTATTTTTCTTCAACTCCCTGTTTATTTTCCAAGTTGTTGAGCGTGAGTATCCTCGCAATTATTTTCTTAATCGCCTTCACTTTTGCACTTCCTGTCTTTGAAACATTTACCTTTGATTTAACTAACTCCAGTTTCAATTCTTTCAGTTTCTTATTTCGTTCTGTTTTACTTAATTTTTCAATTTCTTTGTATTTTAAAGTCGCCATTTTATTTCTTCTCCTTGGTCTTTTTAACTATTTTATTTACTTTTTTCTTGCCCCGTAATGCAGTACTTTGGGGTACACCAGGAGGTGCTATTTTTTTAGTTTTCTTAATCTTTTCTATTACCTCGTCGGGTTCAACTGAATTCTCCTTTAATGTTTTAATAAGTGCATCATCAATGATGATCTGGTCTTTTAATATCACATCAGGCGAAAGTATGCTGACTTTAACCCCCACAGTTCCTGGTTTTGTTTCTGCTTTTGCCTGAGCCTTGTCAACCAGTTTTGCAGGCTCCCCTGTTTTTTTCAAATATCCTTCTGCGAATCTCCATTGTTTTGCTCTTTTTCCTGGGAGCTTTCCGTTCAATCTTATTTCCACACCCTTTGCACCAGCCTTGATGATTCTCTGCAATGTTCTATATGCAGTAACCTTAAACTTCAAAGGTCCAAATCTTTCCAGACTCAACGCAATCTCGTCCGCCATAATCTGCGCATCAAACTCAGGTCTTGTAACCTCCTCAATTTCTATATAAGGATTCTCAAGTTTGAATTTAGTTTTCAAAAGTTTCGTCATCTCTTCAATTCTTTCACCTTTCCTGCCAATAACCAAACCCGGTTTATGCGTCGCAATAATTATCTTCTCGCCAACAGGTGTGTATTCTATCCTAACTTTGCTTATCTTTCCCTTTCCAAGCAATTTTTTAATGCCTGTTCTAATTGCAAACTCTTCTTTCTTAAGCTGAACAGTGTTTTGTTCTTTCATTGTCTTATTTTTTCATCCCACATTCCCTTATTTATTAGTAATTCTTTTGCTTTTGGAAAATATTTATTATTTTCTTCATAAATAATTCCTCTCGTTAATTCTAAATTATATTCAATTATCCCTCCTTCATTGAATTCCATCCCTTGCTCAAGTATGTCAGTATTATGAATTTTATTTTCTTCTAATTGTCTTACAAATGAGAATACTTGCCCCATAGAATGTTTATATTCTCTTGCAAAAATCCTTGTTAGTTTGTAATTTGAATCTCCTATTACACTCATTATTACTCTAGTTCTAGGACCTTTTTTTCTTAATTCTTCTAAACTTTTTATTCTCTCTGGTGGTTGTAATTCCATTTTATTTTTTCTTCTCCACACATTTAATTTTAACATGAGTTCTTTTCTTTTTTGTTTTGCCAAATCTTCCATAAGGTCTCTGAGCAAGATTTGCAATTGCTTCAACAATCACTGGCTCATCCAGTTCATTTACAATAGCATTTGCTTCAAGGTTCTTTAGCAATTTAATAAAATGTGCAACAGCTTTTTGAGGATATCTCCCTGACATCATAGCACCTTTTCTATGAGGAATCTCTCCCTTCATCGGAACTGCTTTTTTCTGAACAAGAACATCCTCCAAAATTTCTATTGCCTTTTCAATTTTCTTGTTTTTAATAAACCTGCAAATCGCAACAGAATGCTTGGCAGATATCGGCAGACTTTTAGCATTAACAACAGCATAATCTCTCTTCACTTTCGGCTTTGTTTTAACTGGTTT
>JAGLYK010000023.1 GCA_023132255.1 Candidatus Pacearchaeota archaeon
GAATAAACCCAATTGAAAACGGCTTAATATCCAACTTACTCATTAAGGCAGCAGCACCTTGTGAAATCTTCTCGCCTTGCTTGGCAATTACTTTTGCATTTTTAATATGAATCTTTCCTTTCTCAATTTTAATCTGAATCCCCAATGCACCAAGTTCACTTACTGCAGGTCCTGGAACCAAATCTGTCGGCCCTTCTGGAATTTCAATATCTTCAGGTGCCTCCTGCCCTGCTTTCGCCTTTGCAGGACTTTTGCTTTCCTCTAATTCAGAAGCAAGTTCAAAACTATCCAAGTCCGAAAATAAAACAGCGACGCTATCCACCACATGCTCCTGCAATTTTTTAACAGCTTCGTTTCCAGCAGAATCAATAGCCCTGAATATCAAACTCTTTTTCAAAACTTTAACAATTGCCTTGCCCCTTAACTTTTTCCCAATTTCCTGAAACTGCGAAGCCGGGATATTTTTTATTGACGCAATCAAAATAGTTTTTTTATTTTTTATTAACTCAGAAAGTTCTTCAACTGATTTAATTTTTTGATTGGGAATTGGGTTTTCTCTTTTCATTTTATCCTATTATAGCAAATATTTAGTTGTGTGTAGTCGGTTCTTGTTGGTAGTTTTCCATGATAGTCATCAGGAGAAATTATTGATAAATTTGGGAAATGTTCCTTAACAATAGGGTATCTTATTCTATATTTCTTTAAATCAGTACTTCCAAGTTCATCTTTCTCAACCATTTTTTTATATTTTTGTTTCTTTTTACCTTTAACTGATTCTGTTCTTTTTTCACGTTTTTCTTTTAATTTCAATTGTTTTACTTTACGTCTCATTTTATCTTACATTTATTTTCCTTGGTTTAGTCATAGTGAATTTCAACTCAATATTTTTCACATTTTCTTTTTCTCTCGGCAACGCCCCCAAAATCGCGTTATAAATTGTCATGATATTTTCAATCAAATCCTCATCTTTCATACTCTGCTTTCCAACAGCAAGTTTAATACTTGCTTCTTTTGTCCGAATTTTTATACTGTTGTTAATTTTCTTTTTTAATTCTTCAATTGTTTTGTCGTCAGCATTCAAAATAATTCCGAGCTGGGGAGAAGGCATTTTCCCGGCAGGACCCAAAACCCTCCCAAAAGTCGTCGCAACCTTTGGCATCAAACTAGCCTGTGCAATAAAAAAATCAAACTTCTTCACGAGATTTTTCAATTTCTTTTTATCTTTATAACTCTTAAATTCTGCCTGAGTAATTGTCTCAACATTAGAATTTTTAACCTCTAAAAAACCCGCAATTTTCTTGTCCTTAATTTTATGAGGAACATTAACAAAAATATTAACCTGATTTTTCTTCACATCAAATTTCTGCAAATTCACAATTAAGTCCACTGTCTGGTCAAACTTTCTCTCCTTGTCCTTTCTTAATTCAGACAAAGCTTTTTGTAATTGTTCTTTCATTTGGATTCCTCTTGGATACGAATGAGTGGGAAATCTTTGATTTCACTCTAAGTTCCATCTTTCAATTACCTCCCATATTACGCGCCACAGACATAGAAAATATCCTGCGACGATATGGTTCAATCGGTAAGATTTTAAAAAATTAATCATTTATAAAACTTTCTCAACACAATAATCTTTAAATATTATTAATCGGTTCTTTTGATATGGAATTAGTAGCATTACTCTCAACAGGAAAAGGAACATGGGCGCAAGTTGCAGGATTGATGACACATGGAGAATGGGACAAGATTGTAATCATCGGAGGGGATTTTGCAAAAGATTTTAAGCATGAGAAACAATTTGAATTTGTCAGAATTGATTTAAGCCAGAAAATAAAAGACCTTCAGCAGGATTTAAAATCAAAATTAAAGGGAAAATTCTCAGGAACAGAAGTTGCACTCACAATCGCATCTGGCGACGGCAAACAACACATGGCTTTGATTTCTGCTCTGATTAATCTGCCAGTTGGAATCAGATTTGCTGCATTGACAAAAGAGGGTGTTATTGATTTGTAGGATTGTAACTATTTTTAAAAAGTAACAGGATAGGAAAGTTTATAAACTATAAATTTCTAAAAAGAATATGACACCAATTATAGAAGTAAGTGATGAATATATGGGATTTTTAAATCCAGATAAATATACTCGTAGAAAAGATTTAGAAACTAAAACTAAACAAATAGAAGAATTAGATAGAAGTAAGCGGATTTTAATAAAAGAAGTTTTTAGAGAATATGAAAAATACAAATCTTCAGTTGATTCCGCAAGATTAACTTATGATTCAGCAATTGAAAAAGTTGCAAAAGATTTAGATTTAAGCTTAAAAAATACATCAAAAGATTCTCTTGAAGAAGAATTCATTGACAACCGAAATTTGGCAGCAGCATCATTCGTTACCTCCTGAAACAAAACTCCAAGTTTAAATAAAGAAACAGATTTTTTAAATTTACTTTATCAAGGAATACAAGGAAAAATTAAAGTTTATGATAGATTAGGAAAACAATTAGATGAAAACTTTCTTGAAAATGTTTTTTATGAACTAATTTTTAAAACTCTTTTAATCCCCAAACTCCAACTCCCAAAACCCAACCCTCTTTAATCCCCAACTTTCTTCTCCCCACACTTCGCCCAATATTCATTTTTCTCAATACTTGCTTTAAAATGACTCTCGCCTTTTACCCGAAGACCCCAATAAATTATCTGACCCTGAACAGTATCAATTCTTCTCGCAACTTTTTTTAAAGCCCTCTTAGCCGCGGCTTTTTTTTGAGGAGAAGATTTAGCATCAACAAGTTTACTCTCTTCTTCTTTTTTCCAATCCAAAACCTCCAGCAGTTCTTCTTTAATTTCTTTGTACTTTCCCTTAATTTCCTCTTCAGTCAAAGGAACTGTCTTATGTTTGAAATATGTCTGCGGCATTTTATTTTATAGTGTATTTAATTAAAATTTTTTTTATTTTCAACTCTCTTTTATCCTTCCCTAAAACTAAAACCCGACTTTCAATTTTCTCACCAAGAATTTTATAATTTTCTCCAATTGAATTTAATTCTTTAACAAGTTTTTTTGAAAAATCTTTCATTTCCTCATGAGTTGGCATTTTATCATAACCTAATCTCTGCCTTGCAAAACCAACACTCATAAATCCTTTAATTTCAACAAACATTGGTTTTGATTTTTTAATCAACTTCGCGTAATTTTCTGGCTCAATCATATTTAAATCCTTAACCAAATTCATTCTAAACACTGTCCGGGTTTTTCCTTTTAACTCAGGCAAAAATTCCAAAGTTTCGTTTAATTTTTCCCAGGCATTTTTTTTGCAACTTCTATGAAATTTTTTATACATTCTTTTATTTGAAGTATTCACAGAAATATATAACTGCGTCGGCAACTGATTTTTCTTTTCAATTTCTTTAAGTTTTTCAGGATAAAGTCCATTACTAACAAGAAAACTTGTCTTTCCTCTTTTTCTAAGTTCCTCAATTAAATCCCCAATTTTTTCATAAACAGTCGGCTCACCTGAAAGTGAAATCGCAAACTGCATTGGCTCCTGTGCCTCTTCCCATTTCTTCATGTTTGCTTTACTTAATTGTTTTTTAGGTGCATTTGGAAGTTTCTTAAAACCCTGCAATAATTTTCTCTGGGCTTTAATGCACCCGTCAATAATTTCTTTTGGTGAATCAATTTTACCTTTAAGTTTTTCTCCAAGAGTCAACTCAATTGCACGCCAGCAATGAATGCACTTATTCGGACACCACATCACAGCAGGAGTCATCTGGCAACACAAATGCGCCTTAATCCCATAGAATTGCTCCTTGTAACAAACTCCCTCATCTCTCAAAGATTTCTTAGTCCAACGGCAAATCTGCACTGCAGAGTGTTTCCCAACAAGTTCATAATGTTGTTTTCTTAAAATTTTTTTAAGTTTCTCTGGAATCATTTTAATAGGATTTAATGTCTTAAAATATAGTTTGTAAGAAACAAATCTTTTTAAATAAGTTTGCTATTGAATCAATATGCACAAAAGTGAAATTGAAAAGATTCTTAAACCTCTATATAAAAGGAATTTAGGATTAAGAGAAGACTCTCCTGAAGGAATGGTTCAGAAAGATTACGATTTTCTAACTGATTTATACACCAAATTTGTCCATGTTCAGTCAGTCTTTGATAGTTTAAGAAATATTAGAGGGGATAATCATCCTCTTTTTAGAGATGTCCAGTCTTTTTCTGATAGAAGATTAACAAAAAAAGAGCTAGAAAGATTAGCCAGATTATCCAAGAAATATGATCTTCCCATTCTTTCTTCCGAGGAAGATAAATTTGATTTTTTTTATTTCGGGAAGAGTTCTTTTCCTGGAACAAATTCAGACCAGCATAAAATTCTTAGGATGCACTTAAACCAAGTTCCTGAACAATATAGGGAGGAATTTCTTTTTAGGGCGAATGGAGAGAGAAACAAAGAATTATTAGGTTTCTATAATTTGAATTAGGTCCCTAAAAAAAACTAAATGCCCATTTTATCATAAGTGCAATAAATGCAAGTAAAATTAATTGAGTCATAATTTTAAATCCTCTTTTAGCAACTTTCTCAGAGTTTGTGATTCCCAAAATTGTCAGGTAAAAAAACCTGCCCCCGTCGAGGATTCCTACTGGAAGCATGTTAAACAATGCCACAAGAAGATTAATCACAAATACCCACCATAAAAAATCTTTGACAAAAACACTTAAATCATTAGCAGGCTCATAATAAATATTTGCCTTTTTATAAGAAGGAAAAAAACCGAGAATTTTATTCAAGACACCTGGCTTAGAATTTACAAAACCAATCCCTAACCAGGCAGATTCTGCATTTTCAGGATTTTCCCCAAGAACTATCTCTTTAACAGAAACCTGGTCATCTTCAATAGTCTTGATTTCTATCTCTTCTCCAGGGGAATATCTTTCCAGCTCTTTCTGCAATTTTTCAATACTATCAATGTTGACACCATTAATCTCACTAATTATTTCGCTCAAATTAGAATTTATTGCAGGTGCATCATAATATAATGCGGCAACAGATACTTCTTGGCCATCTATTTTAATGGCCCCTATACTTTTCACCCCAACATAATTTTTTTCTTCAACATATATTTCATTAAAGGTTTCATTTTCCTTTAACTGACTTGCGAATTTCTCGATAGAAGGGTTATTTAATATAACTCCATTTACAGCAGTAATACTTGCTACTGGAAGAACTTCATAAGCATAGGTATTAAATGTAATTCCCGATGCTGTAAAGGCAAAAGAAAAAAATCCAAAGAGGATTACATAAAATAAAATCGCAACAACAACATTCGCGAAAACTCCTGCAGACAGCACACTCATCTGGTCAAACTTTTTAGCTTTCTCCATCTGCTTTTCGTCCTGCTCTACAAACGCCCCGAAAAAAGCAGGGAAATATTTGAAAAACGCAAATCCTGTGGACTTTATTTTTATATTAGATTTTCTTGCAAAAATCCCATGCGAGAATTCATGAACTGTTGCAACAATCAAAAGTGCAACAATAAAATAAATAAAATAAAACGGAGGGAACAAACTTTGCAACCCGAACAATTTTGGGAAATAAGGAATAAGCGGAGCTACTGGCGGAACTTTAATCACCTGTGAAATAGAAGTAGTCAGATAAAGATAAACAGTCTGAAACAGCATAAAAAGCATGCCTGCCATTAAAACATAACCCAAACCTATTGAGATATAACTTAAAAAATTCAAAGTCCTTTTATACTTCTCCCCAATATAATTAATTAATTTTATGCCCCATTTAGTTTTATACAAAAATAAAATCCCTTCTTGTTTCAAATTCTTTTTCTTTTGATAAAGAAAAACAGAAACAAATATCGCAAATAAGACTAATAAAAAAATATCGCAAATAATTAAATTCATTTTATCCTCTATTAATTATTAAAGAAGATTGTTTAAAAACCTATTTCTTTTTCAAAGGCCTGAATGCACTTTTCTTGCATTTCCTGCACCTTACTTTTCCCTTTAAAATTTTTTGAGGGTCTGCCCTGATTTTAGCTTTGCATTTCTTGCATACAAAAATATTCTTAAATAATCTGTTTTGTGCTTCCAGTATTTTTGCCATTTTTACAATTTCCTTTTGTTTAATTTGTTTATAAATTTAATGAATGAAAACTCATTAGAGTTTCCTTTTAATTATCTTTACACCTTCAATATCCCAATACTCACAACTTCCACTTTCTTCCAATGAATTAAAAACTTCCGCGTCAGGACAATCAATTTCCAGTGTTTCAAAAGTTTCCAAATCCATGACACTTGCTTTTTTGTCTGCTTTTGAAAGAACCTGCGCTTTTCTTTTATCAACAAGCGGAACTTCAAGTCTGTCATGCCCTGGCACAACAAAAACTTTCTTATTCCGGTCGAGAATTCCAACAGCCTCGATTCTTGCCTTGGCATGTCCGTGCTTCCCTGTTTTGCTTATATCAATTTTCTTAACAATAAACGGCTTGGCATCAATCAAAATATTGGTCCCGACTCTCGCCTCTGTAGCATTAATTATTTTTAAAACCATGATAACTCAAAAAGAAATACATTTATAAATATTTTCACTAAAATAATAAGATGGGTTTAAAGAAAAAAGATTTCATTGAAATAGAATTCACAGGAAAAATCAAGAATGGAGAAATTTTTGACTCAAATATTAAAGAAGATATTGAAAAGGTAAAACTAAACACAACTCCAAAACCTCTTGTTTTTTGTTTGGGAGAAGGCATGTTTCTCAAAGGCGTGGATGATTTTTTAATTGGAAAAGAAATTGGGAAATACACAATTGAGCTCTCGCCGGAAAAAGCTTTTGGAAACAGGGAGTCTAGGCTCGTGCAGATGATTCCGATGAAAGTTTTTCAGCAGCACAAAATTAATCCTGTCCCGGGAGTCATGTTCAACTTTGACAATAGAATGGCAAAAATTCTCACAGTTTCAGGAGGAAGAGTCATGGTTGACTTCAACAATCCCCTGGCAGGAAAAGACATTGTCTATGAAATAAAAGTTTTAAGAAAAGTTGAAGACACAAATGAAAAAATAAAAGCATTTAACGAATTTTTATTTAGAAAAGATTTTAAATTTAAAATAGAAAATAAGAAATTAATCCTTGAGGTAGAAAAGCCAATGCTCAAGTTTGTTGAAATGTTCAAGGAGAAGTTTAAAGAAATTTTTAATTTGGAGCTGGAGGTTAAGGAAGTTGAGGAGAAAGTTAAGAAGGAAGAAATTAAAGAAAAAAATGATAAGAAATAATAACGAAATTTTTGAGAAGATTAGTAAAGAATTTATTCCTCAACTTAGAAATACTACTAATGAAAATAGACCATTGATAATTGCTTTTTCAGGAATTCCAGGAGCAGGAAAAACATCTCTTTCAGAAAAACTAGAAAAGAGATACAATGGAGTGATAATAAGTAGCAGAAATATTCGGGATATTATTAACGAATTAAATCTAACAAATAACCCAGACCAAACAGAAGAATTACTACAGGATTACACTTTCAATTTACTCGCAAATATTCCTTTTGAAAATAAGCGAATAATTTTGGACAAAAGTCTTGATAGGGAATATAAAAGATTTTTCGAAGTTTGCAAGTTAAATAATTTAAAATATTTTATTATAAGGATGGATATTTTAGGTAAAGAAGCGATTGAGAGAATTGTAAACAGGGAAGAAATAGATGTAGATAAATTGCGCAAGTCAATGGAAAAGTGGGTTGCAGATTATAATGACTTTGGCAAAAACGCAAAATACGATTTGATTATTGATGGAAAAAATCCAAATATGAAAAAGCTTTTTAAGAAATTAGATAAATTATTAAATTAATGTTCTTTAATTAATCCATGAAATCCTCACCATTCCTTAAAAAACAAATTTTAATTTTATTTGTATTTTCTGTTTTAATTTCAATAGCGTTGATAATTCATGGAATATTTATGGACTTGGATTTTTCTCAAATAAAAAGGCTAACTTTTGAAGGATTAATTTTAACACTTTTTATTGTGTTTCCTGCAATTCTTTTTTTAGAATGGGTTTTTGATATAAACAACAAAAAGAAATTTAAGGAAATAGAAAAGAAGTTGAAAAGAAAAAAATAATCAAATAAACTTATGAACCAATTCCTTTAATTTCTCAAGATATTTTTCAGACAAATAATTTTTATACTTAAAAAACAATATAAAATAATGTTTAGAAAAAAGAAGTTAGATTATCTGGCAATTCCAGGGGGATCAAAAGGAGAATTGAAAAAAGATAGGAAAAAAAGAGCTATAAAAGAATTAAAAGAAAGAAGTGTTGATAAAATAGTCATGCTTCAAGGGCGAGATAGCGAAGAAGACATTTTATATCTCGGGAACATTGTCTCCAAAAAGGAGAGAGGATTGGATTTGACACATTCCCGCTTCATTTCAAAGAGTATAAAGAAATTATAAAAAAAGCAAAAAGAGATGGGAAATTCCCAAGGGGGGTGAAAATTGAAAATGTAAAAACACACCAGGGATTTAAGTTATTTATTTACGGAATTTTAGGATTGAGCGAAGAAAAAATAAAGCAAAGGGAAGTGGGTTTCATAAAAAATAGGCATGAGGAGTTGTGGAGAAAAATAAAGTGTTTTATTCATATTTTTTATTAGAAATAAGTATATAAAAAGATAACTGAAAATCACAATAATTCTTATAAACCATTTATTCTTTTTTTAATGATGGAAGAAATTTATCAAGAGGAAAATTCCATGTCCAGCTTGTCCCAGGAATTAAGAGAGGTTGACCAGGAGCTTGCAGAACTTTTGAAAAAGCAGTCTGCCAAGATTAAGGTTATTGGTATTGGAGGCGGAGGGGGAAATTCTTTGAGCAGGATGAAGGAAATCGGAATCAGAGGAGGAGAACTAATTGCAAT